>JAGXBK010000166.1 GCA_018971195.1 Betaproteobacteria bacterium
CGACGCGCGCCGCGCGCGCCGGCGCAAGCTCGTCGAGCAGCAGCACGAGCAGGCGATCGGCATCGGCCGGTAGGCCTTCCGCCTTTGTCGGATGCGGCGGCGCATCGACGATCAGCACGAATTCCCCGCGTGATCGATTGCCATCCTTCGCGATCCACTGCGCCGCGTCGCCCAGCGGCAGCCGGGCGATCGACTCGAAGGTCTTGGTGATCTCGCGCGCGATGATCAGCGTCCGTTGGTCCCCGAGGGCCTGCGCGAGAATCAGGACAGTGGCCGCCACGCGTTGCGGAGCCTCGTAGAGCACCAGCGCGATCGGCGATGCCGCAAACGCCGCGAGCAGCTCGCCGCGCGCCTTCGCCTGCGTCGGCAGGAAACCGATGAAAGCGAAGCGCTCAGCGGCGAGCCCGGCCGCGGATACGGCGGCCGCGATCGCGCTGGCACCGGGAACCGGCACGACGCGGTGGCCGGCGTCGGCGCAGGCGCGCACCAGCTTCGCGCCTGGATCGCTGATCGCCGGCGTCCCCGCATCGCTCACCAGGGCCACGCTGCGCCCGGCGGCGAGGTCGGCGATGATCGCGGCACTCCGGCTCGCCTCGTTGTGGGCGTGCAGCGAGCGTGGCCGCGTGGCGATTCCGTAATGCGACAGGAGCTTCGCCGTCACGCGCGTATCCTCGGCGGCGATGATGTCGACCGAGCCGAGGATGTCGAGCGCGCGCAGCGTCACGTCGCGCAGGTTCCCGATCGGCGTGGCGACCACATATAATGAGCCGGGCTCGGCGCGGAATGCTGCGGCGCCGGCGCCACCGCCCGGTTGCGGATCCATCACCCTCTTTGTCATGCCCACCCCGATGCACGAGTCGAATGCCCTGCGATGCGCCGCGCAGCGGATTCTGCGTGCCGGCATCGTCGTTGCGCTGACCGCGGGCGCATTGTCCTGTGCCGACGTCGGCCCCGCAACACGCGCACCCATCGTCGAGCCACAGCATGCGCTCGAGCGGCCTGCCGCCGAAGGAACGGCGGCAGCGGGCGGAGCCCCCGGCCAGGGAAACGAGGTCACGGCCGGACTGGCGCAGCCCCCTGCTGCGGGAACGGCGGGCCAGGGCGCCACTCCCGCCGGTCCGGGGGCGGCAGGCCTTGCTGCGGACGCGATCCCCCCGACGCCGACCAGCGACCTGATTGCGCTGATCCTTCCACTCGACGTGCCTGAGTACGCGCGTGTGGCTGCCGCCGTGCGCGACGGATTCGTCGACGCCGCCGACGCCGCGGGCGCCAAGGACCGCGTCGTCGTCATGCCGCACGGGGTCGACGGCGTCATACCGGCGTTCGAGTCCGCGCTCCAGCGCGGTGTGCGCGTAGCCGTCGGGCCGCTGGTCCGCGACGACCTGAAGACGCTTGCGATCTCGGGCGCGCGGCTGCCCTGGACACTCGCCCTCAACCAGCTCGAGGACGCGTCGCCGCTGCCACGCGCGATCTACACTTTCCCGCTGTCGGTCGACAGCGACGCGCGCATGATCGCGAAGCGCGCGCGGCAGGACGGGGCGCACTCGATCGACGTGGTCGAGGGTGACTCCCCGCTGATGAAGCGCCTCGCCGCCGGATTCGCCAGGGCCTGGGTCGCCGACGGCGGAAGCGCCCCGGCCGACCTTCCATTCGACGCGACGCCCGACGCCCTGACCCGACTGCGCAACTCGCTCGCCAAGGCGCCGCCCGATGCCATGCTGTTGGCAATGAGCAGCGAGCACGCAGCGCTGGTGAAACCGTTCCTCGGCGAGATCACGACCTACGCGAGCGGACTGATCTTCGACCGCCCGTCCATCGCCACCGCGCACGACCTCGACGGCGTCCGCGTGGTCGAGATACCGTGGCTGCTGACGCCGGATGCGCCGGCATTCGCCGCGCTGAAGCCCCCCGAGGCCGGCGGCGAAGCGCTGGCGCGGCTCTACGCGTTCGGCTTCGACGCGTACCGGATTGCATCGGCGTTCCACGCCGAGCCGCCCGGTCAATTCGATCTCGACGGCGCGACCGGCCACATCGCGCTCGAAGGCCGGCGATTCGTTCGCGAAGGCGCGCTCGGTGTCTACCGTGACGGCCAACTCGTTCCGCTCGAACCCGCTCCTTGACGGCGGTGCCCCCAGGGTCACCGGCGCGCGCGCCGAGGCGCTCGCTGCCCGCTACCTGGCCGCGCAGGGACTCGCGATCGTTGCGCGGAATTTCCGCACCCGCTTCGGCGAGATCGACCTCATCGCCCGCGACCGTGGCGTCCTGGTCTTCGTCGAAGTGCGCCTGCGCCGCTCGAAGCGCTTCGGCGGGGCCATCGGCAGCATCACCGCCGCCAAGCGCGCGCGGCTGGTCCGTGCCGCCAACGGCTACCTGGCGATGATCGGGCACGAGCCGCCCTGTCGCTTCGACGCGATCGTCATGCAGAGTCTCGATCCGCGGGCGATCGAATGGCAGCGCGACGTTCTGGGCGTCGACTGATGCGCGCAGGCGCAACGCTCCCGCGCGTCCGGGATCCGCGAAGATGAACGGAACGGTTACCTGCGCCCTGCTAGAATCACCGGCCATGACCGATCACGTCGAGCGCGTACGCGGGCATTTCGCCGAAAGCGCGAAGCTCAAGCAGGAGGCCGCGGCGACGATGGCGGAGCCGATCGCGCGCGCCGCGGTGCTCCTGACCGACTGCCTGCTGGCCGACGGCAAGATCCTCGCCTGCGGCAATGGCGGTTCGGCCTCCGACGCGCAGCATTTTTCCGCCGAGCTCGTCGGCCGGTTCGAGCGCGAGCGCCCGGAGCTGCCGGCGATTTCGCTGGCCACCGACACGTCGCTGCTGACCGCCGTCGCCAACGACTACGCGTTCGAGCAGGTGTTCGCCAAGCAGGTCCGCGCGCTGGGAAGGAGGGGCGACGTGCTGCTCGCCATCTCCACCTCCGGCAACTCGCCGAACGTGATCGCCGCGATCGGCGCGGCGCACGAGCGCGAAATGCGCGTCGTTGCGCTCACCGGCAAGGGCGGCGGCCGCATTGGTGAACTTCTCGCGCCGGAAGACGTCCACCTGTGCGTTGCGCACGGGCGCACGATGCGCATTCAGGAAGTCCATCTGCTGACGATCCATTGCCTGTGCGACGTCATCGACGCAACGCTTCTGGGAGACGAACCATGAACCGACGCTCGCTGTTTGCCGCATTCGCCGCCATCGCCATCGCGTCCGCGCTGCTTGCCGGCTGTGCCCCCATCCTGGTCGCCGGGGCCGTCGGCGGCACCGCGCTGGTCGCGACCGATCGACGCTCCGCAGGGGCGCAGCTCGACGACGAATCGATCGAGCTCAAGATCGCGAACAACATCGGCGCCGGCTACGGCGACCAGGTCCACGTCAACGTGACGAGCTACAACGGCATCGTGCTGCTGACCGGCGAAGTGCCGACCCAGGACTCGATGAACGCCATCGTCGAGATCGCGCGCAAGACCCCCAAGGTGCGTACCGTGCACAACGAGCTGCTGATCGGGCCGGTCTCGAGCATCGGCTCGCGCACCAACGACTCGTATATCACCGCGAAGGTGAAGTCGCGGTTCGTCGAGGCGAACAAGTTCGCGGCGAATCACGTCAAGGTCGTCACCGAGCGCCAGGTCGTGTACCTGATGGGCCTGGTGCGTCATTCCGAGGCCGACACCGCCGCGCAGATCGCCGCGACGACCTCCGGGGTCACGCGCGTCGTGAAGCTGTTCCAGTACATCGACTGAGCGCCGATGGCGCAGGCTGGCGCGAGCTACGCACTGCCCGAGCCCCGGTATCCGGCCAGGATCGCGCGGGCGGACGATGTGCTGAGGCGGATCGCGGCGCTGCCCCGCCCGCTCGTGTTCACCAATGGCGTCTTCGACCTGCTGCACCGCGGGCACGTCACCTACCTCGAGCAGGCGAAGGGCCTTGGCGCGTCGCTGGTCGTCGCGGTCAACAGCGACGCGTCGGTGCGACGATTAGGCAAGGATGGCGACCGGCCGCTGAACGCGCAGGAAGACCGGATGGCGGTGCTGGCGGCGCTCGCCTGCGTCGACCTCGTCGTTCCGTTCGACTCGGACACGCCGCGCGATCTCATCGTCGCCTGCGCCCCCGACGTGCTGGTCAAGGGCGGTGACTACACGGTCGACACGACGGCCGGGGCTGCCGAGGTGATCGCCCGCGGCGGGCGCTTCGTCGCGATTCCCTTTCTCCACGATCACTCGACGACGTCGCTGCTGCGCCGCATTCGTGGCTGAGCGCGGCTGCGCGCGGCCGCGGTGATTCGCGGTGATCACTGCCCGCCCGTCGCCACATCCTGCCGCGTCGCGGCCTGCGACCTGAATCGCGGCCGGCGGTCAGCGGGCGGGCGCCACGCAGCGCGTGATGTCGTCGAATGCGCCATATGCCGGACGGGACGGCCGCGGCGTCCCGCAAAGGTCCACCTTGAGGTCCGCGCGAGCGTCCCGCCGCGGCGGCCCGCCACGCCAGCGCAGGTCGAGCGCAAGCGGGTCCTGGAACAGGCGCCTGACCGGATGCCAGCCGAGGTAGAGCTGGGCGAGCGCGGTGTCGACATTCGCGGTGGCGTGCAGGGCCGCGCCGTCCTTCGACGTCATCGGACCGTCGACCAGGTTGCCGACGACCTCGGCGCCGGTCTCGCCGTAGCGCAGCACGATGCCCGCGGTGTCAATTAGCGTGTTGTCGACGATGCGGCTTTCGGCGGCGCGATTCAAATAGATGCCATCGTCGGAGCACGAGGCGATCAGGTTCGAGGCGATGACGCCGCGATCCTGCTCGGTGATGCAGCGCCGGTCGCGGCAGTAGGCGGGGGCGGTTCCGCCGCCGCCCAGCGACAGTCCTACGCGCTGGCCGGGAAGATCATGCAGCCGGTGTTCGCAGACGATGACGTTGCGCTCGAAACGATTGTCGCCGCCCCCGCCCTTGGCGAAGGCGCCGTAGCTGATGCGGTCGCCTTGCGCCTTGACGAAGTCGCTGATCCGGTTGCCGGTGATCCGCCAGTGACTCGCCGCGACCAGGTCGATCATCGTCACCGGATTGTCCGTGTGCCGCGGCCGCGTGTCGGCCAGCACGTTGCCTTCGATGATCCCGGAATCCGGAACGCGCCCCGCGCTCCCGTTGATCTTGATCTGCGCATTGAAGTCGGTGATCACGTTGTTGCGAGCGGTGAAATGCGTCGCTCCGGCCACAACGTGGAACGCGTGCTCGCAGCTCGAATCGTCGGCGCAGACGCCGCGGATGGCCAGGTTCTCGAACGTCCAGTACGGCGCCGAGACGAGAAAGCCCTCGACCATGTCGAACTCGAGGACGGTGCTGCCTGCGCGGTCGGCACGCACGGTAATCGGCGACCCGGCGGCGCCGGGACGCCGGGCGTCGATGTAGGTGCCGCTGAAACGGTAGGTACCGGCGGCGAAATTGATGGTGTCGCCGGGCTGCGCCGCGTCGATCGCCTGCACCGCTTGCGCGGGAGTGGCGACGGTGATCGACCTGCCGCTCCCGGAGGGTGCAGGTACGGGCGCGGCGGCCGGAATGGGCAGCGGACCCTGCGACTCATGCGGCCCGCGATCGAGCGCGCGGAGGGCCCGCGCAGCGAGGCCGCCGGCGACGACCAGAGCCCCGGTC
>JAGXBK010000028.1 GCA_018971195.1 Betaproteobacteria bacterium
CGAGGCTCGCGAACAGCCGCGCGAAGCGCTCCCGCTCGGCGCTGCCATGCACGTGGCTCGCGAGATCGTTGACATTGAACCGGCCCTGCGCATCGACGATGTCGCCTTCGACGGTGCCGTTCTCGACCGGGGTCGCGGGCAGCGGCAGTGCCCACGGCTCGTTCAGCGAGTCGATGGGGCCCCCCTGCGCATCGGCAGCGAGGATCTGGCGCGCCCACTGGATGCCGGCCTGCGCGATCGACTGCGCCTGGACCTGGTCGCGCCGGTGCAGGACTCGCGACGACCACATCGACTCGCCGCCGGCGAGCGAGACCGCCACCGCTGCGGCGAGAGCGGCGACGAGCATCGCGACGATCAGCGCCAGTCCGCGCTGCCGTCGCCGTGCCTGGAGGCGATTATGAACGGTCATCGCAGCGCGAGCGTGCGCGTGATGAGGCCCCCGTCCTCGAGGGTGAGCTCGATACGCACGGCGCGCGGTATCGCGTCCTCGTCGGCGCGGGGCCAGGTCGCGGACCATGCGCCGGAGCCCGTCAGCTGCAGCACGCGGAATCGCGCGACACCGTCTGCCAGCGCGTAGGCGACCGGCGCTGCCCCGGACGGGTCGTCGAGCTGCGGCCAGTACACGACCTCGAGGCGACCACGGCGCAGGTCGTAGCCGACGCGCTGGCCGGCAGCGCCCGGCTCGTCGACGCTGTCAGGTCCGGCGCGCGAGAACACGAGCAGCGTGTCGCCTTCGGCATCGTCGGGCGCGGCGGACCAGGGGGGCTGCAGGGCCGGCACGCGGACCGCGCGTGGAATGGCCCGGCGCATGTCGGCCTCCATCCGCGCGAACACCGCGTCGAGCTGCTGCCAGTGCCGGGTTTCGCCGGAGATCTGCGCTTCGCTGCCGGTCATCGCGTCGGTCGCGCGCCACGCGAGCAGGGCCACCACGCCCAGGATGGCGATCGCGACCAGCGCTTCGACCAGCGTGAAACCGCCGGCTGCGCCTCGCTGCGGCGGCACCTGGGGTTGTCCACGGCCGCCTCCCACGCATGCGGACGGCGGCGGCGCGACTCCGGGTTCAACGCGATGCATTTCCCAGGTAACCGGCGAGGCGCGCCAGTGCATACTCCGGCACGTCCGGCTGCGTGACGACGATCTCGATCCTGCGAAACGCCGGATTGGGGGTCGCGCTCACCGTCTCCCGCCACGCAAGCGTGACGCTCGCTTGCACCTCGCCGCCGGCGGTCGTCCCCGGGGCAGGCCAGGGGCTCTGCAGTTGCGCCTGCGCCAGCCGGTTCTGCGCGACCCACAGGGCGAGCGTGCGCAGCTTGAGCGTCGCCGCAGCGTCGGCGCTCTGCGCGAGCGCGCGCATGCCGGCGGCCAGGGCCACCGCGACGACGGCGAGCGCGACCAGCACCTCGATCAGCGTGAAGCCGCGCGGGCGGCAGGGCGCCGGACGCATCATCGCGGAACGCGCGCAGGACCTTCGATCGACACGCGGTTCAGCGGGTCCGCGGCGACGATGGTGCGCCAATCTCCCGCCACGAGCGCGAACGCGAACGGATCGTTGTTGCCCGAGGCCCGCAGCGGAACGATCGCGTCGGCGGCGAGCGCGTGGCCCGCGTAGACCAGCGCCGCCCCCTCCACCGGGGCCGGAAGCGTCCGGCTCGCGAGCACGTCATCGTCGTCGACCAGCAGCCAACGATCGCCGGCGTCGTCGCGCCGCCAGTAGCGGACGACGTTCCCGCCGACCGAGACTCCCAGCATCCGGTCGCGCCATTGCGCACGCAGCGCGGCGTATTCGATCGTGCCGGCGAAGCGGCGGGCTTCGCGCAGCGAGAGGTCGCGCTCGTCCGGGGCGACGAGCGCCAGCGCGAGGCCCGCCGCGATGCCGACGATCACCATGACCACCAGGATCTCGACCAGCGTGAACGCGCGCTGCGTCGCCGGACCCGGGCCGCGGCGACAGGCACGGCAGGACGTCGCTGTCGGGCCGCGACGCATCCGGCGTCAAAGATCCCAGGATCCGATGTCGGCGTCGACGCCGGTGCCGCCGGGCTGGCCGTCGGCGCCGTAGCTGAAGACGTCGACGTCGCCCTTGAGGCCGGGATTCAGATACTGGTACGGGTGGCCCCAAGGGTCGCGTGGCAGCTTCTCGAGATAGCCCCCGGGCTTCCAGTTCGGCGGTATCGGCGGGTCGGTCGGCTTGGCGACCAGCGCGTTCAGTCCCTGCTCGGTCGTCGGATAGCGCTGGTTGTCGAGCCGGTAGAGCTTCAATGCCTGGAGGATCGCGGCGATGTCGCTTTTCGCGGCGACGACGCGGGCATCGTCGGTGCGGCTCAATATGCTCGGCACGACGAGTGCCGCGAGTATGCCCAGGATCACGATGACCACCATGATCTCGATCAACGTGAAGCCCGCGGCGCGGACCCGGCCGCGGATCGCGGGCGCGACGTCGCACCCGCACGCGGCGCAAGCGATGCTTCGGTGTGGCGAGCGGCGCGCTTCTGCGATCATTGGCCGATTATAATCCGCGCGATTCGCGAATCCGCGCCGGCACCGCCCACGGGCGACGTCGCCGCGACCCGCTCGCGCACCGATACGCCAGCACCCGATGCGCAAAACTGCGATCGCCAGACTCGTCGTCGCCCTGCTGCTTGCAGCAGCGGCCGTCGGCGCAGCGATCGTCGCGTCGTGGTACCGCGGGCCGCTCCCATTGCCGCGCAGTCCCTACGATTTCGAGGTGCACACCGGTGCCTCGCTGTCGCAGGTCGCACGCGCGCTGCACGACGACGGCGCATTGCCGCACGCCGCCGCACTGGTTCTCCTCGCGCGCATCGAACGCGTCGACCGCGCGATCAAGGCCGGCAGCTACGAGATCGAGCAAGGCATCACGCTCCCGGAGCTTCTCGCCCGGCTGACGCAGGGCGACGTGATGCAGACGTCGGTGACGATCGTCGAGGGGACGACTTTCGCCCAGCTGCGGCAGTCGCTGGACTCGAATCCGGACATCGCGCACACGGCCAAGGGGCTCTCGGATGCCGAACTGCTGTCGCGCATCGGGGCGGCCGAGAGCGACCCGGAGGGGCTGTTCTTTCCGGACACGTATTTCATGGCCAAAGGCGGCAGCGAGATCGCACTGCTGAAGCGCGCCTATCGTGCGCTCCATGTGCGGCTCGCGGCCGCCTGGTCGAGGCGCGAGGCGGGCCTGCCGATCGCCACGCCCTACCAGGCTCTGGTGCTGGCCTCGATCGTCGAAAAGGAGACCGGGCGCGGCGCCGACCGCCCGCTGATCGCGTCGGTGTTCGTCAATCGCCTGAAGCGCGGGATGCGGCTGCAGACCGATCCGACGGTCATCTACGGCATGGGCACGGCCTTCGACGGCAACCTGACCAAGCGCGATCTCGCCACCGACACCCCGTACAACACGTACACGCGCGACGGGCTGCCGCCGACGCCGATCGCGCTGCCTTCGCAGGCCTCGATCGACGCCGTCGTCGATCCCCCGGACACGCCGTACCTGTATTTCGTCGCGCGCGGCGATGGGTCGTCGGAGTTCTCCGAAGACCTCGTCGCGCACAACCGCGCCGTGTCAAAATACCAGAAGACCCCTCACTGAGACGGCACCGATGCGGCACGCGCTGCAGGCGGGAGCCTACTCCCATCCTCGACCGTGACCCGGAATGCGCAGCGCGGCCAGTTCGTCACGCTGGAAGGTATCGACGGCGCTGGCAAGAGCACGCACGCGGCGTGGCTCGTCGAGGCGCTGCGCGCGCGGGGCCTGACCGTTGTCGCAACGCGCGAGCCCGGGGGGACCCGGATCGGCGAGGCGCTGCGCGAGTTGCTGCTGCGCCAGCCGATGGCGCACGACACCGAGGCGCTGCTGATGTTCGCGGCGCGGCGTGAGCATGTGCTGCAGGTAATCGAGCCGGCGCTCGCGCGCGGCGACCTGGTGCTGTGCGACCGCTACACCGACGCGACCTGGGCCTACCAGGGGGGCGGGCACCGCGTATCGAAGTCGCTGATCGCCGATCTCGAGCGGCATGTCCATGCCGGCTGCAATCCCGACCTCACGCTGCTGTTCGACGTGCCTTCTTCCGTGTCGCGGGATCGGCTCGAACGGATGCGGGCGCTCGGACGCGATCTCGACAAGTTCGAGCTGGAGGATGCAGGCTTCTTCGATCGCGTGCGTGACGCCTATCTCGAGCGCGCCGCAGCCGATCCTTCGCGCTTTCGCGTCATCGATGGCGGACGGCCGCTCGCCGAGGTCCGCGCCGAGCTGGCACGAATCGTGAGCGCGCTGTGAGCGCCGACGACCCGATCGATCGCAGCGCAGTGCCACGCCGGTCCGCCGAGCCGCTGCCGTGGCAATGCCGCTTCGCCGCCGATCTGCTCGCGCGACGCAGCGGCTGGGGGCATGCGCTGCTCCTCACGGGGCCTGCCGGCATCGGCAAGCGCAGGCTGGCCGAGGTGCTCGCCGGCGCCCTGCTGTGCGAGTCGCCGCGCAGCGACGGATCGGCTTGCGGGGAATGCGCAGGCTGTCGCTACGTGGCGGCCGGGCAGCATCCCGACCTCCGGGTCCTGGAGCCGGTGGACGTCGATGACGAGGGGGTCGCCAAGCCGGTCGAGGCGATCGTCGTCGACCGCGTGCGATCGCTGACCGAGTGGGTGCAGGTCACGAGTCATCGCGGCGGATCGAAGGTGACGCTGATCGTGCCCGCCGAGCGGATGAACGCGGCGGCCGCCAACGCGCTGCTGAAGACCCTCGAGGAACCGCCCTCGGGCACGTTCCTGATCCTGGTGTCGCATCAGCCGGGGCGCCTGCTGCCGACGGTCGCGAGTCGCTGCCAGCGCATCGCCGCGCCGCGACCCACGGTCGCCGAGTCCGTCGCCTGGCTCGCCGGCCAAGGCGTCGGGGACCCGGAGCGCCTTCTTGCCCGGGCCGGGCGCTCGCCGCTTGCCGCGCTCGCTCTCGGTGGTGCCGACGACCAGGCCGAGCGAGCATCGTGGCTTGCCGCCCTCGCCAGGCCGGGCGCGCTATCGGCAGTGACCCTGGGCGCGCGGATCGACGCGCTGCCGCGCGAGGCGAGGAAGGATGGCCTTGCCGCGTTGATCGGCTGGCTCGCAGGCTGGTGCGACGACCTCGCGCGCGTTCGCTTCGGGGGCGAGCCGCTGCAGAATGGCGACATGAAGGCCGAGCTCGGGGCACTTGCCGCGTCGGTGGCACCGATCGCGCTGTTTCGCTATCATCGGGCGTTGCTGCATGCGCGGGCCCTGCTCGGGCATCCCCTCCAGCCCCGGCTCGTCGCCGAGGCACTCCTGATCGATTACCGGGACCTCTTTGGTCGATAATGGCGGACAAGACACCTGTGACCCCCGCCGGCGGCGCGGCCGCGCGCCCCGGCGTGCTTTCGCTCAACATTCGCGAAAAGGCCGCGCTCTATGCGGCGTACATGCCGTTCCTCAAGGGCGGTGGCATCTTCATCCCGACCTCGCGTCCGTACGCGCTGGGTGAGGAGGTGTTCATGCTGCTGTCGCTGATGGACGACCCCAACCGCATCGCCGTGCAGGGCAAGGTCGTGTGGATCACGCCCGACGGCGGCCAGGGCAACCGCACGCAGGGAATCGGCGTGCAGTTCACGCTGGACGACACCGGTGCCGCCGCCAAGACCACAATCGAGCGGATCCTGGGCGAGCATCTCGCATCGACGCGGTCGACGCACACGATGTAACGGTTGTTCGTCGACTCGCACTGTCACCTCGATTTCCCGGAGCTGCGCTACGAATTACCGCAGCTCCTTGCGGCAATGCGCGACAACGACGTGACGCACGCGCTGTGCATCGCGGTCGAGATGAGCGCGTGGCCTGCCGTGCACGCTCTCGCACGCGAGCACGCCAACCTCTACGCGAGCGTCGGCGTCCATCCCGATTACCCGGACGTCGGCGAGCCGACGCCGGCGCTGCTCTGCGAGCGCGCGCGCGAGCCCAAGGTGGTGGCGATCGGCGAGACCGGCCTCGACTACTTCCGCCTGACCGGGGACCTCGAATGGCAGCGCCGGCGCTTCCGGGTGCACATTCGCGCAGCGCGCGAATCCGGCCGCCCACTGGTGATTCACACCCGGGCGGCGGCGGAGGATACGCTGGCGATCATGCGGGAGGAGCGTGCGGGCGAGGTGGGCGGGGTGATGCATTGCTTCACCGAGACCTGGGATGTCGCGCAGGCGGCGATGGATCTGGGCTTCCACATCTCGTTCTCCGGGATCGTGACCTTCAGGAACGCCGCGGCGCTGAAGGAGGTCGCGATGCGCGTGCCCCTGGACCGCATGCTGATCGAGACCGACAGTCCCTACCTCGCACCCGTGCCGCACCGGGGCCGGCGCAACCAGCCTGCGTGGGTGCGCCATGTCGCCGAGGAGATCGCGCGGCTGCGCGGCGTACCCGTCGCGACGATCGCGACCGCGACGACCGGCAATTTCTTCCGCCTGTTCGGTATCGAGCGCGATGCGCATTGATTGCCGCTTTCGCTGCGCAGTCCTCGGGGTCGCGCTGTTCGCGTACTCGCTGTGCGCCGCGGGCGCGGCGCTGCTCGACGACCTGATCGTCGCGGTCAGGAACGATCGCGTCGACGAGGTGAAGGCGCTGCTCGCCCGGGGCATGGACCCGGACTCGGTCGATCGCCAGGGCGAGCCGATGCTGTGCATCGCCGCCCGCAACGGCTACGTGGCGACGGTGAACGCGCTCCTCGCCGCGCATGCGAAGGTCGACCTGCCCAACGCCTACGGGGACACGCCGCTGATGCTCGCCGCGCTGTCCGGCAACCTCGACACGGTGGAGGCGCTGCATGCGCACGGCGCGGCGGTCAACCGCACGGGCTGGACGCCACTGATCTACGCGGCGACCGGCGGCCACGACCGGATCGTGTCGTTCCTGATCGCGCACGCGGCCAATATCGACGCGACGGGCCCCAACGGCACGAACGCGCTGATGATGGCGATACGCGAGCATCATCCCGAAACCGCGCGGCTGCTGATCAACGAGGGTGCCGACGTCAATCACCGCAACGCCGACGGCGCCACGGCACTTTCGTGGGCCCTGCGCGGCGACGAGACCGAAATCGCCGAGGAACTGCGTCGCGCGGGTGCGCGCGAATGACGCGCGGCGGCGGGTGCCCTAGGGCACGAGGTCGGCCGGCGGGGTTGCCGTATCCGCCGCGGCGGGCGCCTGCCGTGCATCGGGCGCCGGATCCGCAGCGTGGCCCGGCGGCGGGCTCGCAGTCCCGGCAACCGCGCGGGAGACGATCGCGGGCATCAGGGAAGGAAGGACGCCGACCAGCCTGCGCGCGCCATCGTAGCGCTGGCGCCAGTACGACGACGACAGCTGCGCCACCCCGACTTCGCCACCCCGTGACGGTGCATGGATGAACTGCCCGTCGCCGAGGTAGATGCCGACGTGGGAGAACGCCGAGCGTCGCGTGTTGAAGAAGACGAGGTCGCCGGGTGCGAGGTCGGACCGGCGCACGTGGGCGCCGATCCGCGCGAGTTCGTGCGCCGTCCTCGGCAGCGTGACGCCGGTGGCCTGCTGGAACACGTAGCGGATGAGCCCGCTGCAATCGAGACCCCGCTCCGGAGTGTCGCCGCCATAGCGGTAGTCGACGCCGATCAGCGACAGCGCGTAGACCGCGATGTCCTCCGCGCCCTCCAGGGCGCGCGTCGCAGCGGCACCGAACGACGTCCGCGCGCTGTCGCCGAACGAGCGCTCGGCGGGACGCCCGGCGGCCATGCCCGGCGCGCCGTGCATGACGAGCAGCACGAGCGCAGCCAAGGCGAGCGGGCGCGCTGCGCGGATCCTGGGGAGACGCGTCGGGTAGCCGGATTGCACGGCGCGATTGTCCACCATTCCGGCGTCAGCGCAAACCACGGTGGCGCTTCGCCGTATGGCGCCTCGCGAGCTTGGGGTCGCAGAGCAGCCTGCGGGTGACCTCGACGCGGTCGCCGTCGGCGAGCGGCGAGTCCGCGTCGACGCGCCTGCCGAAGATCGCGCAGGCGAGCGATCCGGCCGGCTCCGGCACCCGTGCGAGCAGCCCCGAGTGCGCGATCGCGTCGGCGACGCGGGCGTTCTCGTCCAGCAGGACGTCCACCAGCGCCTCGAATCCGGGACCGACATACGCGACCTGGACCCTCATCGCGCCGCCTGCGGCGTGCCCGGATCCAGCGCGTCCGCGCGCTGGACGAAGGCGTCGATGAACGTGTTGGCGATGTGGCTGAACACCGGACCGACGACGCGCTCGAGCAGGTGGGTCGTGAACTCGTAGACGAGCTCGAACTCGACCTTGCAGCCGTGCTCGGACAGTGCGCGAAACCGCCATTCGCCATGGAGGTGCCGGAACGGGCCGTCCTTGAGCGTGACGACGATCGACTGCGGCGGGGCATTCAGGTTGTCGGTGGTGAAATGGGCGCGCACGCCGTGATAGTCGATGTCGATGCGCACCGTCTTGCGCTCCCCTTCGTGGTGGAGCACCCGGACGCCTGCGCACCAGGGCAGGAACTGCGGATAGAGCTCGACGGCGTCGACGAGCTCGAACATGCGCGCCGCGGCGTAAGGTACCAGCACGGTCCTGCTGACGCTCTGCATTGCTAGCGTCGCGCAGCGGCAGTCATGGCGGCGCCCGCGAGCGCGCGCCAGACGCGGCGCGGGCCGCGCGTAGAATGCGCGGACCGCCGCGCGCAGCGGCGTGCGCACATCATCGGGCGTTTCATGAGCATCGTCGAGAATCGCAAGGCATTCCACGACTATTTTATCGAGGAACGGTTCGAGGCCGGAATCGCGCTCGAAGGCTGGGAGGTGAAGGCGATCCGCGGGGGGAGGGCCAATCTGAAGGAGGCCTACGTCGTCGTGAAGCATGGCGAGCTGATGCTGATCGGTGCGCACATCTCGCCGCTGGCCACCGCATCGACCCATGTCCACCCCGATCCGACGCGCACGCGCCGGCTGCTGTTGCACCGCGAGGAGATCAACCGGCTGATCGGCAAGGTCGAGCGTGCCGGGTACACGCTGACGCCGATCGACCTCCATTACAAGAATGGCAGGGTCAAGCTCGCGATCGGGCTCGCCAAGGGCAAGAAGCAGCACGACAAGCGCGCGACGATCAAGGAGCGCGAGTGGAATCGCGAGCAGCAGCGGCTGCTGCGCAGCCGCGGTTGAGGTCGTCCGCGAGCGCGCGCGCCGCGGCGAGCCCGCTGCGTACGGCCGCCTCGAGGGTCGCAGGGAACGCATCGTAGGTGTAGTCGCCGGCGACGTAGACGCGCCCCTCGAGGTGTCCGCAGCGCAACCGCGGCAGGCCCGGAACGCAGGCGTAGGTCGCGCGCTTCTCCTCGATGACCTGCGACCAGCACGGCGCGGGAAGGCTGCCGATCGAGCGCCGCAGCTGGGCATCGATGGCGCGGACCAGTGCCGGATGGCCGAGGTCGCCGTGGGGCCCGCCCGCGCTGATCACCACGGCCCAGAGGACGCGCGGGCGGCCCGGGTCATTGACAGTCGCCGCCCGCGCCAGGATGTCGGAGCGGTCGAAGATCCAATGGCCGGGAGCGTCGTCGAGGCGGACGAGCCCGCGCGGAAGGCCGGGTGCCGCTGCATAGCCCAGGTAGACCGTCGTGATCGGCTCGTAGCCCAGGCGTGCGGTGTCCCGGAGCGCCGTGGCGATGGCCGGGCTGGCGTCCGCCACGGTGCGATCGAACGCACCGGGAAGCTGATGCGGCGCGACCGCGACCACTGCAGCGCGCATGCGCATTCGCCGGCCATGCGCATCGATGTCGATGCCTTCGGGACCGATACCGCGGATGCGCGCGTTCGTCGCCGTGTGCACGGCGTGGCCCCGGGCGGTCAGCCAGCGCGTCGCGGGTCCGGGGAGCGCGTCGGCCAGGTCGATGCGGGGCAGCACGACGCGCGCGGCGGCGGCGTCGGTGTCGAACGCCGCCTGCAGCACATTGGCAAAGACCTGCGCCGATGCCCTCGCGGGCGGCGTGTTGAGGGCGGCGAGGCACAGCGGATCCCACAGGTGCGCGCGCACGCGCCGCGGAAGCTCCTGGAGCAGCGTCGACACGGTGGCGGAAGGCGAGACCCGATAACCGCCGCGCCGGTGTCGCGCGAACCAGCGCAGCGCCGCCAGCCGCTCGGTCACCGACAGGCCCGACGCGGTGAGCAATCCGAGCGCCAGGCCGAAGGGTGCCGGCAGCGAGTGCGCCGTGAGGGACAGCGCATTGCCCTGGTCGCGCGAGAGCGGACGCAACGCCAGCGGCGACGCCGACCACGCCGGCCCGTCCGAAGGCCTGCGCAGCAGGTCGGCGAGCGCCAGGGTCTCGGCGTACGCGCCGAGCAGCAGGTGCTGGCCGTTGTCCAGCGCCAGGCCGTCGCGCATCACGCGGCGCGCGCGTCCTCCGAGCACCGGCGCGGCCTCGAAGAGCGCGACGCGATGCCCCCGCCTGGCGAGCTCGACGGCGGCCGCGCAGCCCGCCCAGCCTCCGCCGATTACGGCGATCGTGTCGTCCAAGCGGTCCTCGTCGCGATCCAGAGCTTGCGCAACGGCGTGAGCGCGATCCGGCGGTCAAGCACCCGGTAGCCGTCGCGCTCGATCTCGCCGAGCAGCGTCCGGTAGATCGCCGCCATTGCGAGACCCGCGCGCTGCGCGCGGCGATCGCGCGCCGGCAGCTTGGACAGCGCGCGCTCGTACCAGGCGCGCGCGCGCCCGACCTGCATGCCCATCAGCGCGGCGAACTGCGGCGAGCTCCGGCAGCGCAGCACGTCGGCGGACGCGACGCCGAAGCGGGCGAGCTCGTCCTGCGGCAGATAGATGCGTCCCCTTCGCGCATCCTCGCCGACGTCGCGGATGATGTTGGTCAGCTGGAATGCGATCCCGAGGTCGCGCGCATAGTCGCGCGTGGCGGGATCCGTGTAGCCGAAGATCTCCGCCGACATCAGTCCGACGACGCCGGCGACGCGGTGGCAGTAGGTCTCGAGGGAGACGAAGTCGGCATACCGGACCTGGTCGAGATCCATCTCCATGCCGTCGATCACGGTCTGCAGCAGCGCCTCGGGCAACGGGAGGTGCTCGTTGCTGGCCGCGAGCGCCCGTGCCACCGGATGCGCGGGCGTCCCGCTGTAGATCGCGGCGACCTCGCTGCGCCACCAGGCGAGCTTGGCCCGTGCGACGGAGCGATCCGAGACCTCGTCGACGACGTCGTCGACTTCGCGGCAGAACGAATAAAGTGCCGTGATCGCGCGACGCCGATCCGGCGGCAGCAGCCTGAAGCTGTAGTGGAAGCTCGAACCGCTCCGGGCGGCCTTGCGCGCGCAGTACTCGTCGGGGGTCATGGCGCGGGTGCCATGCGCTTGCGCTGCGGCACGAGCGCGCGGCCCGCGACGACGATCCAGTCGCGCGGGCCCAGCGTCGGACGATGCGCGAAGATGTCGCCGCCGGCGGCGTCGATGCGCTCCAGGATGCGCGTTCCGCCGGCAATGACTGCGGCGAGCTCGATTCCGACCCGCCATGGCAGGTGGCCGATCAGAGGCTGGCCGGTGGCGAACAACGCCCGCGCGCGCTCGGTCTCGAAGCGCATCAGGCGCGACCAGCGCTCGTCGCACACGCCTTTGGCGATCTGTGCCTCGGTCACGCCGTGGCGCTCAAGGTCCTCGAGCGGAACATAGACGCGGCCCTTGTCCCAGTCGATGGCGATATCCTGCCAGAAGTTCGCGAGCTGCAGGCCGGTGCAGACGGCGTCGCTCATCGCGCGGGTCGCATCGCCGTCGCGACCATAGAGCGCGAGGAGCAGCCGGCCGATCGGGTTGGCCGAGCGGCGGCAGTAGTCGGCCAGCGCAACGAAAGTCGGATAGCGCGTCACGCTGACGTCCTGGGAAAACGCCGACAGCAAGTCGTGCATGGGAGCCAGCGGCAGCCGGTGCTCGTGCACCGCCGCGGCGAGTTCGGCGAACGGGGGATCGCGCGGCGTGTCGCCGCGCCCGATCGCGTCGAGCTCCCGCGCATAGCGATCGAGCTTTGCGAGCCTCGCCTGCGGCGGGTCGTCACCTTCGTCGGCGATGTCGTCGGCCGCCCGGGCGAAACGATAGACTGCGACGACCGCGCGCCGGAACCGGCGCGGGAGCAGCACCGAGGCGACGGGAAAGTTCTCGTAATGACCGACCGGCAAGCCAGGGTTCCGTATGCGGGTGGCGCGGGCTCCGCAAGCGGGACTGGCCGCTCGCGCCTGCGCATCGCGTCGACCGGTTTGGCAGGGTCGACGGCGGTCGGCTATACTAGCTGATTCGGCGAATGGGCTTCGTTCGGCCGCCATGGGCGGTCTGCGTCCATGACGGCTGGGGCGTCGATCCAGGCGGCTGCCGATCGCGGGCCGCCGGTCGGATCGGCGTCCCGGCGCCAGGCCAGGCCACGGGCGCTCCGCGGATCGCCGCGGGTGCCGGGCGCGTCCCGGCTGCGAAAGTGGCGGAACTGGTAGACGCACCAGCCTTAGGAGCTGGCGGGGCAGCCCGTGGGGGTTCGAGTCCCCCCTTTCGCACCATCGAATCAATCCGGCAAGGGTTTTCCGTCGCATGCAGAACACACTCGAAACATTGGGCGGGCTCGAGCGGCGGCTGAATGTCGCCGTCGCGCTCGCCGACATCGAAGGCGAAGTCCAGAAGCGGTTGTCCCGGCTCGCGCGGACCGCGAAGCTCGCGGGTTTCAGGCCCGGCAAGGTTCCGATGAAGATGCTCGCGCAGCAATACGGATCGCAGCTCCGCTCGGACGTGATCTCGGAAGCCGTGCGGTCGGGCTTCGACGATGCCGTGCGCGCGCAGAACCTGCGGATCGCGGGTACGCCTCGAATCGAGCCTCAGGCGCGGGAAGGCCAGCCGCCCGATGCGCTCGAGTTCTCGGCGGTGTTCGAGGTCTATCCGGAGGTCGAGGTCGGTGACGCGTCGCAGATCAGGATCCGGCGTCCGCAGGTCGAGGTGACCGCGGCGGACGTCGACCGCACCCTCGGCGTCCTGCGGCGGCAGCGGACGACGTACTCGCCGGCCGCGCGCGAAGCCAGGGCGGGGGACCGCATCCGCGTCGATTTCACCGGCACGATCGACGGCGTCGAGTTTCCCGGCGGGCACGCGAAGGATTTTCAGATCGTGCTCGGCGAAGGACAGATGCTCGCTGATATCGAGGCGGCTGTCACCGGCATGAAGGCGGGTGAGAGCAAGACGTTCCCGGTCGAGTTCCCGGTGGACTATCACGGTCGCGAAGTCGCCGGCAAGAAGGCGCAGTTCGCACTGACCGTCAACGAGGTCGCCGCAGCCTGCGTGCCCGAGCTCGATGGCGAGTTCGCGAAAGCCTTCGGCATCGCCAGTGGCGACGTCGCGGACCTGCGCCGCGAGGTCGAATCCAATCTCAGGCTCGAGCTCAAGCACAAGGTCGCCGCGATCGTGAAGGAGCAGGCGCTCAAGGGCCTGCGCGAGCAGGCACGGTTCGACGTGCCGAAATCGCTGATCGAAGCCGAGGCACGGAACCTGCGCGAACGGACGCTCGCCAACCTGCGGCAACAGCCGGGCACGAAATCCGAGGACCTCGCCATCGGCGTCGACGTGTTCCGGCCGCAGGCCGAGGAGCGCGTCGCGCTGGGCCTCCTGATCGCCGAGCTGGTGAAGCGCCACGACCTGCGCGCGAAGCCCGATCAGGTCAAGGCGCTGGTCCACGAGCAGGCGCAGACCTACGAGCAGCCCGAGGCGGTCGTGCGCTGGCACTATGAAAAGCCCGAGCGGCTGCTCGACTTCGAGGCGATCGCGCTGGAGCAGAATGTCGTCGACTGGGTGCTCGCGCGGGCGACGGTGATCGACGAGCCGGCGACGTTCGACGCGGTGATGGGGCCCCGCCCTGGCGTCTGATGATCCGAGGCGGTGGCCGTCCGCCGACCGTGACGGCCCATCTGCCGGCTGGCGCTTGACTGCCGTCCCGCGAGGACCCATCTTCCGATGCGAGGCGGTGAGTCTGCGCGCTTTTGATGCATCAAGACCCGGGCGTTGCGCTCCGGAGTCCTGACCCGATCCCGAAACGAGGAAACAACCGCAATGGAAGAACCGAGAGGCCTGGGCCTGATCCCGATGGTGATCGAGCAGAGCGGACGCGGGGAGCGCGCGTACGACATCTACTCGCGCCTGCTGAAGGAGCGCGTCGTGTTCCTGGTCGGGCCCGTCAACGAATCGACGGCGAACCTCGTCGTCGCCCAGATGCTGTTCCTCGAGTCCGAGAATCCGGACAAGGACATCCATTTCTACGTCAATTCTCCGGGGGGCTCGATCGCCGCCGGGTTCGCGATCTACGACACGATGCAGTTCATCAAGCCCGACGTGTCGACGCTGTGCATCGGGATGGCGGCATCGATGGGTGCGTTCCTCCTCGCCGCGGGCGCGAAGGGCAAGCGCTTCGCCCTGCCCAATTCCGATGTCATGATTCATCAGCCGCTGGGGGGCTTCCAGGGCCAGGCCTCCGACGTCGAGATCCATGCCAAGTACATCCTGAGCCTGCGCCAGCGCCTGAACGAGCTGATGGCCTCCCACACCGGCAAACCCGTCGAGCAGATCGCCCGCGACACCGAACGGGACAATTTCCTCACCGCCGAGCAGGCCCGCGAGTACGGCATTGTCGACAAAGTCTTGCAGAAACGGACCGTCCCCGGGTAAAGTCGACCGAAGGCACCGATCGCGGACATCTCGATGGCGGACAAACCCTCCTCCGGCGACAAGCTTCTCTACTGCTCGTTCTGCGGCAAGAGCCAGCACGAGGTGCGCAAGCTCATCGCCGGCCCGTCGGTGTTCATCTGCGACGAGTGCATCGAACTGTGCAACGACATCATCCGCGAGGAGGGGACGGGGACCGAGGCCGCGCGCAGCGACCGCAGCAAGCTGCCGACGCCGCACGAGATCCGCCAAATTCTCGACCAGTACGTCATCGGTCAGGAGCCGGCGAAGAAGATCCTGTCGGTTGCAGTCTACAACCACTACAAGCGTCTGGAGTCCGGCAGCAAGGACGACGAGGTCGAGCTCGCGAAATCGAACATCCTGCTGATCGGGCCGACCGGCTCCGGCAAGACGCTGCTCGCCCAGACGCTCGCGAGGCTGCTCGACGTGCCGTTCGTGATCGCCGATGCCACGACGCTGACCGAGGCGGGATACGTCGGCGAGGACGTCGAGAACATCATCCAGAAGCTGCTGCAGAAATGCGATTACGACATCGAGAAGGCGCAACGCGGCATCGTCTATATCGACGAAATCGACAAGATCTCGCGCAAGAGCGACAACCCGTCGATCACCCGCGACGTTTCGGGTGAAGGCGTCCAGCAGGCGCTGCTGAAGCTCATCGAGGGGACGATCGCGAGCGTTCCGCCGCAGGGCGGACGCAAGCATCCGAACCAGGAGTTCGTCCAGGTCGACACGACCAACATTCTGTTCGTCTGCGGCGGCGCATTCGATGGCCTGGAGAAGATCATCCGCCAGCGCACGGCCAAGACCGGCATCGGATTCGGTGCCGAGGTCGTCTCCCCTGACGATCGCCGCAGCGCGACGATACTGCTGCGCGGAACCGAGCCGGAGGACCTGATCAAGTTCGGCCTGATTCCCGAGTTCGTCGGGCGCCTGCCGGTGGTCGCGACGCTCGACGAGCTCGACGAGACGGCGCTGATCCAGATCCTCGTCGAGCCGAAGAACGCGCTGATCAAGCAGTACCAGAAGATGTTCCGGATGGAGAGTGTCGAGCTCGAGATCCGCGAGCTCGCCTTGCGGGCCATCGCGCGCAAGGCGCTCGCGCGCAAGACCGGGGCTCGCGGCCTGCGCTCCA
Source organism: Betaproteobacteria bacterium (assembly GCA_018971195.1). GTDB lineage: Bacteria > Pseudomonadota > Gammaproteobacteria > Burkholderiales > Casimicrobiaceae > VBCG01. Next base: position 15,851 of record JAGXBK010000028.1, read on the forward strand.
TCCTCGAGCTGGTGCTGCTCGACGTGATGTACGACCTGCCTTCGATGTCGAACCTCGCGCGCGTGGTCGTCGACGAGTCGACGATCGCGAACGACGGCAAACCGCTGCTGATGTTCGCCGACGCGCCCAGGGTGGCGTCGGCCCAGTAGCCGGGCGCCCCGGCTGACCGGGACGGCGCGCCGGGAATTCGCCGCTCCCGGCGCTGCCCAAGGTCACGGCAGCGGCTGCGGCGCTCGCGGGAACCGGCATAATCCGCTGATACCCCGCCGATAACCCGTTGCCCCAGCAGGGTTTTCGGATTCCCGTACCGGCTTGCTTGACAGTGCCGGCCGGCGGCCCCATTTTGCCAATCGAACCCTCACGCGAGACGCGCATGTCCAACGACCTGATTCCCCAGACCGACCTGACCGCACTGCCGCTGCTGCCGCTGCGCGATGTCGTCGTGTTTCCGCACATGGTGATCCCGCTGTTCGTCGGGCGCCCGAAGTCGATCAAGGCGCTCGACGTCGCGATGGACGCCGGCAAGCACATACTCCTGGTCGCGCAGAAGCAGGCGGCCAAGGACGATCCGGCGGCCGACGACCTGTACGACATCGGCAGCGTGGCGACCGTCCTGCAGATGCTGAAGCTTCCCGACGGCACGGTGAAGGTCCTGGTCGAGGGCACGCAACGCGCGCGCATCCTCGGGGTCGAGGAGCGCGGCGAATACCTCGCTGCGGAGGTCCGGCCGATACCCGGCGAGCCGGGCGCCGCACACGAGGTCGAAGCGATGCGCCGGGCACTGCTCACGCAGTTCGACCAGTACGTCAAGCTCAACAAGAAGATCCCCCCCGAGATCCTGACGTCGATGTCCGGAATCGACGACGGTGGCCGGCTGGCCGACGCGATTGCCGCGCACCTGCCGCTGAAGCTCGAGCAGAAGCAGCAGATCCTCGAGATGAGCGATGTCGCGAAGCGGCTCGAGCACCTCCTGGGCCTGCTCGAAGGCGAGGTCGACATCCTGCAGGTCGAGAAGCGCATTCGCGGCCGCGTCAAGCGGCAGATGGAGAAGAGCCAGCGCGAGTACTATCTGAACGAGCAGGTGAAGGCGATCCAGAAGGAGCTCGGCGAAGGCGACGAGAACGCCGACCTCGAGGAGATGGAAAAGAAGATCAAGGCCGCGAAGATGTCACGCGAGGCCGAAGGCAAGGCGATGGCCGAGCTCAAGAAGCTCAAGATGATGTCGCCGATGTCCGCCGAGGCGACGGTGGTGCGCAACTACATCGACACGCTGCTCGCGCTGCCCTGGCGCAAGAAGAGCAAGATCAGCAAGGACCTCGCCAACGCGGTCAAGGTCCTCGACGCCGACCATTACGGCCTCGAGAAGGTGAAGGAACGGATCGTCGAGTATCTCGCAGTCCAGCAGCGCGTCGACCGCCTGAAGGCGCCGATCCTGTGCCTCGTCGGGCCGCCAGGCGTCGGCAAGACCTCGCTCGGCCAGTCGGTCGCCAAGGCGACCGGGCGCAAGTTCGTCCGGATGAGCCTGGGTGGGGTCCGCGACGAGGCCGAAATCCGTGGGCACCGGCGCACCTACATCGGCTCGATGCCGGGCAAGATCCTGCAGAACATGAGCAAGGTCGCAGTACGCAACCCGCTGTTCCTGCTCGACGAGGTCGACAAGATGGGCCAGGACTTCCGTGGCGACCCTTCGTCGGCGCTGCTGGAGGTGCTCGATCCCGAGCAGAACAACACGTTCGTCGACCATTACGTCGAGGTCGAGTACGACCTGTCCGACGTGATGTTCGTCGCGACGGCGAACACGATGAACATCCCCGCGCCGCTGCTCGACCGGATGGAGGTGATCCGCCTCTCCGGCTACACCGAGGACGAGAAGATCGCGATTGCGAAGCAGTACCTGCTGGCGAAGCAGATCAAGGGCAACGGGTTGAAGCCCGAGGAGCTGCACGTCGCCGAGAGCGCGCTGCGCGACATCGTGCGCTACTACACGCGCGAGTCGGGCGTGCGGAACCTCGAGCGTGACATCAGCAAGATCTGCCGCAAGGTCGTCAAGGGGCTGCTGCTGAAGCAGAGCGAAGGCAAGGCGCGCAAGGCGCGCGGGCCGGTCGAGGTCAACTCGAAGAACCTCGACAAGTACCTTGGCGTACGGCGCTTCACCTACGGCATCGCCGAGCGCCGGAACCAGGTCGGCCAGGTCACCGGCCTCGCCTGGACCGAGGTCGGGGGCGACCTGCTGACGATCGAGGCGGTCGCGCTGCCGGGGAAGGGCAAGACGACGTCGACCGGCAAGCTCGGCGAGGTGATGAACGAGTCGATCGCGGCCGCGCTGTCGGTGGTCCGCCATCGGTCGAAGCAGCTCGGCATCCCGGTCGACTTCTACACCAAGACCGACCTGCACGTGCACCTCCCCGAGGGCGCGACGCCCAAGGACGGTCCGTCCGCGGGCGCGGCGATCGTCACGGCGATCGTGTCGATCCTTACCGGAATCCCGGTGCGCTGCGACGTGGCGATGACCGGCGAGATCACGCTGCGTGGCGAGGTGCTGCCGATCGGCGGCCTGAAGGAGAAGCTGCTCGCGGCCGGACGCGGCGGAATTAAGACCGTCCTGATCCCCGAGGAGAACGTGAAGGACCTGGCCGAGATTCCCGACGAGATCAAGAACCGCCTCGACATCCATCCGGTTCGGTGGATCGAGCAGGTGCTCGAGCAGGCGCTCGAACGCCAGCCGAAGCCGATGCAGGCCGACGCCGACAAGCCTGAACCTGCGGCAGTGCCGCCCGCTGCCGCGGGTGACGACAAGAGCGCGGTCATCAAGCACTGATGCGCATCGCAGCGGTGGGGGTGGGCGACGCTTCGCCCGCTCTCGTTCCCGCGCGGTCGGCGCCAAGCCGCCCACGTACGTCGCGCGAGTCTTGACACCCGGAAAACGCGGGGGCTATAAGTGCCGCTGAGTGCCGCGCGCGCACCGTCGTTTCCCACTTCCCAATTCGAGCCGCGCCTTGCTCACCGGCGCGGTCGTCACGTCCCCTGAAAGGATTCCGCCGTGAACAAAGCCGAAATGATCGATGCGATCGCCCGCCACGCCGACATCTCGAAAGCCGCTGCCGGGCGCTCGCTCGACGCGACCATCGGCGCGATCAAGAGCTCGCTGCGCAAGGGCGACATCGTCACGCTCGTCGGTTTCGGATCGTTCTACGTCGGCAAGCGCAGTCCGCGCGCGGGCCGCAATCCGCGCACCGGCGCGGCGATCAGGATCAAGGGCGCGAAAGTGCCGAAGTTCCGTGCTGGAAAAGCGCTCAAGGATGCGCTAAACTGATGAGCTTCGCAGCGCGGGGCTGGGTCGTCCGGTTCCGGGTGCTTAGCTCAGCGGTAGAGCGTCGCCCTTACAAGGCGAATGTCGGCGGTTCGATCCCGTCAGCACCCACCACCCCACGACCGGGGAGCGGGAGCGCCGGCGACGCGATGGAGTCAGGGGAGTGGTAGTTCAGTTGGTTAGAATACCGGCCTGTCACGCCGGGGGTCGCGGGTTCGAGTCCCGTCCACTCCGCCAAGATTCGGTATCGAGGGGCGAACGCGAGTTCGCCCTTTTTCATGATCCTGCGACCGCGCGCAGCGCTACTGCGCCAACGGGGCTCCCATGTTCGATCTACTTCACAAGCACAAGACCTTCGCGCAGATGGTGCTCGCCCTGGTCACGCTGCCTTTCGCTTTCTTCGGGGTCGATTACTACTTTCGGGGCGGTGGGTCGGCCACGGCCGTCGCCACTGTAGGCGGCAGCAAGATCGACCAGCGCGAGTACGACAACCTGATGCGCGAGCAGCAGGCGCGGATGCGCCAGGCCCTGGGCGCCCGCTACGATCCGGCGATGCTCGACACGCCGGCGGTGCGCTACGCGCTGCTCGACCAGCTCGTGAACCAGCGGTTGCTCGAGAATCTCGGGAGCTCCGAGCATTTTCGCGTCACCGACGGGCAGCTGCGGCAGTTCATCGCTGCGCTGCCACCGTTCCAGGAGGATGGGAGGTTTTCCGCGACCAAGTATGCCGAGGTGCTCGCGGGGCAGGGGATGACGCCCCTGCAGTTCGAGCAGCGCGTTCGCGGCGAGCTCCAGCTGTCGCCGCTGCAGGATCCGATCGTCGGCGGCAGCTTCGCTGCGCAGGCGACGGTGCGCCAATACCTGGCGCTCGCCGAGCAGAAGCGCGAGGTCGCAGTCGCGTCCGTTGCGGCGGCGCCTTTCGAGAAATCGGTCGTCGTCACCAGCGCAGACATCAAGGCGTACTACGACAAGAATCCGGGGGACTTCCAGACGCAGGAGGTCGCGAAGATCGAGTACCTGACGCTGTCGCAGGATGCGCTCGCCGCGCAGATGAAGATCGATCCGGCCGAGGTCAAGCAGGCTTACCAGGCGAATGCCAGGCAGTACACGACGGCCGAGGAGCGCCAGGCATCGCATATCCTGATTGCGGTGAAGCCCGACGCGTCGGCGGCAGAGAAGGCTGCGGCGAAGGCCAAGGCGATGATGATCCTCGAGAAGGCCCGGGCGAAGCCCGAGGATTTCGCGGCGCTGGCGAAGGAATACTCGCAGGACCCGGGCTCCTCCCAGCAGGGCGGGGATCTGGGATCGTTCGCGCGCGGTTCCATGGTGAAGCCGTTCGAGGATGCCGTGTTTGCCGCGAAGGTCGGCGACATCGTCGGCCCGGTCGAGACCAGCTTCGGCTACCACATCATCAAGGTGACCGGCGTCACGCCGGCGCACGTGCAGACGTTCGACGAGGTCAAAGGGCGCATCGAAGCCGAACTGCGGCGCCAGAAGGCGACGCAGAAATTCGCGTCCGCCGCCGAGCAGTTCCAGAACCTGGTCTACGAGCAGGCCGATTCGCTCGCCGGTGCCGCCAAGGCGCTCGACCTCAAGGTCGAGACGACGTCGTTGATGACTCGGGCGCAGATCCAGCAGCTCGCCCTCGGCAACGAGAAGTTCGTGAAGGCGCTGTTCTCACCCGAATCGCTGCAGGCCAAGCGCAACACCGAAGCGATCGAGGTGGCACCCAACACCCTGATGGCAGGACGCATCCTCGAATACAAGCCGGCGACGCTGCGGCCCTTTGCCGACGTCCAGGACGACATCCGCAAGCTGCTCGTGCACCGCGCGGCGAGCGCGCTGGCGCAGAAGGCCGGGCAGGAGAAGCTCGCGCTGCTTGTCCAGGGCAAGACCGACGCCGAGGTCGGCATCGAGTTCGGGAAGCCGGTGACGCTCGATCGCACCCAGGCGCAACCCGGGTTTCCTGCCGATGCGCTGAAATTGGTCTTCGAGGCGGACGCGCGCAAGCTTCCGGCCTATGTCGGAACCGCCGATGCCGGCGGCGACTATTCGATCTACAGGATCGACAAGGTCGTCGACGCGCCCGCGCCCGATGCCGCCAAGCTCGCCAGCGTCGGGGCAGCCGTCGGCAGCGCGATCGGCCGTGAGATGATGACGGCCTACCTTGCGAGCCTGCGCGCAGGCACCGAGGTGAAGATCAACCAGGCGGTGCTCGAGAAGAAACAGCAGCAGTGACGGCGGGCGTCCGGTCGCGGCGTCACGAACCGCACTTGTTGTCGCGCATCCAGGCGTTCAGGCGGTCGCTCTCGCGCTGCCTCGACGCGTCGTCCATCGCCTCGCGCTCCCCCTTGGCGTTGTAGCGATAGATCGCCATCTGGTTGTCGGCGAGCTGCCGCAGGTTGGAGCGCGCCTGCGCGCAGCCCTGGTTGCGCTGCTGCTCGGCCGCGCGGGCCTGGTCGGATTTGGCGAGCGCCTGCGCTTCGTCGGTCCGTCGCTTGCGGAAATTCGCTTCCTGCTGCGCGAGCTCCTTCGCCGCGTTCGGGTTGGCGGGCGGCGGCGCTGCCTGCAATTGCCGCCCCTTGACGTCGGCCGGTGGCGGCTGGTCCGAATACACGACGCGTCCCTGCGCATCGGTCCATTTGTAGAGGGCGGCCGCCGCGCTGCCGGCGAAGGCAAGCGCCACGACGAGCAGCAGCGACGCGGATGCGGAAAGCCTCGACATGGCAGACCCCTCCATTTTATGACAATGGCAAGTTACCGCTCCGGCGCCTCCGGCGTCAATCGGCGGGTGGACCGCGAGGCGCGCGGCGCGCCCGGCTGTCGCGGTTCCGACACGTCGTCCCGGGCCGACCAACGCCGCGTTGCGCCCTGCGGAAAGGGCGCGCCGGCTGCACCGGTATAATCCATTTTTGCGCACAGGAGAAACTATGCGTGTCGTCCGCAAGGCGCTGACGTTCGACGACGTACTTCTCGTTCCTGCACATTCGCTGGTCGTTCCCCGCGACGTCTCGCTCGCGACCCGCCTGACCCGCACGATCACCCTCAACGTGCCGCTCCTGTCGGCGGCAATGGACACGGTGACCGAATCCCGGCTTGCCATCGCGATCGCGCAGGAAGGCGGGCTGGGCATCATCCACAAGAACATGCCGCCGGCCCGGCAGGCCGCCGAAGTGGCGAAAGTCAAGCGCTTCGAGAGCGGGGTGGTCAAGGATCCGATCACGATCCCGCCGTCGATGTCGGTGCGCCAGGTCCTCGCCCTGACCCAGCGGCACCGGATCTCGGGGTTGCCGGTCGTTTCCGGCCGGCAGGTCGTCGGAATCGTCACCAACCGCGACCTGCGCTTCGAAATCAATCTGGACCAGCCGGTCTCCAACATCATGACACCGGCCGACCGGCTGGTGACCGTTCCGGAAGGCACCGAGCTCGAGACGGCCAAGGAGTTGATGCACCGGCATCGCCTGGAGCGCGTGCTGGTCCTCAATGCCGAGCGCGAGTTGCGCGGCCTCATCACCGTCAAGGACATCCTCAAGGCGACCGAGCACCCGAGTGCGTCGAAGGATGAGCACGGCCGGCTGCGCGCCGGCGCCGCCGTCGGCACCGGCGGCGACACCGAGGAGCGTGTCGAGGCGCTGGTCGGCGCGGGCGTCGACGTCATCGTCGTCGACACCTCGCACGGGCACTCGCAGGGGGTGCTCGACCGCGTTCAATGGATCAAGAAGCGCTACTCGGGGGTACAGGTCATCGGCGGCAACATCGCGACGGCCGCGGGTGCGAAGGCACTGGCTGACCACGGGGCCGATGCGGTGAAGGTCGGCATCGGGCCCGGGTCGATCTGCACCACGCGCATTGTCGCGGGCGTCGGCGTGCCGCAGATCACGGCGATCCAGGACGCGCTTTCGGGCGTCGCGGGCATGGACATCCCGCTGATCGCCGACGGGGGCGTGCGCTGGTCGGGGGACATCGCCAAGGCGATCGCTGCCGGGGCGTCGGCCGTCATGCTGGGGAGCCTGTTCGCGGGTACCGAGGAAGCCCCGGGGGACATCGAGCTCTACCAGGGTCGCTCGTACAAGAGCTATCGCGGCATGGGTTCGATCGGGGCGATGCAGCAGGGCAGCTCGGACCGCTATTTCCAGGATGCCGAGGGCGAGGGTGCGGCCGAGAAGCTCGTCCCGGAGGGCATCGAGGGTCGCGTGCCCTACAAGGGGGCCCTGTCGCCGGTGATCCTGCAGCTCATGGGCGGGCTGCGCGCCGCGATGGGCTATTGCGGCGCTCCGACGATCGGCGACCTGTCGACGCACGCCGAGTTCGTCGAGATCACTTTCGCGGGCGTGCGTGAATCGCATGTGCACGACGTGCAGATCGTCAAGGAAGCGCCGAACTACCGCGCTGAATAGCCGATGGCAGCCGTTTCGCACTCGAAGATCCTGATCCTCGACTTCGGCGCGCAATACACACAGCTGATCGCCCGCCGGTTGCGCGAAACGCAGGTCTACTGCGAGATCCATCCGTACGACGTCGGCGAGGCCTTCATCCGCGGATTCGGCGCCCGCGGCATCGTGCTTTCGGGCGGTCCGTCGAGCGTCACCGAAGGCGACACCCCGCGCGCCCCCGACGCCGTCTGGTCCGCAGGCGTGCCGGTGCTCGGCATCTGCTATGGCATGCAGACGATGGCCGCGCAGCTGGGCGGACGCGTCGAGCAGGGCCGGATCCGCGAATTCGGGCATGCCGAGCTGCGCGCGCGCGGCCACACGGTGCTCTTTCGCGGCCTCGAGGACCGACGCAACGCCGATGGGCACGGGCTGCTCGACGTCTGGATGAGCCACGGCGACAAGGTCGTCGACCTGCCTCCGGGTTTCAGGCTCGCGGGCTCGTCGCCCGCCTGCGCGATCGCCGCGATGGCCGACGAATCGCGCCACTACTACGGCGTCCAGTTCCATCCCGAGGTGACGCACACGCGCCAGGGTGCGGCGATCCTCGCCCGCTTCGCGCACGACGTCTGCGGCTGCGGCCACGACTGGAACATGCACGACTACGTTGCGGAAGCGATCGCTTCGATCCGCGCGCAGGTCGGCGACGACCAGGTGCTGCTGGGGCTCTCGGGCGGGGTCGACTCGTCGGTGGCGGCGGCGCTGATCCACCGCGCGATCGGCGACCGGCTCACCTGCGTGTTCGTCGATCACGGCCTGCTGCGCCAGAACGAGGCCGAACAGGTGATGGACACTTTCGCCTCCCATCTCGGCGTGCGCGTGATTCACGTCGATGCGGGCGCGCAGTTCTTCACCGCGCTCGCCGGCGTCGACGACCCGGAGCAGAAGCGCAAGGTGATCGGCCGCATGTTTGTCGACGTGTTCCAGCGCGAGGCCTCGAAGATCGAGGGCGTGCGCTGGCTCGCGCAGGGGACGATCTATCCGGACGTCATCGAGTCGGCGGGCGCGAAGACCAGGAAAGCGCACACGATCAAGTCGCACCACAATGTCGGCGGCCTGCCCGAGACCTTGCATCTGAAGCTGCTCGAACCCTTGCGCGAGCTATTCAAGGACGAGGTGCGGGCGCTGGGCCTCGAGGTCGGCCTGCCGCGCGAGATGGTATTCCGCCATCCGTTCCCCGGCCCCGGGCTGGGCGTGCGGATTCTCGGCGAGGTGAAGCGCGATGCGGCCGACATGCTGCGGCGAGCCGACGCGATCTTCATCGACGAGTTGAGGAGCGCCGTCGACGAGCGCGGCGAATCGTGGTACGACAAGACCTCGCAGGCGTTCGCGGTGTTCCTGCCGATACGCTCGGTCGGCGTGATGGGCGACGGGCGCAGCTACGAGCATGCGATCGCATTGCGCGCCGTGCAGACGACCGATTTCATGACCGCGCACTGGGCCCCGCTGCCGCACGACCTGATCGCCCGCGTATCCAACCGGATCACCAACGAAGTGCGGGGCGTCAATCGCGTCGTCTACGACGTTTCCAGCAAGCCGCCTGCGACCATCGAATGGGAGTAGGTTTCGCGAACTTTTCTGGCCTGTCGCCGCGGGCTGGGCGGCTGCCCCGTGTCTATTGCGCCGTCACCGCGCGCAGGCCGGTGATGGCGGGCGAGAATCGCTGGGAGTGACCACGATGCAACGCGGAGCGAAACCGGACAAGGCGGAAGCGCAGGCGAAGCGCGGCGGTGCTGCGGGGCCCGGACACGCCACGCCACCGTGGTTCGCTCCGGCGCTGCCCCCCCGGAAGCAATTCATATCGCGGTTCCGGCGCGCCGCGAAGTATGCGTTCTCGCTGGTCGTCGTCACGCTCGCGATCGGCATGATCGGCTATCACGCGCTCGAGGGCCTCGGCTGGCTCGACGCGTTCCACCAGGCGGCGATGCTGCTGTCGGGCATGGGGCCCGTCGTCGACGTCAAGTCGACCGCCGGCAAGATCTTCGACGGTGTCTACGCGCTGTTCTGCGGGGTCATCCTGCTCGCCGCCACCGGCTTGATGTTCGCGCCGGTGCTGCACCGGCTGCTGCACCGGTTCCACATCGAGGATGCGAGTGGCCGATGACACGGCCGTCGATGCGCCACGCGCAGCGACCGACCTGCGGATGATGGCCGAGGCGCTCGCGCTCGCGCGCGGGGCCGCGACCCGCGGCGAGGTGCCGGTCGGAGCCATCGTCGTATGCGAGGGTGTGATCGTCGGCCGCGGCGGCAATGCGCCGATCGCCGCGAACGATCCGACCGCGCACGCCGAGATCGCCGCGCTGCGCGAGGCGGGGGCGGCGCTTCGCAACTACCGGCTTCCGGAGTGCGAGATCTACGTGACGCTGGAGCCCTGCGCGATGTGCGCGGGCGCCATCATGCACGCACGGCTTTCGCGCCTCGTGTTCGGCGCGCACGACCCCAAGACCGGCGCCTGCGGATCGGTCGTCGACCTGTTCGCGAATCCGCGCCTCAATCATCATACGAGGGTCGTCGGCGGCGTGGCGGAGGAAGCCTGCGCGGCGCTGCTGACGGCGTTCTTCGCGGCGCGACGCCAAGCGCCCGCGTAATCGCCATGCGCTTCGACATCCTCGCCCCCGCAGGCTTCGCGACCGACCCGGCGGCTGTCGCGCGCGCGGTCGCGCGACTGTCGGGGCTCGGTCACGGCGTCCATCTCGACGCGACGGCCGAAAGCCGCTGGCAGCGCTTTTCCGCGCCCGACGACGCGAGGCTCGCGGCGATCGGGCGCGTCGCCGCCGATCCCGATGCCGATGTCGCGCTGATGCTGCGTGGAGGCTTTGGATTGACCCGCATCGTCGACCGCATCGATTTCGATGCAGTCGGTCGGAGCGGCAAGCGCTGGCTCGGGCACTCGGATTTCACGGCGTTCCAGCTTGCGGCGCTGGCACGGGCGGGGATGGTCACCTACGCGGGCCCGATGGCGTCCTACGATTTCGGAGCGGAGCAGCCGTCGGTCTTCACGTTCGAGAACTGTTTCGGCGTGCTGGGCAATCGCGAGTGGACCGTCGAATGCGCGCTGGATGGCCCTTCGCAGGTCGAGTGCTCGGGCGTGCTGTGGGGCGGCAATCTGACGATGGTCGCGCATTTCGTCGGCACGCCTTACCTGCCGGATGTTTCCGGCGGCATCCTGTTTCTCGAGGATGTCGGCGAGCATCCCTATCGCATCGAACGCATGCTCTACCAGCTGCTCCACGCAGGCGTGCTCGCGCGCTCGCGGGCGGTGCTGCTCGGCGCGTTCACCGGGTACGAGCTCAACGCCAACGACGGCGGCTACGACCTCGTGAGCGCGATCGGGCAGATACGCAGTCGCGTGCCGGTCCCGGTGTTCACGGGACTGCCGTTTGGCCACGTGCGCGAGAAGCTCACGCTGCCGGTCGGGGGGCGGTGCACGCTTCGCAGTCGCGACGGCATCGCGTCGATGCGCTTGTTCGACTACGCGGCATGAGCGCGGGATCGAGGCAGCGACATGAGGGGCACGTCGATGCGAGGCGCGGCGGATCGGAACG
>JAGXBK010000167.1 GCA_018971195.1 Betaproteobacteria bacterium
CGCGCCGCTCGCGTCGGCGCGCTTCATCTGCGTCTTGAAGCTTCCGCCGCCCGCGTTGGCGACGATCGCAAAGCCGGCGCTGCGCAGGTCCTCGGCGGCGCTGCGGGCGAGCGCGCCGGCCCGCTCGCCGGCATGCACGACGTAGGCGAGCGGCATCGCGTCGACCGTTCTTCCGGCGTCCTGGAGGAGCAGGATCATCCGCTCGACGCCCATGCCGAAGCCGCACGCGGGCGTCGGCTTGCCTCCGAGCTGCTCGAACAGCCCGTCGTAGCGCCCGCCGCCGGCGACCGTGCCCTGCGCTCCGAGGCGATCGGAGACGAACTCGAACACCGTGCGATTGTAGTAATCGAGGCCGCGCACGAGGCGCGGATTGATCGTGAATGCGAGCCCCTGCGCGGAGAGGAGCGTCTGCAGCCCTTCGAAGTGCGCGCGCGTCGCATCGGACAGGCGATCGACGAGCTTCGGCGCGCGATCGATCAGCTCGGCGAGCGACGGATTCTTGCTGTCGAGGATGCGCAGAGGATTCGTATGGAGCCGCCGCCGCGAGTCCTCGTCGAGAAGCGCCTCGTGCGCCGCGAAATGGTCGATCAGCGCCGCGCGGTGCGCTCTGCGCTCGGCGGCATCGCCGATCGAATTGATCTCGAGGCTGATGCCGTCGGCGACGTCGAGCTCGCGCCACAGCCGCGCGAGCATCACCATCTGCTCGGCGTCGACGTCGGGCCCGGCGAAGCCGAGCGCCTCGACGTCGAACTGGTGGAACTGGCGATAGCGGCCTTTCTGCGGCCGCTCGTGGCGGAACATCGGGCCCGCGAGCCACACGCGCTGCGGCCGCTCGTACGTCAGGTTGTGCTCGATCGCCGCGCGCACGATGCCGGCGGTCGCTTCCGGGCGCAGCGTCAGGCTGTCGCCGTTGAGCTTGTCCGCGAACGTGTACATCTCCTTCTCGACGACGTCGGTGATTTCGCCGATCGCGCGCACGAACAATGGCGTTGGCTCGACGATCGGCACGCGCAGGTTGCGGTAGCCGTAGCGGCGGAAGACGTCGCGCGTCGTGTCCTCGAAGTACTCCCAGAGCGCGGCCTCGTCGGGCAGCACGTCGTTCATGCCGCGCACGGCCTGCAGTGCCGTTGCCATCGTGGTGAGGCTCCGCGCCTACGCGATCGCCTTGACGGCGACGGTCCTGCGCTCGGGCAGGAGCTGCGGCGATGCGGGCTCGCCGCCGTACTTCATGCGCACGTAGTCCAGCACGATGCGCTCGAACTCCTCCGCGATCCGCTCGCCTTTGAGCGTGACCGTCTTCTGCCCGTCGACGAACACCGGCGCGACCGGCGTCTCGCCGGTGCCCGGCAGCGAGATCCCGATGTTCGCGAGCCTGGATTCGCCCGGCCCGTTGACGACGCAGCCCATCACGGCGACATGCATCGTCTCGACGCCGGGGTAGCTCGCGCGCCACGCGGGCATCGACGTGCGCAGAAATGCCTGGATGCGCTGCGCGAGCTCCTGGAAATACGTGCTGGTCGTGCGGCCGCAGCCCGGGCAGGCCGCCACCATCGGCGTGAACGAGCGCAATCCCATCGTCTGCAGCAGCTCCTGTGCGACGATCACCTCGCGCGTGCGGTCGCCGCCGGGCTCCGGGGTGAGCGAGACGCGCAGCGTGTCGCCGATGCCCTGCTGCAGCAGCACGCCCATCGCCGCCGCAGACGCGACGATGCCCTTGCTGCCCATGCCCGCCTCGGTCAGGCCCAGGTGCAGCGGGTAATCGCAGCGCTGGGCGAGCGCGCGGTAGACCGCGATCAGGTCCTGCACGTCGCTGACCTTGCAGGACAGGATGATGCGCTCCCCGGGCAGCCCCAGCGCCTCGGCCTGCGCCGCGCTCTCGAGCGCGGACGCGACGATCGCGCCGCGCATGACGGCGTCGGCGTCCGACGGGGATGCCGACGCGGCATTGTCGTCCATCATGCGCGCGAGCAACGCCTGGTCGAGACTGCCCCAGTTGACGCCGATGCGCACCGGCTTCCCGTGCGCGATCGCGATCTCGATCAGCGTCGCGAACTGGGAATCGCGCTTGCTGCCCTTGCCGACGTTGCCCGGATTGATCCGGTACTTGGCGAGCGCGGCCGCGCAGCCGGGGTGTTGCGTCAGCAGCTTGTGTCCGTTGAAATGGAAGTCGCCGATCAGCGGGACGCTGCATCCGATGTCGTCGAGCCGCCTGCGGATCTCGGGCACCGCTGCGGCAGCCTCCGAGGTGTTGATCGTCACGCGGACGAGCTCCGAGCCGGCCCGGGCGAGCGCGGCGACCTGGGTCACCGTCGCGTCGATGTCCGCCGTATCCGTGTTGGTCATCGACTGCACGACGATCGGGGCGCCGCCGCCGACGATGACGCCGCCGACATCGACGCGGCGCGTCGTGCGGCGCTCGACCCGCCCACGCTCGATCGCGCTCACGCCGGGGCTCCGCCTGGGATCATTCGAGCGGACTCGGGACCCGGCACGGCGGGGGCGGACTGCGGCCCGGCGAGCGGATTGGGCAGCGGTGTGGACCGCGTCCCGGAAGACGGGGCGGAGGCCGCGCCGCTGGCCGGGGCGCTGCGCGCGTCGGGCGCGACGCTGGACGCGGGTGGCGGCGCGCCGGTCGGACGTGTCCCGGCATGGCCTCGCAAGGCGGCCTGCTGCCGCGTGTATTCGTAGTATCCCGCGGCCGCGACGATCGACAGCAGCAGCAGGGGGATGAGCCAGCGAATCGCCGAGCGCTTGGCGACGCCCTCGATCGGCAGCTCGCCCATCGGGCGGGGCGTCGGCGCAAGCGTCGGGCGCTCGAGTGCCGGTGCAGCCTCCCCGGCCGGCAGCAACGCGAGCACCGCGTCGGGGTCGAGATGCAGGAAGCGTGCGTAGTTGCGCGCGAAGCCGCGGACGAAGGTGCGCCCGGGCAGGTGCTGGTAATCGTCGTCCTCGAGCGCCCGGACCTGGCGCGGCGCGAGCTTCAACTGCTGCGCGATCGCGTCGAGCGGCAGCCCCGCGGCTTCACGCGCTGCTCTGAGTGCCGCACCGGCACTTCCGGACAGGGTCGCCGGGCCCGCCTTGACGGCTTCGGATCGGGCGTCGGCCGAACCGGTCACGGGCAGGCCCCGCTGACGATCGCCTTCGCTTCGGGTGAGCCGGGGTACCGGTTGTGCAGCTGTGCCTCGTACGAACGCTCGGCGTCGCGCTCGCCGCCCTTGCGCTCGATGCACATGCCGAGCCACAGCGCCTCCGGCGGCGGCGAGGCCTGACGCATCACCTGATGCATCCACACCCGCGCCTCGCCGTAGCGCTGGGCGTGGTACGCGAGCAGCGCGAGGTTGTACGAGGCGACCGGATTGCCCGGCGAGGCGGTGAGGGCGCGCCGCAGATAATCGTCGGCCTTCTGCATGTCGCCGAGCGCCGCGCTGCACTTGCCGGCGTTGATCAGGGCGATCTCGGGATGCTTGTACAGCGGGTCGCGGATCACCTGCTCGAATTCGGGAATGGCGTCCTTCGGGTGGCCCGTGCCGCACAGGAACGCCCCCCAGTTCTCGCGGATTTCGGAGTCGCCGGGCGCAAGCGACAGCGCATGGCGGAAGTTCTCCTCGGCCTGCTTCTCTTCGCCCAGCATCGCGTACACGAGCCCGTAGACGTTGTAGATCCGAGCGTCCGTGGCGTCGAAGGACTTTGCGAGGCCGAGTTCCTGCAGCGCGATGTCCATCTGGCCGCGCTGGTAATACCCGGCGGCGAGCTCGGTGTGGATCTTCGCGCGCTCCTGCGGCGTCGCGCGTTCGCGCTTGATCGGGGTCGTGTCCACCGGTGGCGACGGGGGCGCCGCCGGCTTGGTCGCGCATCCGGCGATGGAAAGCGCGGCAAGCAGGGCGAGCAGGGCGAGCGAAGGGCGGCGTTGGCGCATGATCGGGATCCTGGTGTAGCTCGTGCTTCTCGCCGCCGACGTCAGCGAGCGACCGCGACCGGAATCCGGGTCGCGAGCCTCCGCTTCAGCCGATCCTGCACCTGGCCCGCGAGCTGGCCGCAGGCGGCGTCGATGTCCTCGCCGCGCGTCTTGCGGATCGTCGCGACGATTCCGGCATCCTGGAGCGTCCGCGCGAACGCGCGGATGCGATCGCGCGGGCTGGTGGCGAACTCGCTGCCGGGGAACGGGTTGAAGGGAATCAGGTTGATCTTGCAGGGGACGTCGCGGACCAGCCGGACGAGCTCGTGCGCATGCGTTTGCTGGTCGTTGACGCCGTCGAGCATCACGTATTCGAACGTGACGAAATCCCGCGGTGCCTTTTCCAGGTAGCGGCGGCACGCCGCCATCAGCTCGGCGAGCGGGTGCCTGCGGTTGATCGGCACCAGCCGGTCGCGCAGCGCATCGGTGGGGGCGTGCAGCGAGACGGCGAGCGCCACCGGGCATTCATCGCGCAGGCGGTCGATCCACGGCACGAGGCCCGAGGTGGACAGCGTGACGCGCCGACGCGACAGCCCGTAGGCATTGTCGTCGAGGAACAGCCGCAGCGCAGGCACCACGTGGTCGAAATTGGCCAGAGGCTCGCCCATGCCCATCATCACGACGTTGGTGATCGGCGCGCGGCCCGCCTCGACCCACGGCGCGCGGATCCCGTCCATGAGCAGCGTCCGGTTGGCGTGCCACAGCTGACCGACGATCTCGCCGGTCCCGAGGTTGCGGTTGAAGCCCTGTTTTCCCGTCGAGCAGAACGCACAGTCGAGCGCGCAGCCCGCCTGCGACGAAATGCACAGCGTTCCGCGGTCGTCCTCCGGGATGTAGACGGCCTCGACGGCGTTGCCCATGCCCGCGTCGAGCAGCCACTTGCGGGTTCCATCGGAAGCGCTCGTGTCGCGCAGCACGCGCGGGCCACGGATTCCGGCTTCCACCGCCAGCCGCTCGCGCAGCGGCCGCGCGATATCCGTCATCGCCCCCACGTCGTCGACGAACCGCTGGTGCAGCCAGCGCGAGACCTGCCTGGCGCGAAACGGCTTTTCGCCGCGTTCGGCGAAGAATGCATCGAGCGCAGCCGGTTCGAGATCGAGCAGGTTGATCATCGGTCCCCGGGGGGTCAGCGATGCTGGCGCTCGTAGACGTTCTGCGCGGCGAAGAAATAGGCGATCTCGCTGCGCGCGGTCTCAGGGCCGTCAGAGCCATGCACGGCATTCGCGTCGATCGACTGCGCGAAATCCGCGCGGATCGTGCCGGGCGCCGCCTTCTTCGGGTCCGTTGCGCCCATCAGCTCGCGGTTCCTGGCGATGGCGTTTTCGCCTTCGAGGACCTGCACCATCACCGGGCCGGTGGTCATGAAATCGACCAAATCACGGAAGAACGGCCGCTCCCGGTGGACTGCATAGAAACCCTCGGCATCGGTGCGCGACAGCCAAACCATCCTCGCCGCGGCGATTTTCAGACCGGCCTTCTCGAAGCGCGAATAGATTTCACCGACGACGTTCTTGGCGACCGCATCGGGTTTGATGATCGAAAGCGTGCGTTCTACCGCCATTTCCCTGGCTCCGACAGAATAACGTCAAATAAATTCAAAATTATAACATGGGCCCGGGCGCCTTCGACTCGCCCGCTGCGGCGGCCGGCGAGGGCCGC
>JAGXBK010000029.1 GCA_018971195.1 Betaproteobacteria bacterium
TCTGGTCGTACGCCTTCGCCTCCCCTCCAAACTTCCGCGACAGCACCAGCGTCATCGCCGCCGTCAGCGTCGTCTTCCCGTGATCCACGTGCCCAATCGTCCCCACGTTCACGTGCGGCTTCGTACGCTCGAATTTGCCCTTGGCCATGTTGTTCGACTCCTAGCGGTTCGGCTTTCGCCTTGCGGCGGGTTGAAGGTTGAGGGTTGAAGGTTGCTGTCGGCCGCGGGGCCGTCTGGTCGATCCGTGTCGGCGGGTTCCTGGTGCCCATGGCGCGGATTGAACGCGCGACCTCTCCCTTACCAAGGGAGTGCTCTACCACTGAGCTACATGGGCGCTCTGATCCGTGCCGTGCAAAATCCTGTCGTCTGCAGCCGTTCTGGTTCTGGAGCGGATGAAGGGAATCCTGGAGCGGGTGAAGGGAATCGAACCCTCGTCGTAAGCTTGGAAGGCTTCTGCTCTACCATTGAGCTACACCCGCGAGTCAGGTGACGGAGGTCGGGCAACAGGCAACAGTTCGCCACCTCGTCGCGGGCGTGGAGCTGTCGACTGTGTCCTGTCCCCTGTTCCCTGACTCCTGAATGGTGGAGGGGGAAGGATTCGAACCTTCGAAGGCAGAGCCGGCAGATTTACAGTCTGCTCCCTTTGACCGCTCGGGAACCCCTCCGTCGAAACGTGCGATTCTAGCAGTTACCGCGCCAACCGGTCAAACCGCGTGCCACCCTGCGCGCGGACCGGGAAGCGCCGCGTCGAGTCCTCTACAATCGGATCACCGACCCCGCGCGGATTCGACCGCGTGCCTCCTGCCACCCCAATGCCACGATCCGGATCGATTTTCGACTACATCATCGTCGGGGCAGGTTCGGCAGGCTGCGTGCTCGCGAACCGCCTGTCCGCCGGCGGGCGCCACTCGATCCTGCTGCTGGAAGCAGGTCCACCGGACCGGTACCCGTGGATCCATATCCCGATCGGCTACGCCAAGACCATGTTCCACCCGGTGCTGAACTGGGGTTTCTACACCGAGCCCGACCCCGGGATGAACGGCCGCAAGGTGTACTGGCCGCGCGGGCGCACGCTGGGCGGCAGCTCGGCGATCAACGGGCTGATCTCGATCCGCGGGCAGCGCGAGGACTACGACGACTGGGCGGCACAGGGAAACCCCGGATGGGCCTGGGCCGACGTGCTGCCGTGGTTCCGGCGACTCGAGCACAACGTCCGCGGCGAGAGCGAATACCATGGCGCCGAAGGCCCGCTGTGGTCCTCCGACATCGGCTCGCCCCACCCGCTGGTCGAGGCGATGATCGCCGGTGCCGGCGAGCTCGGAATTCCGCGCAACGACGACTTCAACGGCGCCCGCCAGGAAGGCGCCGGCTATTACCAGCTGACGACGCGCGAGGGCAGGCGCTGCTCGACGGCCGTCGCCTACCTCAGACCGGCACGCGGCCGCCCGAACCTGCGCGTGGAGACCGGCGCGCACGCAACCGGGGTGCTGTTCGAGGGCACCCGCGCAGGCGGCGTCCGGTACCGCCAGGACGGCACCGAGCGCCGCGCGCTGGCGCGTCGCGAGGTGATCCTCGCCGCCGGGGCACTGCAATCCCCGCAGCTCCTCCAACTGTCGGGGATCGGCCCCGCCGCCCTCCTGCAGGCGCAGGGGATCCCGGTAATCCAGGCGCTCGAAGGCGTCGGCGAGAACCTGCAGGATCATCTGCAGGCGCGCGTGATCTTCCGCTGCACGCAGCCGATCACGACCAACGACCTGCTGCGAAGCTGGTACGGGAAGCTCTGGATGGGCATGCAATACGCCTTCACGCGCAGCGGGCCGATGGCCGTGGGCATCAACCAGGGCGGGATATTCGCCCGCGCGATGCCCGGTGCGAAGCGACCGGACGTCCAGTTCCACTTCGCCACGCTGTCCTCCGACATGGCGGGCTCGCCGGTGCATACGTTTTCGGGCTTCACGATGTCGGTGTGCCAGCTTCGCCCTTCGTCGCGCGGCACCGTGCGCATCCGCTCGACCGATCCGCTCGAGCCGCCGGCGATGCGTGCGAACTACCTGTCGACGCCGGAGGACCGTGCGACCATCGTCGCGGGGATGAAGCTCGCGCGCAGCCTCGCCGCGACCAACGCGATGCGCCCGCTCGTCGCCGGCGAATACCGTCCGGGACCCGCGGCCGTGACCGACGACGACCTCCTCGAATTCGCGAAGAACACCGGCGGCACGATCTTCCATCCCAGCGGCACGACGAAAATGGGTCCGGCGAGCGATCCGATGGCGGTCGTCGATCGCGAGTTGCGCGTGCATCGGGTCGCCGGCCTGCGCGTCGTCGACTGCGGCATCATGCCCACGCTCGTCTCGGGCAACACCAATATACCGGTGGTGATGATCGCCGAACGGGCCGCCGACATGATCCTCGGCGCGGCATCCGATTGAAGCGCGTCGGGCCCGATCGGCCGCTGCCCGGGAGCTTGCCGGGGGCGCCCGCCTCACACCCAGCGACATTCGCATCCAAGGAGCCGGACCATGGGCTGTTGTCACGCTGATTTTGCGGCACTCGAGGGCAGCGATCGTGGCTTCACGATCGGGATGCCGACGTTCAGTTTCGGTCCGGGCGTGCTCGCCGAGGCCGGCGACAACGCGGTCGAGCTCGGCCTCAGGCGCGTCGCGCTGTTCACCGACCGCGGCCTCGCCGCCGGCGAGCAGGTCGCGAAGGTGAAGGCGTCCCTCGCGGCGGCCAAGGTCGACGCCATCGTCTACGACGAGGTCGAGATCGAGCCCAACGACCGTTCGCTGCAGGAGGCGGCGCGCTTCGCCCGCGATGCCGACGTCGACGGCTACGTGTCGGTCGGCGGCGGCTCGGTGATGGACACCTGCAAGTCGGCGAACCTCTACGCCACGCACCCGGCCGAGTTCATGACCTACGTCAACGCGCCGATCGGCGCGGGCTCGCGCGTGCCGGGACCGGTGAAGCCGCACATCGCCTGCCCGACCACCTCGGGCACCGGGTCCGAGACCACCGGCATCGCGATCTTCACGTTGTCGTCGATCAACGCCAAGACCGGCATCATCTCGCGGCGGCTGATCCCGACGGTCGCGCTGGTCGATCCCGACGTCACCCGCTCGCTGCCGGCCAACGTCGTCGCGGCCACCGGCTTCGACTGCATGAGCCACGCGCTGGAGTCGATCACCGCGCGCCTCTATCCGCGCCGCCTCAACAAGGCGCAAGGCATCCTGCGCCCGGTGTCGCAGGGCGCCAATCCCTTTTCGGATGCGCTGGCCGTGCAGGCGCTGGACAGCGTCGGGAAGTACCTGGTGCGCGCGGTGCGCGACGCCTCCGACGCCGAGGCGCGCAGCGAGATGATGTACGCGGCGATGCTCGCGGGCATCGCGTTCAACGCTGCCGGCTGCCACCTGCCGCACGGCCTGTCGTATGCGGTGTCGGGGCTGGTCAGGGACTGGCACGTCGCCGGATATCCCGAAGGCAAGTCGCTGATCCCGCATGGCATGGCGGTCGTGCTCAACAATCCGTCGGTCTGGCGGCACACGGCACCCACGCATCCCGAGCGTCATCTGCGCTGCGCCTGCGCGCTGGGCGCGGACACGCGCGACGCGACCGACGCCGATGCCGGCGAGGTGCTCGCCGGCCGCGTGATCGAACTGATGCGAGCGGCAGGCATGCCCAACGGCCTGACCGCGCTCGGCCTGGGCGAGGATCAGGTCGATGCGCTCGCGACCGGCGCACAGCCGCAATACCGCGTGATCAAGAATGCGCCGGTCGACGTCGGGCGCGACGAGATCAAGGCCCTGTTCCGCGCTGCGCTCCGGTACTGGTAGACGCGTCCTCGCCGGACGCGCGCTTTGCGCTGTCCGGGTCGCTCGTGCCCGGCGAGTGCTCCGGGGAATCCGGCGCGCGCTCGACGCGCCGTGCGGGCAGGCGGATGGCGAACACGCTCCCCCTGCCGCGCTCGCTGCCGATCTCGAGTTGCGCCTGATGCCGCAGCGCGACGTGCTTCACGATCGCAAGGCCGAGCCCGGTCCCGCCGGTCGCGCGCGAGCGGCTGCGGTCGACGCGGTAGAAGCGCTCGGTGAGCCGCGGCAGGTATTCGGCTGCGATGCCGATCCCGGTGTCGCGAACCTCGAACACACCGCTGCCGTCGGCATCGACGCGCCATCCGAGCGTGATCGTCCCGGCGGGCGGCGTGTAGCGGATCGCATTGCTCACCAGGTTGCCGAACGCGCTCGCGAGCTCGTCGCGGCTGCCGTGGACCGTCGCTGCGTCGCCGATGTCGAGCGCCACTTCGTGCTGTCCGCGCGACAGCGCCTTGGCGTCCGCCGAAAGCTCCAGGAGCAGCGGAGCGACCTCGAACCGTTCCTCGACGAGCGGATTGTGCTCGCTCTCCAGTGCCGACAGCGTCAACAGGTCGGCGACCAGCCGCTGCATGTTGCGTGCCTGTTCCTGCATCAGCTGCAGGAATCGCGTCCGCTGGCCCGCGTCGAGGTCCAGGTCCTGCAGCGTCTCGATGAATCCGCTGATGACAGTCAGCGGGGTCTTCAGCTCGTGCGACACGTTGGCGATGAAATCGCGCCGCATGCGTGCGACGGCCTCGAGCTCGGTGACGTCGCGCGACATCAGGAGCTTCTGGTCGGCGGCGAACGGCACGAGCTGCAGTGCGAGCATGCGGCCGGCGTCGCGACTCGACGCGACGACGATCGACTCGCCGTAATCGCCGGTCTCGAGATAGCGGAGGAATTCGGGCTGCCTCACGAGGTTCATGATCGGCTGGCCCTGGTCTTGCGCGAGCTCGAGGCCGAGCTGCGCCTGTGCGCGCGGATTGGCCCAGGCGATGCGGTTGCTCGCATCGAGGACCACGATGCCGTCGGGCATCGCCGCGGCGACCTGCTGGAAGCGCTCGATCACCTGCCGGAGGTCGCGCTCGTGCGCTGCGTGGTTGCGCGCCCGCCGATGGAGGGCGGCGAAGGCGCCGACCCAGGCACCCGACCCGTGCGGCACCTGGGCGTCCAGCGACGCAACCGCCCATTCGGTCAGCTGGTCGAGGTGCCAGAGATGATGCCCGACGATCGCGGCGGCGCCGGCCGCAAGGACCGCGAGCGCGGCACCGCTGCCGGCGAATGCCAGTGTCATCAGCACCAGCGCGGCGACGATGCCCGGCGCAACCAGCCCCTGCCGGACGACCGGTCTCATCGACGCGCGAGGATGCTCACCGGGCTGCCTTCGTGCTGCGCAGCACCGCGTTCATCGCGGGGCGGCGAGCCGGTAGCCGCTGCCACGCACGGTCTCGATCAGCGTGTCGACGCCGAAAGGCTCGAGCGCCACGCGCAGCCTCCGGATGTGGACATCGACGGTGCGCTCCTCGATGTAGACGTGGTCGCCCCACACCATGTCGAGCAGCTGCGCGCGGCTGTGCACGCGCTCGGGACGCGCGAGCATGAAGCGCAGCAGCCTGAACTCGGTCGGTCCCAGCAGCACCGGGCGGCCCGCGACCGTGACGCGCTGGGTCGCGGGATCGAGCCTGAGCGTGCCGGACTCGAGGGGCTCCTGCGCTGCCTCGGGCGCCCGCCTGCGCAGCACCGACTTGATCCGCGCCTTGAGCTCGCGCGGGCTGAACGGCTTGGTCACGTAGTCGTCGACCCAGGCCTCGAGCCCCGCGACCCGGTCGGATTCGTCGGAACGCGCGGTGACCATGATGATCGGAAGCTCGCGGGTGCGGGGATTGCTGCGCAGCTCCTTCGCCAGCGCGAGCCCCGATTGTCCCGGCAGCATCCAGTCGAGGAGCACGAGATCGGGCAGCGCATCCTTCAATGCCACCTGGGCGGCCTCGGCGTCGGCTGCCGTCTTCACGCCGTAGCCGGCGTCCGCCAGGTTGACCTTCAGCAGCTCCACGATGGCGGGCTCGTCCTCGACGACGAGGATGGTCGGCATCATGGCTGGCCGATCTCCGCGCGGATCTCCTGCGCCGAGGCGTGCCTCACGTCCTTGCCTTTCACGACCTGCACGACGGCCTCGGCGATGTTCTTCGCGTGGTCGCCGATGCGCTCGATCGACTTGGCGATGAAGACGATCTCCAGGGCCGGCGTGATCGTCCGTGGATCCTCCATCATGTAGCTGACGAGCTGGCGCAGGATCGATGCGAACGCCGCGTCGACCGCCGTGTCGCGGTCGATGACCTCGGCGGCGGCGACCACGTCGAGCCGCGCGAACGCGTCGAGCGCGAGCCTCAGCATCGACATCGCGTTTCCGAGTGCCTGCGCCGCGTCGTAGTAGCGCACGCGCGCGAGCCGCGCGTTGCCGTAGGTCTCCCGGGCCTTGTACGCGATCTTCTTGACCTCGTCGCCGATGCGCTCGAGGTCGTTGACGATCTTGCTGACGGTCAGGATCATCCGCAGGTCGACCGCAGCCGGCTGGCGCTTCGCTATGATCTGGGCACACTGCTGGTCGATCATGATCTGCTGATGGTTGATCGCCGCCTCGTTCTCGCCGACCGCGTCGATCAGCTGGGCGTCATCCTCCTTCTCCAGCGCCGCGATCGCCCGAGTCAGCTGCTGCTCGACGACGCCCCCCATCGACAGGACGCCCGATCGGATCGACTCCATCTCGGCGTCGAACTGCTTGTTGGTGTGGTCACTCATGTGCTCGCTCCATTCCGGGCCCCCCGGAGGCCCTGCGCCGGTCAGCCTCAGCCGAAGCGCCCGGTGATATAGTCCTCGGTCTCCTTGCGCGCCGGGCGCAGGAAGATCTGGTCGGTCTCGCCGAACTCGATCACCTCCCCCAGGTACATGTAGGCAGTGCGGTCCGACACCCGGGCCGCCTGCTGCATGTTGTGGGTGACGATCGCGATCGTGTAATCGGCCTTGAGCTCGGAGATGAGCTCCTCGATCTTGGCGGTGGAGATCGGGTCGAGCGCCGAGGTCGGCTCGTCGAGCAGCAACACCTCGGGCTTCACGGAGACGGCGCGCGCGATGCACAGGCGCTGCTGCTGCCCCCCCGAGAGCGCCATGCCGCTCTGCTTCAGCTTGTCCTTGGCCTCGTCCCACATCGCCGCCTTGGTGAGCGCCCATTCGACGCGCTCGTCCATGTCGCGCTGCGAGAGCTGCTCGTAGAGCCGCACGCCGAACGCGATGTTGTCGTAGATCGACATCGGGAACGGTGTCGGCTTCTGGAACACCATCCCGACCTTGGCGCGCAGCAGGTTGAGGTCGGTCCCGGGATCGAGCAGGTTCCTGCCGTTGAACAGGATCTCGCCGGTCGCGCGCTGGTTCGGGTAGAGCGAATACATCCGGTTGAGGGTTCGCAGCAGCGTCGACTTGCCACAGCCGGAGGGGCCGATGAAGGCCGTCACGTCGCGCTCGGCGATGTCGAAGCTGACCCGCTTCAGGGCCTGGAACCCGCCGTAGTAGAAGTCCAGGTTGCGGATCGACATCTTGGGCTGCGATCCGGCCTTGGCGGCGGCGGCAGCCCGGTCGGCGACCACGGCTGCGGACGGCATTGCGATCTGGAGGTTCATGTCGGCTCCGTGTCGCGGTGTCAGCGTACCGAGGACTGGCGGAACACCGTCCGCGCCAGGATGTTCAGGATCAGCACCGACAGCGTGATCAGCAGCGCCGCCGCCCACGCCAGGGACTTCCAGTCCTCGAAGGGGCTCATCGCGAACTGGAAGATCACGACCGGGAGGTTCGCCATCGGGCCGTTCATGTCGGTGCTCCAGAACTGGTTGTTGAGGGCGGTGAACAGCAACGGCGCGGTCTCACCCGAGATCCGCGCAACTGCCAGCAGCACCCCGGTGATCACGCCGCCGCGTACGGCCTTCAGCGTGACCAGCAGGATCACCTTCCACATCGGCGCCCCCAGCGCCACGGCGGCCTCGCGCAGGCTGGAAGGCACGAGCCGCAGCATGTTCTCCGTCGTGCGCACGACGACGGGGATCGCGATCAGCGCCAGAGCCATCGAGCCCGCCCATCCCGAGAAATGACCGACGTACAGGACGTAGACCGTGTAGACGAACAGTCCCAGGATGATCGAAGGCGCCGACAGCAGGATGTCGTTGATGAATCGTGTCGTCTCGGCCAGTACGCTGTTGCGCCCGTATTCGGCAAGATAGATGCCGGCGAGGATTCCGATCGGGGTGCTGATCAGCGTCGCGGTCGCGACGATCAGCACGCTGCCGTAGATCGCGTTCAGCAGCCCGCCGGCCGCCCCCGGCGGCGGCGTCATCTGCGCGAACAGCTTCGGCGAGATGGCGCTGACGCCGTTCCTGAACAGCACGGCGAGGATCCACAGCAGGAACAGCATGCCGATCGCCATCGTCGCGAGCGACATCGCGAGGTTGATGCGATTGACCCACAGGCGCCTGCGATAGATGCCCGATCCGCCACCGCTCATGTCTTCGTTCCCTCGGCGCGCGCCAGCCGCGCGATCAGCCAGCGCGACGCGGCCAGCACGACCAGCGTCAGCACGAACAGCACCAGTCCGAGCGCGATCAACGATGCGCGGTGCACCGGATCGGAGGCCTCGTTGAACTCGTTCGCCAGCGCCGAGGCGATCGAGTTACCCGGCTCGTAGAGCGACGCCCGGATCCGGTAGGCATTGCCGATGACGAAGGTCACCGCCATCGTCTCGCCCAGCGCCCGCCCCAGGCCCAGCATCACGCCACCGATGACGCCGACCCGGGTGTACGGCAGCACGATGTTGCGCACCACCTCCCAGGTCGTGCAGCCCAGGCCATACGCCGACTCCTTCAGCACGGGTGGTACGACCTCGAACACGTCGCGCATCACCGACGCGATGAACGGGATGACCATGATCGACAGGATCACGCCGGCGGCGAGCATGCCGATTCCCGTCGGCGCACCCTGGAACAGCGCCCCGATCAGCCACACCCTGCCGAGCGTGTCGGTGAGCAGCGGCTGCACATGATCGGCGAAGAACGGCGCAAACACGAACAACCCCCACATGCCGTAGATGACCGACGGTATGGCCGCCAGCAGCTCGACCGCGGTGCCCAGCGGACGCCTCAGCACGGCGGGGCACATCTCGGTGAGGAACAGCGCGATGCCGAAGCTCACCGGAACGCCGATGACCAGCGCGATCGCGGACGTGACCAGCGTGCCGTAGATCGGCGCGAGCGCGCCGAATTCCAGCGTCACCGGATTCCAGACGTCGGTGACGAAGAATGCGAGCCCGAACTTCTGCAGCGCGGGCGCCGCCGCGTAGGAGAGCGCGACCACGATGCAGGCGAGCAGCACGAGCACCAGGACGGCGAAGAGCCGCGTCGTGTGCTCGAACAGCGGGTCCTGCCAGCGCGGGGGCGACGCTCGCGCCTCCCGCGGCGGCTCGGCGCGCCGCATCGCGGCGTCGTTGATCGGCATCGGCGGTACCTGGGCCTCGAAGGCCGACATCATAGCGTTCCTTCGGGCCCCGGCGAGCCGATCCCGTCCGGCGCCGGAGAGGCGCGGGACGGGATTGGAGGGGCGTTGCAGCGCGATCGATTGCGGACGTCAGTTCCAAATCGCCTTGCCCGACGGGTCCTTGACCTCGGTGTGCCACGCGCTGGCGATCATCTTGACGACATTGGGCGGCAGCGGAACGTAGTCGAGCTCCTCGGCCGCCTTCTGGCCATGGTTGAACGACCAGGCGAAGAACTTCATCACCTGGGCCGCGTTCGCGGGCTTGTCCTGCGTCTTCTGCAACAGCACGAACGTCGCGCCGGCGATCGGCCACGTCGTCTTGCCGGGCTGGTCGGTGATGATCACGTAGAACCCCGGCGCCGACTTCCAGTCGGCATAGGCGGCCGCGGCCTGGAACGACGCGATGTTCGGCTGGACATAGTCGCCTTCCTTGTTGGCGACCAGTGCGTAGGTCATCGCATTCTTTTTCGCATACGCATACTCGACGTAGCCGATCGAGCCCTTGATCCGCTGGGTGTAGGCCGCGACGCCTTCGTTGCCCTTGCCGCCGACGCCTTCCGGCCACGCCACCGCGGTGCTCGATCCGACCTTGTCCTTCCACTCGGGGCTGACCTTGGACAGGTAGTTCGTCCAGATGAAAGTGGTGCCCGACCCGTCCGAGCGACGCACGACGGTGATCGGCTCGGCGGCGAGCTTGAGCTCGGGGTTGAGCTTGGCGATCTGCGGATCATTCCACGATTTGATCTTGCCGAGATAGATGTCGGCCAGGACCGGGCCGGTCAGCTTCATTTCCCCCGGCTTCACCCCTTCGAGATTCACGACGGGGACGACCCCGCCCATGATCGCGGGAAACTGCATCAGGCCCGCCTTGTCGAGATCGGCCACGGTGAGGGGCATGTCCGACGCGCCGAAATCGACGGTCTTGGCCTTGACCTGGGCGATGCCGCCGCCCGAACCGATCGACTGGTAGTTCATGCCCACGCCGGTATCCTTCTTGTAGGTGTCCGCCCACTTGGCGAAGATCGGATAGGCGAAGGTCGAGCCCGCCCCCGTGAAGTCGGTGGCGTTCGCGCCGACTGCAGCAGAGAGGGCCGCGGCGGCAACCATGATTGTTGCGATCTTGAGCATTGTCTGGATCTCCTGTCGTTGGCCGTCGCGCGCGCTCCGCGGCGGGATCGGGTCGAATTGTGGGGGCGCCAGATGACAGGCCGATGACAGCACCGCGGCCCGATCCTGATAAGATGCACCGTGCCGTCGAGATCGATGATCCGTCGCCTGAAGAACCTCCCGCCGTGAGCACCAGGATTCCCGGTTTCACCGAAGCCGCGCAGGCCGGATCGGCGCCCTGACCGGGCATCGCACGCGCGTTCGCCGTGAAGATCTGCATCGTCTCCGACAGTCACGACCGCGCGCCGATGCTCGCCGCCGCGGTGACCGAAGCGAAGGCCGCTGGCGCCGCTGCCGTGATCCATTGCGGCGACCTTATCGGGATGAACACACTGCTGCCGCTGGTCGCGTTGGGGTTGCCCGTGCACCTGGTCCACGGCAACAACCTGGGCGACGCGCCGGCGCTTTTCAGACTCTCGACCGCGTCGGGCGGCCTCGTCGCCTACCACGGTGCGGACGCCGAGCTCGTGCTCGCCGGAAGGCGCGTGATCGCAACGCACTATCCGCACTATGCGCGCGGCCTGGCCTGCACCGGCGACTACGACGTGGTCTGCTGCGGACATTCGCACGAAGCGGGTGTGTCGCAGCAGATCAATGTGCGGGGCGGACGAACCTGGCTCGTCAACCCCGGAACCGTCGCGGGGCTGGGCGCACCGGCAACGTGGATCATGGCGGATCTCGCTGCCCTGACCTTCGAAATTCGACCGACGCCGCCGACCGCCTCATCCGCGGATTGAGACCAACGTGGCGCTCGCTGCCGCCGACGCGGACCGCCAGCGCAACGCCGAGGGCTGCCGGCAGGTGTTATCATTTTGCGGGGCTGCTCATTGCCGCTGGCGATCGACGCTCGGTCCGCACCAGCGGACGGACCACAGTCAGGCGCGTGCGATTGAATCCCCGATGAATCCCCGATCCGTCGGCGGATCGGCAACTTCGAGTCCGACGATTGCGAGTAATGCAGATTTTCAGGCGACTCACCCTGCGATGACGTTCCGGATACCATGCGGGGTAATTTCCGTCATTGCATCAATAGCGTCCGACAGGATTCACAACAAAATCCGCTGGTCCGCCACCGCGATCCATACTTGGGACTTGACGGCGTTCTCGGAGGTGCCGAAGAAACGCTTGATGCGCAGGTGCTGCTTGATCCAGCGAAAAACAGTTCCACTTGCCA
Organism: Betaproteobacteria bacterium; assembly: GCA_018971195.1. Classification (GTDB taxonomy): domain Bacteria; phylum Pseudomonadota; class Gammaproteobacteria; order Burkholderiales; family Casimicrobiaceae; genus VBCG01. The sequence continues at coordinate 11,761 of JAGXBK010000029.1, forward strand.
ACGGCTTTTGTAGAGGGCGCCGATGGTGAGCGCGGGCAACGTGAAGTTGTGGGTCAGAAAGACCCGGGTCTTGGCGGTCTCGGGATCCTTGAAGCGAATGCGGCGCAGTCGGTCGGGGTAGCCTTGATGCGAGTAGAACACCGTCAACTCCACCGACTGATCGCAGATCAATCCGGTGCTGCAGTCCACGGGCCGCGAGACCAGGCGTTTGAACTTGGAATCGGACTTCGCTCGCGTGACGAAGAAGCTGCCGGCCTGATGCAAGGTGTAGAGCCGCTGCAAATCCAGGTAGCCACGATCGATCACGTAGAAGGCCCCCGGCTCGGCCACCAGCAGATCGAGGACGTTGACATCGTGGAGCTTGCCGTCGCTGATGTGGATGAAGGTGGGAATCGCGCCGCGCAAATCGAGCAACGTGTGCAGCTTCACTGCCGCCTTGGTTTGGCGAAACGGAGCCCAGGGTTGCCCTATGTTGGATCGTAGACTCCAAGTTTTCCATGCGGTGGCCAAACACCGGTCGTTCACCAAAGCGGCCGACGCACTTTGCACGACGCAGCCAGCCGTGACATTTCAGATTCACCAGCTCGAAGATCACTTCAATACTCGCCTGTTCGACCGCGCGAGCGGCGGTATCGCATTGACGCCCGCGGGCATCATCGCGGTCGAGTACGTCCAACAGATTCTCGCGCTGTACGCCGAGCTCGATGCGCGGGTCAAGGACCTGAGCGAACAGGCAGTCGGTCCGCTGACGATCGGCGCGAGCACGACCGTCGCTGAATTCCTCCTCCCCCGTGTTCTCGGCGAATTCAAGGTGCACCATCCCGGAGTTGTTCCGCACCTCATTGTCGCGAATTCGGTGACTGTTCAGGCTCGGGTCGCCGAGCGCACTCTCGATCTCGGATTCATTGAAAGTGACTCGCATATACCTACCCTCATCACCGATGTCTGCTGCGAGGACGAATTACAGGTCGTCTGCGCGCCCTCGCATCGGCTCGCGCGATGCCGGGAGCTTGCGCTCGACACCTTGACCCAGCACGGCTACATCAGTCGCGAGTCCGGGTCGGGAACACGAGAGGTTATCGACCACTACTTGAAGAAAGCAGGACTGCCACCGGATTCGCTCCAGGTGATAATGGAAGCGACCAGTCCGGAAGCGCTTAAGGGACTTGTCGCAACCGGCGTCGGATTCGCGATCGTGTCGCGTGCGGCGGCCGACAAGGAAGTGCGTCTGGGCGACCTTGTACGGATTCCTCTTGCACCGCCGTTGATCCGCCATCTGTCGGTGGTGTATCCAAAAGAGCGCATGCACCCAAAGGTCGTCACCGAGTTCATCAGTTTCGCTAAAGAGCGTCTGGCAGCTTCGGGTACGACCGAAGACCGCGCTGCGGCGGCCGAGCACTGACGCGCTTGGACCTTATCCGTAAATAATATTTACCTTCGCTGGGACCTTTCGGAAGCAGATGATGGCTGCGGCCAGCATGTTCAAGGCGACGTATGAGCGATGCGTCTTCTCATAACGGACCCGCAGCTTGCGAAAGCGAGTGAACCACGAGTGTGCGACTTCGCCCACCCGGCGCCGCGGGCGCTTCCCCTGTGCCCGCTCGCTGCGTTCCTCGCCGCGGGGCCGCACATGCGGGGTGAAGTCCCGCGCGAGCATGTCGTGCCGCGCCGCAGCGCCGACAAAACCGGCGTCGGCGCACAAATGCTGTCGAAGAACTCGTTCGCCGCCATACCCGCGGGCACTTCGAGCGGGATCGGTCGAAACGGCGTGACGACCTGCCTCGGACCCTTGGCGGACATACAACGCGACGCTGCGCTAGGCCTCGACTTCAGATACCGCTGCGGAGAGCCGCTCCCGCACGCCGGCTACGGAGCCCTGTCCATTCACCTTGACGAAATGAGGCGCCTGCGGATCGCCCGAGCGCTCCCAGTCGATGTAATAGCTGATGATGGGCACCGTACGTGAGTTGTATGTGCCGATACGCACCCTGATCACATCTTCCCGGTCGTCCGGCCGCTGCACCAACGGCTCACCCGTCACGTCGTCCGTGTCCGTCGCGCGCGACGGATTGAATTTAACGTGATAAACGCGCCCTGAAGCGGGATGCACGCGGCGACCGCTCATGCGCTCAATCACGTCGCGCTCTGACACGTCGAGCTCGATCACGTAATCGACGTGAATGCGCGCCGCTCGCAGTGCGACGGCCTGCTCGAGCGTGCGCGGAAAGCCGTCCATCACGAAGCCGCCGCGGCAATCGGGCTCGCGTATGCGATTGTTTACTAGACCGATGATGATGGCGTCCGAGACAAGCTCTCCGCTTTCCACTTGTTTGCGCGCACGTGAACCCAGATCGCTGCCGCTTTGAATCGCCGCGCGCATCATGTCACCGGTGGATACATGTGCGATGCCAAATTTCGCCGCAAGAATACCAGCCTGGGTTCCCTTTCCCGAGCCCGGAAGTCCGATCAGAATGCAACGCATGAGGCCCCCTCAAATGCGGAAGAGCGAGTTCGTTCACTATGCGCCTGCACACACGGATGAAGAATGGAAAGTTCTTATGCCCCGATCAGAAGTAGCGCCTGCGCGGTCGTGCAGCCCGCTGGTGTCGCCGGCATCCCCCTGATAACTCGCAAAACCGACAAAACGCGGGCAGTCGCTGCTGGGTCGCCGCGCCGCACTGAGCAGAATCAAGGAGTTCGGGCTGTCGGCTTGGTGAGTTATCTAACGCCTTCTCTCGCAGGTGAGTTATCGGGGGATACCGAACCCAGGTGGAATGATCGCCGCACAGTGCGTGTGTTTTTTGTCGACGACTACTGACGCCCGCAGGCGAGGAGATCGATCCTCTGCGCGCTCCCGCCATTATTGTGTTTAGTGGGGTCGTTGCGATCTCGCTCATCATCGGGATTTGGCTGCTGCATACAAAAGGACCAACCCGCAGCGCGGGCTCGGCGCGAGCGTCGAACGTGCTTATGACCGGCGCGAACTTAGTCGCAATGGGCATCGAGCGCATCCCCGTGATTGCGACCGGCCTTGGAAGGATCTGTAACACTACGCGGCTTTGCCTCGTCGTGCTGTTCCTCGCCCAACGCCTGTGTCTCGGGTCGCCTGGGGCGATGCTGGATAGCATGCGTGCATCGTGCAAGTATTGAACCGATTCGCTGGGCAGCCTTTGTGCCGCAGCGCCCCGCGTCCTGATATGCGGTTGCTCGGTGCGATCGACATCAACCTCCGCCTGACGAACAAGTAGCCAGGCGCCATGCCAATGGAGTGGACGCCCCACCTGCAACGGCATTGATGTGCCAAAGTGGAAGTGTCACCGACCACTTGAAACGAAAGGGGCGTCCACTTGGTGGCGGCCAATCGTTTTGGACAGAACGGCGTCTCCGAGCCGCCGGCGGCTCGGAGACGCCGGACATGGCGGCCAATCCGGTGGAGCGCTCGTGGCAGAGCGCTCTCGAGCGGCTGCTCACCATGCCTCGGTATGACCCTAGGGCGTCTTTGGCGTCTTATATTCGACTTCCTTCTGCAACGGCTTCCAAACGGTTTCGTAGCCGACAAAACCCTTTTCGTTCGGCGCCTTCTGACGGGTCGTATAGAAGCGTGTATGGCCGTCAGGAACTTTGGTGATTGGTTTTTGCTCGCTCATAGGTCACCTCTCTTTTCGTGAAGTCAGGATTGCGAGCCCCGGCAACAAAGCCGAGGCGTCGGATGCCATTCGACACCGTCGCTCAAACCTGTCTCATCATCGACGGGTCGATGTTCGGCTCCGCGCGGATCGCTCCACCGGCATTCATCTCTTCGTCGTTTGCGTCGCGCACCGTCAGTATCTCAAGGCTGAAGACGACCTCCCGGCCGCAAAGCGGGTTGTTGCCGTCGACGGTCAGCGTCTCGTCGTCCATCCGTGTCACGATGAAGCTGTGGGTTTGGCCCTTGTCGTTTTCCATGAGGATGGAGGTGCCGATCTGCCGATACTCCCTGGGGACATTCTCGATGTAATCGGTAAAAACCAGCGACTCGTCCCTCGGCCCGAAAATGCGATTGCCGTCGATCGGCACTTCGATGACATCGCCGGCGGACTTGCCCTCCAGCTCCTTATGTACGGAAGGGGCCAGGATTTCATTGTGTCCGTGAACGTAGCCCAATGGGAATTCGACGCAGCTCAAGACATGCCCAGATTTCCTGTCCGTCACCTTGTAGGTGAGTTCGACAAACTTGCCGTCACGGACCGTTTCACTCATCTCGAATCGGAGTCCTTTGCTCAGAAGATGGACGCCGCGAAAATCCTGACCTCGCCATCTTCGTAGCCGAGGACAAGCCTGCCGAGCCATTCGCCCGGCTTTTTGGTGCTCCGTTGCCGGTAAAGCACCGTGACATGTTCGCCCCTGCGGATGATGCCGAGATAGTCGGCATCATCGGCGAGGCTCCTGGCCAGTTCGCTGTTCGCAAACTGGTGATTCACCGCGACTTGATTCATTGCAAGGGCGAAGGATCTGGCGAACTTGGCTACGAACGCACCGTACTTGCCTTCGTTCGAGTGCTTGAGGAGATCGCGCCACATGGGATCGGCGAGGGCGCGTATCTCCTCATCGGTCCTCTCAATGATGTTCAACGCGAGCTTCTTCCTTCGGCGCGTCGTCGTCCGCAACCAGGTGATAGCAGGGCGCCTTCTCCATGGCATATTCGCCGGTTTGCGGATCGCGACGCGAAACGGTCAGCACGTGCCAGTTCTGGTCGTCCACCTTCATGGCGTCGCCGCGGTAGTAGTAGCCCGGCCAGCGCGTCTCCTTGCGAAACAGCGTGTGTTGCGTGACACACTCTGCCGCCCGGTGACGGTGCATCAGTTCCCATGCGCGCAGCAACTCGTGAAGGTCCTTCGCCGCCACGCTTTGGAGATCTTCCTCCATGAGCTTCAGCTTCTTGAGGCAGATATTCAGGAGCTTCTCGTTGGTCATGTAGCCGACGGTATAGCCGCCGCAATATTCGTCCATGAGCTTCTGCAGCCGGTCCAGACCCTGCTGGGGATTGATGTAGTGCGGGTTTACGGTGCCCGCCACGACCGCATTGCGGTAGATCCTGTAATGCTCCAGGGGCTTGTAGATCTCCTTCCTGCGGCGCTCGATCTGCTCCTCGGATACGACGATGCCTTCGCCTTTTCCGTCGTCGATGTACTTGCAGGCGGCCTTCGCGGCCAGACGACCTTCGGTGAACGAGCCGGACGAGAAAGCGTGCGGCGTGCCCCCGACCGCATCACCGGCCCCGAACAGGCCCTCGATGGTCGTCATGCGGTTGTAGCCCCAGAAATACTCGGGCGGGGAAACGTCCTCGGGACCCGAGCACCAGGCGCCCGAGCACGTCGCGTGGGAGCCCATGACGTACGGCTCGGACGTCGTGAGCTCGGGATTTTCATTCTTGGGATCCACGTCGGTGGCGGCCCACAGGACTGCCTGGCCCACGGTCATCCCGAGGAAATTTTCCCAGCCGACCTCTTCCAGATGAGGATCCTGGAAGGCCTGCATGGTCACCATGTGTATGGGGCCGCGGCCGGCATTTACCTCGCTGATAATGCAATGGTTGCGCAAACAGGTCGGGATGGGCCGATGGGTCAGGTGCGAAGCCTCCGGATCGAGATACTCCTTGCCGACCATTTTCTGCAACGCGGGGAACCACTTGGATTCGTATTCTTCGCCCAGTGCATTTTGCGTATAGGTCTTGAGGTGCAGGAAGTAGGCCCCGACCGGGCCGTAACCGTCCTTGAAGCGCGCCAGCACGATCCGGTTTTCCATCTGCGTCATCTTGGCGCCGGCATTGATCATGAGCCCGTAGGCGGACGCGGACGACCAGGGCGCATACCAGGTGCGGCCGGCGCCTTCGCCTGTTGAGCGCGGCTTGAAGATGTTGGAGGCACCGCCCGCACCGCAGACCACGGTCTTCGCCTTGAAGACGTGATAGTTGCCCGTGCGGACGTTGAACCCGACGGCACCGGCAACCCGGTTCGGCTTGCTTTCATCCATTAGCAGGTGGGTGACGCAGATGCGGTTGAAGACCTTATCCGCCGATTTCTTGGCGGCCTCGGCAACAATGGGCTTATAGGACTCGCCGTGGATCATGATCTGCCATCGCCCTTCACGCATGTAGCGCCCGGTTTTCGGGTTCCTCATGATGGGCAGGCCCCACTCCTCGAACTGGTGCACGGTGGAGTCGACGTGACGGGCCATGTCGAACAACAGGTCTTCCCGCACCAGCCCCATCAGGTCAATGCGAGCGTAGCGGACATGGTCCTCGGGGTTGTTCTCGCCCCAGCGGGTGCCCATGTAGCAGTTGATGGCGTATAGGCCCTGGGCGACCGCGCCGGAGCGATCGATGTTGGCCTTCTCGGCGATGACGATCTTCTTGTCCTGCCCCCAGAATCTTGCTTCCCATGCGGCACCCGTGCCGCCAAGCCCCGCACCGACGACCAGGATATCGATGCCATCTTCGACGATCATGTTGTAGGCCATCAGTAGTACACGCCTTTCTTCAGGTTGAGGCCGGCATCCTTGAGTGTGCGCAGGCTGCCTTCGTCCAGCCGGATGTATTTCGGCTCGTTGTACAAGAGTTGGCCGTCGCGCATTTCCTTGCTCGGCCCGGGAACATCCGCGAGTTTGGGGATCGCCGTGCCCCAGGGTTTTGTGGTGATGGGCGACAGGAAGTTCTTCTCCGTACCATCCCGGAACTTGATTTTCCAGGCGATCGTGCCCTTGCGTTCGTCGCGGTCGACGCGAACACTATGGCCGAGCGGGGCGAAATCGGCATATCCGCGCACGTCGATCGCATGCTGGGGGCAAGCCTTCACGCAGGAGTAGCACTCCCAGCACATGTTCGGCTCGATGTTGTAGGCCCGGCGATACGTCTCGTCGATGTGCATGATGTCCGAGGGACAGATGTCGACGCAGTGTCCGCATCCGTCGCACCTCGTCATGTAGACGAAGGTAGGCATTAAGTCGGCTCCTTAAACTGTTCCGATTGAGCTTGCGGCCTGATTTCTAGTAGTGGCGGGGTGCCTCGCGCTTGATGCCGAGTCCCATGTCCGCCGGGGCATCCCGCAACAGATCCATCGAATGTCGTTGTTGTTGTGCGGGATCGTCACGGGTCTGCGTCGGCAGGTTCTCGGCCGTGCCATTTGCCCTGGAGACGCGTTTCTCAAAGGCAGCCGCCGGCTTGAAGAACATGTGGGCGAACTTCGACCACGGCACCCCGCCGAAGAGCACGATGGTCGCGATGATGTAGAGCCAGAAGACCAGGCCCACGCCGCCCCCCGTGGCGGCCCACACGACCGCGAGCGTCACGCTCGCGACCAGCGACAGGACGAAGAGGTCCGCCTTCGCCAGGCGGAAGGGCGATTGGCCCTCCGCGGCGACGTCCACGCGGATGAAGAGCCAGAACCAGCAGCCGCCCACCAGCACCATCAGGGCGCCGATCCACCACAGCAGCGGCCAGATGGCCGGCGTCGGTGCGGAAGCGGTGGGGTAGCCAAACACCATGACCGCCGTGGCCACCACGTAGAGGACGAACCCGTACATGCCGAGCAGGTGTGCCACGCGGCGTTTCCGGTTACAGAACTCGCCCGAGGTGAGCACGTCGACTACCGCGGTCTGCAAGGCGATCGAGACCAGTTCGCCGCCCCCTATCTCGCGGCCCTTGTGCTTAGACAAGCGCATGTTGGCGAAGAAATATCTCGCGCTACCCTTGTGGACGATGTCAAAGAGCGTCCCGGCCACCACGGCCAGGAGCATCAGCACCAGAAACCACTGCAGGAAGCCGGCAGGCAGCGACGCGCCCGCGACTGCGAACGGATTAACGATCAGCATGGAATCTTCCTCCTCCTGCGCCCTATTCTACTTAGGCGTGCGGGCGGCCAATGAAAAATTTTGTTATACGGCCATACAGCGCTTGAATGGCGCTACAGGATCTGGATCTCGCAGCGAGAAGCGGTGGTACGAGGACACCAAGGCTCTGGTAGGGGACTACATCGACCGCCACCCGGTGCCGACCTGCCTGCGCAACCACGCTTTCCTGAAGGAGGTCGCCGCCGGCCGCGGTCCCATCCGCATGGTGACCAAGGAGGCCTTCCAGGATCCCCACACGGAGACCGTCGGCTGGGAGAACTTCCTCGGCATGACGATCGGACAGGCCGTCGTCTTGGCGTCGCAGAACATCGATCCCAAGCACATCAATCCCGAGCTGACCACGTCCGAGCCGTATGCGATGGGCTCACACGCCACCTGCTCCGGGGCGTGGGCGAGCGGAAGCCTGCGCCCCTGCGGAATACCAGTGGGGCTACAACCGAATGATGACGGTCGACGGGCTTTTCGGCGCCGACGCCGCTGCCGGCGACGAAGCGCCGCTGCGCGCGCTGTTTGCCGATGCGCGCGCGCCGGATCGGTGGTTGGCCCGCTGGCGAGCTCGCTGCGACAGCGAGAGCGGCGGCGCAGGGCATGGTGCGGCAATTGGAGGTCTCGCGCGCGCCAAGGCGATGCGTAGCGTCAATCCCTACGTCATCGCCCGCAACCATCGCGTCGAAGAGGCGCTGGCCGCCGCGTCCGACCAGGGCGATCTCGCGGCGTTTCGACGAATGCTTGCTGCCCTCAGGCGTCCCTACGACGAGACCGCCGGTCTGGCCCCTTATGCCGCGCCGGCCCCAGCCGCGGTGACAGCATGCTATCGCACGTTCTGCGGCACCTGATCACTTCCTGGAGGCGTTCCCAATCGTCGGGTCCGGGGATTTCTTACACAAGGTCAGCGGGCGGAATGGCCGGCCAGCTTGACCTCCACCTTCTGCGATGCGTCGAGGCCCGAATAATACTCGCGCAGGACCTCGAGCACTTCGGGCCGGCTGAACTCTGCGGGAACGTCGCTGCCTTCCGACAGCCATTTGCGAAGCTTGGTCCCCGACACCAGCAATCGGTCGGCGTCGTCGTGCGGACAGGTGCGCGCCGATGCCATGCCGCCGCACTTGTAGCACCAGAATGTCCAGTCGATCTTGAGCGGCTGCGTCTCGAGCGCCCCTTTCGGGATCTCGTCGAAGATGTGGTGCGCGTCGAACGGCCCGTAGTAGCTGCCCACGCCCGCGTGGTCGCGCCCGACGATCTGGTGCGAGCAGCCGTAGTTCTGGCGGAACAGCGCGTGCAGCAGCGCCTCGCGCGGACCCGCATAGCGCATGTCCAGCGGGTAGCCCGCCTGCACCACGGTCTTCTTGACGAAATACCTGTCGGCGAGCACCGAGATCGCCCGGGTGCGCACCTCGGCCGGGATGTCGCCGGGCTTGAGCGCGCCGAGCAGCGAATGCACCAGCACGCCATCGCAGACCTCGATCGCGACCTTGGCCAGGTATTCGTGCGAGCGATGCATCGGGTTACGCGTCTGGAACGCCGCGATCTTCGACCAGCCCAGCGAGGTGAACAGCGCCCGCGTATCCGCCGGCGTCAGGAACAGCTGCCCGTATTTCGTCGCAAAGTCGCCGGTGGAGAGCACCTTGATCGGGCCCGCGAGGTTGATGTCGCCCTGCCCCATCACCAGCTTCACGCCCGGGTGCTCGAGGTCGGTAGTCTTGAACACCGTCGCGCACTCGTGCGCCTTGTCGATCGCGTATTTCTCGGTGACCTTCATCGTCGCGAGCAGGCCACCGTCGTCGGGGTCGACCAGCGCGATGTCCGCACCCGTACGCACCCCGTCGGCAAACGCCCGGGTCGCCGACAGCGTGATCGGAATGGGCCAGAACAGCCCGCTCGCGGTCTTCATGCCGTCGCAGACGCCCTCCCAGTCGGCGTGGGTCATGAAGCCGTGGAGCGGCGTGAAGCCGCCGATGCCGAGCATGATGATGTCGCCGCGTTCGCGCGAGCTCACGCGCAGGGCGGGCAGGGTGGCGGCGCGCTCGCGCTCCTGCGCCAGCGCCTGGCCTTCGAGCAGCAGGGGCCGCAGCGTGGTGCTGCCGTGCGGGGAAACCAGGGCCTTCATCGTCGGGTTCCTCGGGCGTTGCGCGCGGACGCCGCCGAGGGGTCTGGCGACATCATGACCATGAATACGACAAGGTCATGCTAGCCCTCTGCAATCAAAAGAAAAAGCGGACAATTGCGCTAAGGATGAGCTGAAAAATGGGTCAGCAAACTTTGCCCTCGGCGAGCGTTCGGCTGCGCCTGAGCCTGCGCCAGCTCGAGGTCTTCGTCGCCACCGCGCGGGCCGGCACGACGCGCGGTGCGGCCGATCAGGTGGCGCGTTCGCAATCGGCGGCGAGCGCGGCGCTGGCCGACCTCGAAACCGCGGTGGGCGTGCTGCTGTTCGACCGCGTCGGGCGCCGCCTGCTGCTCAACGAGAACGGGCGCGCGCTGCTGCCCAAGGCGGCGGCGCTGCTCGACCGCGCGGCCGAGGCCCAGACCCTGTTCTCGGGCGAGCACGACGCGCCGCTGCGGGTGGCGGCGAGCCTGTCGATCGGCGAATACATGCTGCCCGAGCTGATCGCGCGCTGGAAGGGGGACCATCCGGCGAGCCCGGTCCATCTGATGATCGGCAACACGCGCGAGGTGATTGCCGCGGTGGCTGCCTTCGATGTCGACATCGGCTTCATCGAAGGGCCGCAGACCCACCCGCAGCTGATCGTCCACCCCTGGCTCAGCGACGAACTGGTGATCGTGGCCGCGCCCGACCACGCGCTGGCGCACCAGACCGCGGGCCTGCGCCAGTTGCGCGAATCGCCCTGGGCCTTGCGCGAGCAGGGCTCGGGCACGCGCGAGGCGGTCGACCGCTGGCTGCTCGAGCGCCTGGGCTCGATGCGGGTGGAGTTCGAGCTCGGCAGCACCGAGGCGATCAAGCGCCTCGTCGCCGCCGGCGTCGCGCTCGGCTGCCTGGCGCGCGAAGTGGTGGCGCGCGAACTCGAACAGGGCTTGCTCGTCGAGGTGTCGACCCGCCTGCCGCGCGCGACGCGAAGGCTGGCGATGGTGGTGCACCGGGACAAGCATCTGGGGCAAGGCGCCGAGGCCTTCGTGCGCCATTGCGCGGCGGCTCTGGAGCCCGAGAAGTGAAGCGGCGCGGCCACGCTGCGAAGCCGCGTGCGTGCGCCGCCGGTTCCGTTCGGTGCGCCCGAAGCCTCGCCGGCGCGCCTACACCCGGGTCTCGACCTGCACCCGCGGCGCCCCGTTCGCATCGCTCACGTGCACGGCGCAGGCGATGCAGGGGTCGAAGCTGTGGATGGTGCGCAGGATCTCGAGCGGCTGCTCGGGGTCGTGCAGTTCGTGGCGGTCCATCAGCGCCGCCTCGTAAGGCCCGGGCTGGCCGGCGGCGTCGCGCGGACCCGCGTTCCAGGTGCTCGGCACCACGGCCTGGTAATTGGCGATGCGGCCGTCCTCGATCACCACGTAATGGCACAGCGCGCCGCGCGGCGCCTCCATGAAGCCCACGCCGCGCGCCTGGCGCGGCCAGGTCGAGGGCTCCCAGAGCGCGGCGTTGTGCACGCCCGAATCGCCGGCGCGGATGTTGGCGAGCAAGGCGTCGAGCCAGGACGGCATCTGGTCGGCGATGAGCTTGGTCTCGAGCGTGCGCGCCGCCGTCCGCCCCAGGGTCGAGAACAATGCTTGCAGCGGCAGGTCGAGCGTGCGCAAGGCCTGGGCGGCGAGCGCGCGCGTGGGCTCGTGGCCGCTCGCGTAAAGCATCGCCACCCGCGCCAGCGGCCCCACTTCCATGACCTTGCCGCGCCAGCGCGGCGACTTCAGCCACGAATAGCCGGCCTCCACGTCGAGCTGCTCGTAAGGCGGCTTCGGCCCGTCGTAGTGCAGCGTGGTCTCGCCTTCGTGCGGGTGCAGCCCGGCCTGCCTGCCCTTGGAATAGTCGTACCAGGAATGGGCGACGAACTCCTGCACCTGGTTCGGGTCGCGCAGGTCGATCGGCTCGATGTGCGAGAGGTCGCGCCCAAGGATCACGCCGGCCGGGATCAGGCGCGAGGCGGCATCGTCGATGCCCTTGGAGGGGAAGTCGCCCACGGTCAGGAAGTTGCCGACGCCTTCGCCGCGCGCGAACCAGTCCTTGTAGTAGCCGGCGATGGCCAGGGTGTCGGGCAGGTAGACCTGGTCGACGAATTCGCGCATCGTGCGGATGATGGCGCGCGCCTCTTCGAGCGAGACCAGGTTCAGGCTCGTCGCGGCCGTGCCGTCGCTGCCCGGGCCGGCGCTGATGGGGCTGGCCGCGCCGCCGACGAGGAAGTTCGGGTGCGGGTTCTTGCCGCCGAACAAGGCGTGCAGCCGCGCCACGTCGCGCTGCCAGGCGAGGGCGTCCAGGTAATGCGCCAGCGCCATCAGGTTCGCCTCGGGCGGCAGGCGGTAGGCCGGGTGGCCCCAGTAGCCGTTGGCGAAGATGCCGAGCTGGCCCGATTCGACGAAGGTCTTCACGCGCTTCTGGACGTCGGAGAAATAGCCCGGGCTCGACCTCGCGTAGCCCGAGATCGACTGCGCCAGCGCCGAGGTCGCCTTCGGGTCGGCCTTCAGCGCCGAGACCACGTCGACCCAGTCCAGCGCATGCAGGTGATAGAAATGCATCACGTGGTCGTGCACGAATTGCGCGCCGATCATCAGGTTGCGGATGAGCTGGGCGTTGGCGGGAATCGCCCAGCCGAGCGCGTTCTCCACCGCGCGCACCGAGGCGATGCCGTGCACCAGCGTGCACACGCCGCAGATGCGCTGGGCCAGGGCCCAGGCCTCGCGCGGGTCGCGCCCGCGCAGGATGATCTCGATGCCGCGCACCATCGTGCCCGAGCTCCAGGCCTCGGCGATGCGGCCGTCGGCGCCGGCGCGCACCTCGACGCGCAGATGGCCTTCGATGCGCGTCACCGGATCGACGACGATTCTCTTTTCCATTCCTGTGGTCCCGGTTCAGTCCGCGAGGCGGTCGGCGACGAGCTCGACCAGGCTCTCGGTCGCGCGGTCCCAGTTCACGTGCTGGGCGCCCATCTCGAGCGTGATGCGGCACTGGCCGCAACTCGTGACGAAGCGGCGCGCGCCGGTCTCCTCGACCTGGCGCTTCTTGATCTCGAACACCTTGTGGCGCAGCGCGGTGGCGCGCACGTTCGAGACGACGCCGCCGCCTCCGCCGCAGCAATAGGCTTCGACCCCATGGTCCTTCATCTCGATGAGTTCCAGCCCGAGTGCCGCGATCACGGTGCGCGCGGCGCGTTCGAGCCCGCCGCGGCGCACGATCTGGCAGGGGTCGTGGAAGGTCGCGGTCTCGCCGATCGGCTGCAGCCGGATGCGGCCGGCCTCGACCAGCTCGGCCAGGTACTCGGTCATGTGCACCACGCGCAGCGGCAGCGCCTGGCCGTACCAGCGCGCCGCCTCCCAGCGCGCGGCGCCGTAGGCGTGGCCGCATTCGGGCAGCAGCAAGGTGGTGGCGCCGATCTGCAAGGCGGTGTCGACGAGGGCGCGCGTGAGCTTTTCCTGCAGCCGCAGGTCGCCGTTGTTGAAGCCGACGTTGCTGGCGTCGAAGCCGCCGCGGTGCAGGGTCCAGTCGACGCCGGCGCGGTTGAGGATCTTCGCCGCCGCGGCCAGCGCCTTCGTGTGCTCGCCGAGTTCGGCCGGCGCCGCCGTCATCAGCACCTCGGCATGGGGCCGGTCGCAGGGGATCTCGACGCCGAACTCCTCGGCGATGTCGTGCAGGATGTCGGGCAGGTCTTCGGCCGGGGTCGCCGGGCTGCCCCATTGCTCGGCGGTGCGGTCCATCAAGGCCAGGCGCTCGGGGATGAGCCCGGCGTCGAACATCGCGTGGCGCGATTCCTTGACGAGCTCGGCGATGTCGATGCCCATCGGGCACACGAGGGTGCAGCGCCCGCACATCGTGCAGGAGTCGTAGATCAGCGACTGCCATTGGCGCAGCTCATCCAGCGTCGGCGCCCTGGGCCAGCCGATCAGGCGCGCCAGCGGCGCGAACGGGCCGGCCTCGCGGAAGTAGGCGCGCCGCAGCGGCTCGAGCTTGTGCGCCGGGGTGTATTTCGGGTCGCCGGTGGCGGTGTAGAAATGGCAGGCCTCGGCGCAGAGCCCGCAGCGCACGCAGGATTCCACGTGCAAGGCGGTGGTGACGCTGAACTCGCGCACGAAACCGCGCAACGCGGCGCCCAGGCGATCGGCTTCGCTGCGGTCGCCCTGCTGGTCGAACAGAGCCTGCGGGCTCATGAATCCACTCCACGGCGCCCGAAGCGCATGCCGGTGGCGCCGCGCGAGAAGGCGAAGAGAAAGGCGTGCATCAGCTTGCCGAACGGAAACCAGGCGAGGAAGGCCGCGATCGTCAGCACGTGGATCGCGAGCAGGGTTTCGTAGCGGGCGCCGAGGTGGCTCGCGGCGAGCAGGCCGCTGGCCACCGGCAGGGCCGTGAGCAGCCAGCTCAGGTAGTCGCCCGCGCCCGAGAGCATGCGCATCACAGGATGGACGAGGCGGCGCGCCAGCACCGCCGCCAATGCCGCGAGGGTGAGCACGCCGACGCCGAATACGAGGTTGTTCGGCAGCGCCGGCCAGGACAGCCCGACGAGCCGGCGCACGAAGAGGATGTGCGGCGCGAGGCCGAACACCACGACCGCGAGGCCGATGTGAAAGACGTAGCTGTTGACGGTGGCGAACAAGGTGGAGCCGGCGAAATTCGGGCGCGGCCAGAGATGGCGCACGATGGCGCGCAATGCCGCCACCGCAGGCGGATGGGCGCCTTCGCGCGGCGGCGCCAGGTCGCGCCGGCGCGGCAGCAGCAGCACGCCGACGAGGCGCCACAGGCAGCCGCCGACGAAGAGGGCGCAGGCCCAGCGCAGCGCGATGCCGCGCGCGAAGTCAAGCAGTTCCATCGTCGCCCCCCTTCGTCGCTTCGGCCCCGCCGTCGCGGCGCTGGCGCGCCAGCGCGGCCCCGAGCGCGCCCAGCGCGACCCCGGCCACGGCAGCGCCGCCGGCCGTGGGGCCGAGCGCGAGCGTCGGCGTCGACAGCGGCTGGTAGAGGCCGCCGCGGTCCCAGAAGCCGGGCTCGGAGCAGCCGATGCAGCCATGCCCGGTCTGGATCGGGAACGAGCTGCCGCCGTTCCACTTCACGGTGGCGCAGGCGTTGTAGGTCAGCGGGCCCTTGCAGCCCAGCTCGTACAGGCACCAGCCGGCGCGCGCGCCTTCGTCGTCGAAGGACTTGGCGAACATCCCGCGCTCGTAGAACGGGCGCCGGTAGCAGCGGTCGTGAATCGTCTCGCCGAAGAAGGCGAGCGGGCGCCGCCGCGCGTCGAGTTCGGGCAGGCGGCCGAAGGCGATGAAATGGGCGAGCGTGCCGGCCATGGCCT
>JAGXBK010000168.1 GCA_018971195.1 Betaproteobacteria bacterium
CATCGACGCGCTGCACACCGAGATCGCGCGCTTCAAGGTCCCCAAGCGCGTGCACATCGTCGCCGAACTCCCGCGCAACGCGATGGGCAAGGTGCAGAAGAACCTGCTGCGAGAGCGTTACTCGCCCTGACCGCCGGGACGCTGCGGCTCGGCGCGATCGCCCCAGGCGCCGAGGGTCGGCACGCGTCCGGCTGGCGCGTCGTCGCGAAGGAAGCGGGAGCCGGGGGCATCGGGCACCGGCGCGTCGAGCAGCGCCGGAACGCTCGCCCGCAGTCCGGCCCGCGTGTCGGGGTCCGCGAGCGCGCGCTCGAGCGCCGCGCGATCGACCCAGGCCGGGTGGCCCGACGCCACGTGCAGGTAGACGCGCCCGGTGGCCTGCTCGGCGAAGCTCACCTCGGCGAAGCGCTGCACGCAGCGCGCCAGGAAGCCGGCGCTCCTCTCCGGCGCGAGCAGCGTCGGGTCGCGATATAGGAACTGCGGCGCAGTGGCGTTGATGTCGATCCTGCAGAACCGTTCGACGTCGAGCAGGCACTTGACGTCGAGCACGTTCATCCTGTGGTTGCGGCCGAAAGCGACCGTGCGCGGACGCTCGCCGGCCGGAACGCTGTTGTCCAGGAACTCGAAGTGCACGTCCTTGTCGTCGCGTTCGACCCAGGTGAAGAACAGGTCAGGCATGCCCGTGTAGGCCTCGACCGCATGGGCGAGCGTGTCGTCGACCGCCTTGTAGCGACCGACGTCGAGTCCGCGCTTCCAGGCGCGCTCGACGAGCATCTCGGGCGGCGCGATCATGAAGAACAGGTAGACGACCTGTCCGAAGCGCGTCAGGAGGTTGCTTCCCGCCTCGTTCGAGTCGGGTGCGAAGCTGTCGAACCGGAATCGGTCGATCAGCAGGTGCGGCATCGCCCCGCGCTCGGCCTTGCGTGCCATGTAGCGATCGAGCTTCTGGTCGATGATCTGCAGCTCGTCGCCGCTGAACGCGCCGCCATAGCGAAACGCCTCGCCCAGCCTGCCGTAGTCGATGAGCTGCTTGCGCCAGATGTCGGGGCTGATCAGCGCGAATTCGGCCCAGTCGATCCCGATGTCGCCGGCGAGCTTCCTCTGCAGCGGCCGGAGCGTGCTCTTGCCCGAGGCGGAAGGACCCTTGGTGTTCATGACGACGGGCTGCTGCTGCGGCGGCAGAAGCATGTAGCCGTCGGCGCGCGCCGCATCCGTGACGCAGCCATCGATCAGCCGGCCGATCGCGTCGCTCGCGAAGTCGTTGCAGGCGAGGTCGACGGCGAGCGACGCGATGAGGTCCCGGCCCCCCCAGATCCGTCCGTGACGTATGACGATGGCGGACATGAGCTTCGCGAGCGCGCGATACGCCGCCCGCTCGATATCGGTCGAGGCCTCGCGCGCGCCGGTCCGCCATTCGGCGACCCGTCGCGCCTGTGCGACGTCGTCCGGCTCCACCGGCGCCGCCGGGAGGTGCTCGCGCGCGATGAGCCGGCGCAGGCGCGAGAATGCCGGCGGTGGCGTCGCGGGACCGGTCGACGCAGACGAATCCGGCATCGCGCGCGCGATCTCGCGCCCGATGCGTTCGGCAAGATCGCGCCGCGCGCCATCGTAGATCGACACGATGTCGCCCATTCGCGGCTCCACGTGCCGGGCGAGGATGCGGCCGGTGATGCGGCGGAAGTTGATGCCCAGGTCCTCGATCCTGGAGCCGTCCGGGACCGAGAGATCGGCGGTCACGCGGATCAGCAGTTCGTGCAGCGCGAGTCTCTGCGGCCGGAACGCGACCAGCTCGCCAATGCCCAGTCCGGTGAGGTCGCGAAGCTCGCGCGCCTTCGCGATCCCCGTGTAGACGTTGTCGGGGCGAAGGATCGTGTACTGCTCGCGCAGCGCTTCGGGGACCTCGGAGCGGATGCCGGGGTTCCACGGCCCGAGCGGAAGGTCTTCCGGCGCGGGCGGGCGGGTCATCGTGCGTCCTGCCGCGGCGCAATCCCGCGCAGTCCCGCCGTCATATAAGTATCCCTGATGATCCGGATAAGAAATGCAAAGTGGCGCCTATGGATATCCCTACGTAGCATTCCGCCAGGGGTCTGCTGCCGGCACAGCCGCCGGAGCCGCCGCCGAACAGGATGCAACGAGGGAGAATCGATGAAGATCGCGATCATCGGGGCCGGGGCCGTCGGCGGCC
Organism: Betaproteobacteria bacterium; assembly: GCA_018971195.1. Lineage (GTDB taxonomy): Bacteria > Pseudomonadota > Gammaproteobacteria > Burkholderiales > Casimicrobiaceae > VBCG01. Next base: position 2,183 of record JAGXBK010000168.1, read on the forward strand.
TCGTCGGGGCGAGGCTGGCACTGGCCGGCCAGCAGGTCACGTTCATTGCGCGCGGCGCGAACCTGGAAGCGATTCGCCGGAACGGCGTGAGGCTGGTCATGGGCGACGGGACCGAGCAGGTGGCGAGCAATGTCGTGGCGACATCGGATTATGCCGTCACCGGCGCGCAGGACATCGTGATTCTGGCCGTGAAAGCGCACCAGGTCGAAGCCGTCGCCGGCGACCTGCCCGCGCTGTTCGGGCCGGACACCGCGGTGATCACGATGCAGAACGGCATCCCGTACTGGTATTTCCAGCGGCACGGCGGCGAGCTGGAGGGGACGCGGGTGCATAGCGTCGACCCGCGGGGCGTTATCGGCGAATGCATTCCCGCCCAGCGCGTGATCGGCTGCGTCGTCTACCCGGCCTCCGAGCTCGTCGCGCCCGGCGTCGTGCGCCATATCGAGGGCAACCGGCTTCCGCTGGGCGAGCTCGACGGCTCGATCACCGGGCGCGTCACGCGGGCGTCGCAATGCCTGATCGACGCAGGATTCAAGGCGCCGGTGCTGGACGACATCCGGGCCGAGATCTGGCTCAAGCTCTGGGGCAACCTGACCTTCAATCCGATCAGCGCACTGTCGCGGGCGACGCTGGTGGACATCTGCCGCTTCCAGCCGACGCGCGAGCTCGCAGCGGAGATGATGCGCGAAGCGCAGGCGGTCGCGGCGAAGCTCGGCGTCGGCTTTCGCATGACCCTCGAGCAGCGCATCGCCGGCGCCGAGAAAGTCGGTCGGCACAAGACCTCGATGCTGCAGGACGTCGAGGCCGGGCGGGCGCCCGAGGTCGACGCGCTGGTCGGGTCCGTGGTCGAGCTCGGGCGCCTGACGCGCACGCCGACGCCGCACATCGAGGCCGTGCACGCCCTGGTCACGCTTCTCGCCCGGCAGATCGCTCCGTCGAACGGGCCGGCGCATCCGGCCGCCGACCCGAAACCCGGGGCGATGCCCGCGCTGGCCGCCTGGATTCCCCCGAAGTCCCCGACCAGCCTCCGCAGCGATGTGAAATAATGTCCCGATGCGATCCGACGTGCCGACGCCATGAAGGTGTGCATCTTCGGAGCGGGTGCGATCGGGGGCTACATCGGGCACCGGCTCGCGCGCGCCGGAATCGACGTCAGCCTCGTTGCGCGCGGCCCCCACCTGGCCGCGATGCGCCGCGACGGACTGCGGCTGCTGATCGATGGAAGCGAGGAAGTCCAGCGCGTCCGGTGCACGGATCGCCCGGAGGAGCTCGGGCCGCAGGACTACGTCATCATCGCGCTCAAGGCGCACTCGATTTCCGGTGCCGTCGATTCGATGCAGCCGCTGCTCGACGACGACACGACGATCGTGACCTCGAGCAACGGCCTGCCGTACTGGTATTTCGATGTCCCGGGAGTCCCGTTCCGCGGCCTCGCGCTGGCGAGCGTGGATCCTGGCAGCCGGCAGCGCCGCGTGCTAGGGTCCGAGCGCGCGGTCGGATGCGTGGTCTTCCCGGCGACCGAGATCGTCGCGCCCGGCGTGATCCGTCACGAGCATGGAGGCAAGTTCCCGATCGGCGAGCCCGACGGTCGCCGCACGCCGCGCATCGAGCGGCTGCATGCGATGTTCGAGTCCGCCGGATTCGACGCTCCGATACGCAGCGACATCCGGGACGAGATCTGGCTCAAGCTCTGGGGAAATCTGTGCTTCAACCCGGTGAGCGCCCTGACTTGCGCGACGATCGATGTCGTCGCGACCGATGCGGGAACACGCGCCGTGCTGCTGTCCATGATGCGCGAGGCCGAGGCGATCGGCGCCAGGCTCGGACTGCGGCTGCGGGTCGACGCCGAGCGCCGCCTGGCCGGGGCCGCCGCACTCGGCCCCCACAAGATGTCGATGCTGCAGGACCTCGAGCTCGGTCGCCCGCTGGAAATCGATGCGCTGGTCGGCGTGATCCTCGAGCTCGGCCGGGCCACCGGCGTGCCGACGCCGACCGTCGATGTCGTGCACGCGCTGGTCGACCTTCGCGCCCGGACGGCCGCCACCCTCGCGTCCGGCGCTCCGGTCGAACCGGCTGTTTCCGCACCGTCGATTTGCTGACGCCGCGACCGCCGACGGCGCCCTTGTCGCCTGCCCTACCGAAACGTCCCCGGGATTCCAGGGTCCTTTTCTCAGGAGATTGCGATGCAACAGGTCTTGCTGCGCTTCTACACGTTGGGAAAGAGGAAGCTGCATGGTGTGCCGATCCGCGATTGGCTGCTCGAGTGCGCCGACAAGGTCGGGGTCGCCGGGGGCACTACGTTCCGGGCCCATGCCGGTTTCGGCCGCGACAAGGTCCAGCAGGGGGAAAACCTCGTCGAGATCGGGGCGGACCATCCATTCGAGGTCGAGTTCGCCACCGACCGGGAGCACGCCGACCGCCTGCTCGAGCTCGTACGCGCGGAAAACGCCCGAATCTTCTACGTATGCATCCCGGTCGAGTTCGGGTGGCTCGGCGCATCGGACGAATGACCTGCGGCCCGGGTCCGGGGGCCGACGCGATGCCGCATGCGGGGGGTCAACGAAAGGCCGCCCGCAGCGTTGAACGACCCAGAAGAATCAACTGCGGAGCCCCGCGCTCCGCCAACCCAGGGAGGCCATGTCATGCCACGCTCGTTCAAGCTCCAACCGATTACCCGGACTCTGCTTTGCGTCGCGCTCGTCGCGACACCCGGCCTCGTCGCTGCGCAGGCGCAGACCGGCTCGATGGCCGCCACTGCCGCGACGTCACCGCTCGGTGACCTGTCCGAATACCGGACGATCGCCGAGGACGCGCTGAAGCTCGCCAAGGGGGGTGACATCGCGGGCGCTCGCAAGCGTCTCAAGGAACTCGAGACCGTGTGGGACAACCACGAGGACGCGAACAAGAAGAAGAGCTACAACCGGTGGAAGGCGATCGACAATCAGGTCGACTTCACGCTCGACAAGCTCAGCGCCAAGAAACCCGACCAGGCTGCCTGCGAGAAGGCGCTGGCGGATCTGATCGCGCGTCTTCGCTGATCCGCCGCGGCACGTCAGCGCAGCGGCTCGCGCAGTTTGCCGCACGGGACCACGGCATCGTGGTCCCGTTCACGCTCTTTCGCACATCGACACCGCCATCAATGCGTCGGCGCGGATGCTGGCGGCGGCGCCGGGCGCGAGCGTCGGCGGGTGAACAGGTCGAACAGCACCGGCATGACGAGCAGCACCAACGGCAGCGCGACGATGAGACCGGAGATGATCGCAATGGCCAGCGGTTGCTGCATCTGCGAGCCCTGGCCGATCGCGAACGCGAGCGGCAGCAGCGTCAGGATAGCGGCAAGGGTGGTCATGGTGATCGGTCGCATCCGGTTCTTTCCGGCTGCGATCAGGGCTTCGGTGTGATC
>JAGXBK010000169.1 GCA_018971195.1 Betaproteobacteria bacterium
TCCGCCGACGAGCGCAAGCGCAAGGCCGCGGTCGACGCCGCGCTGGCGCGCGCACGCGCCCGGCGTGCTGCAGCAACCGCTTCGTGACCCCACCCATGGTCGGCGCGCCCGCCCTCCTCGCTGCGGCGATCGCGATGACCGCGCTCGCCAGCCCCATCGCCGACTATTCGGAGATCCTGGACCGGCAATGGGACTTCGATGCGCCGGGTACGTCGGAAGGGCGCTTTCGCGCCGAGCAGGCGCGCCATCCCGCGGGCTCGCGTGAAGCGCTGGAGGCTTGGACCCAGGTCGCGCGCACACTGGGGCTGCAGCGCAAATTCGCGGATGCCGACCGCGTGCTCGACGCAGTGGAAGCCAGCCTCCCCCGGGCGCCGGCCCGCGTTCGCGTTCGCTATCTGCTCGAGCGCGGGCGGGTGCGCAACTCGTCGGGCGACCGGACCGACGCAATCCCGCTGTTCGAGGCGGCACTTGCCACGTCAGGTGACGATCACCTGCCCGGCGCCGCGTATTACCGGATCGACGCCCTGCACATGCTCGGCATCGCCGCCCCAGCCGAGGCTGCGCTGGCCTGGAACCTGAAGGCGCTGGACGAAGCGGAACGGGCGAACGATGCGCGATCGCGCGGCTGGCGCGCGTCGATCTTGAACAATCTCGGCTGGACGATGCACGAGCGCGGCGATTACGCCCAGGCCCTGGCCTATTGGCAGCGCGCCCTCGCGCTGCGCGAGGCGCAAGGCGACGTCGGGAAGACGCGAATCGCCCGCTGGACGGTCGCGCGCGGCCTGCGCTCGCTGGGCAGGCTGGACGAGGCGGAAGCGATCCAGCGCGCGCTGGCAATCGAGCTCGAGGCCGCGCGTGCGCCGGATGGCTACGTGTTCGAGGAACTCGCCGAGATCGCTGTGGCACGCGGCGATCCGCGCGCGGCGCAGTCCTGGGCCGCGAAGGCGTATGCGCTCCTCGGCAAGGACGCGGACCTGCGCGCCAGCGAGCCCGCGCGTCTCGAGCGTCTCGCCCGGCTGGCCCATCCCGAGGCACGCCGCTGACGATGAACCCCCAAAAGCGCCGGCAGATCTTCGAGCGGCTGCGCGCCGCCAATCCCGAGCCCCGGTCGGAGCTCGACCACCGGACGCCTTTCGAATTGCTGGTGGCGGTGGTCCTCTCCGCGCAGGCGACCGACAAGGGTGTCAACAAGGCGACCGCGCGCCTGTTTCCCGTCGCGAACACGCCGCAAGCGATCGTCAGGCTCGGCGTCGACGGCCTCATCCCCTACCTGAGCTCGATCGGCCTCTACAACAACAAGGCGAAGAACATCGTCGCGCTGTCGCAGATCCTGCTGCGCGAGCACGGCGGTGCGGTCCCGCGCGAGCGCGAAGCGCTGGAGAAGCTGCCCGGCGTCGGGCGCAAGACGGCCAACGTCGTCCTCAACGTCGCGTTCGGTGAGCCGACGATCGCCGTCGACACGCATATCTTCCGCGTCGCCAACCGGACGCGTCTGGCTCCCGGCAAGGATCCTCTCGCCGTCGAGCAGGCGCTGCTCAAGGCGACGCCGGACGAGTTCCGGCTGCACGCGCATCACTGGCTGATCCTGCTGGGACGCTATACCTGCGTCGCACGCTCGCCGAAATGCCCGCAGTGCGTCATCGCGGACCTCTGCGAGTATCCCGACAAGGGGCATGCGGCGAAGCCCAGGCCCCGCTGACACGATGTTCGCGCCGACCCGCGACGAAGCGCGGACGTTCCTCATCGATGCCTGGCGCCGCCACCGCGCGGGCGAGCCGCTGTCAGGACTCGCGCAGACGGCTGCGCAGCTGATTGCGATGCATCCCGAATACCATGCGATCCTCGAGACCCCTGACCGCCACATCGGACGCGACTACTGCCCCGAGCAGGGTGACGTCAATCCGTTCCTGCATCTGTCGCTGCATCTCGCGGTCGCGGAGCAGCTTGCGATCGACCAGCCGCCCGGCATACGCACGCATTACGAGCGGCTGGCGGCGGCGCGCGGCGATGCCCATGCCGCGGCGCATGCGGTCCTCGAGTGCCTGGGCGAGGTGATCTGGCAGGCGCAGCGCAGCGGCAGCGCTCCGGACGGAGCGCTGTATCTCGAATGCCTCTCGCGGACCCGCTGAAGCGGTGGCCTAGCGCTTGGTGTGGACGACGGGCGGCTGCGCCGCAAAATAGGCGGCGACGTTGTCGATGTCCTGGTCGGAGAGCGTCGCAGCGAACCCGTTCATGATCGGGTTCTTCCGCGCGCCCGACTTGTAGTCGCGCAGTGCCTTGGCGAGGTAGTCGGCGTGCTGTCCCCCGAGTCGCGGATAGTCCGGAGACTGGCTGTTGCCGTCGAGGCCGTGGCAGGCCTGGCATACCTCCTTGACCTTCGCCTGCCCGGCCGCCAGGTCGGCGGCCAGCGCCGGGGTACAGGCGAGCAGCGCGACCGCGGCGAACACAGTGGAGATGCGCGTCGTGTTCATCATTTGCCTGCCGTCTTCGTGGAACCATGGGCGTAGTACGCCGCGAGGTCGGCGATGTCCTGGTCGGAGAGCGTGGCTGCGATGGCACGCATCGACGGGAAGCTGCGCTCCCCGTCCTTGTACTCGTGCAGCGCCTTTTCGAGATACGCGGCGTGCTGGCCGCCGAGCCTTGGCACGCTGTACACCTCGGGGTATGCGACGCGCCAGCCGTCGATGCCATGGCAGCCCTGGCACATCCTCGTCTTGTCCTTGCCGCGGGCGGCATCGCCGGTGGGTGCCGCGGGCTGGGCCGCGGATGCGGTTGCGACCGCCAGCAGGAGGGCGGCAAATGCGGTGTGTCGAATCATCGATGTGGGAGTCTGTGGACGGGAGGACGCGGCACGCGCGCAAATCCTCGCGATTCTAGTGGGCGCAGCGCATGGCGGTCAAACGTCCGCCGTGTCGCGAAAGGCGCTCAGCGCTGCAGGTACTGGAGCTTGTCGGGAACGTCCTTCCACTGGTCCGCATCCTCGGGCGCCGGCTTGCGCTCGATGATCGGTTTCCAGAGCTTGGCGAGCTCGGCGTTGAGCGCCGTGAACTGCCGCTGCTGCTCCGGAACGTCGTCCTCGGCGAAGATCGCCTCGACCGGGCACTCCGCAACGCAGAGCGTGCAATCGATGCACTCGTCGGGATCGATGACGAGGAAGTTGGGGCCCTCGCGGAAGCAATCGACAGGGCATACGTCGACGCAGTCGGTATATTTGCAGCGGATGCAGCTTTCGGTGACGACGTAGGTCATGACAGTCAACGGCGCACGGGCGGAAACGGCGGGCGGGGCTTGCGGCCCCGGAAGCTTGAATCTTAGCAGAATGCACCCATTTGCTTGCCGACCAGGCGACATGTGACGTTGCGGTAAACTTCAGTTTCGGCCGCGCGCACCCAGGCTGCCGCGCGCGGTCGCAGACGATTCCCCGAGCCGGAAAGGACCCCAATGAGCGACACGATCAAGCACGTCACCGATACCACGTTCGACCGGGACGTGCTCCAGTCGACAAACCCGGTGCTCGTGGATTTCTGGGCCGAATGGTGCGGACCATGCAAGATGTTCGCGCCGATTCTCGACGAAGTGGCCAGGGCCTACGAGGGCAAGCTGACCGTCGCCAAGCTGGACATCGATGCGAATCCGTCGACGCCGGGCAAGTTCGGCATTCGCGGCATCCCCACGGTCATCCTCTACAAGGGCGGCCAGGTGCACGCGCAAAAGGTCGGGGCACTGACGAAATCGCAACTGACGGCCTTCCTCGACAGCAATCTCTGAGCGTCGTTTCTTGACAGCCCTCCCAACGGCCGTTACCCTCTGCTGGTGATTGGCGGGCGCGACCAGCGCCCAGCCATGCCGAGCGCAAAAAAGCGCCGGCGACAATCCAGGCAGCCGCCCCCCCGCGGCGCCCCCAGGATTCCCCACTCTTCCATCCGGTCCGACGGACCGTCCTACGCGGTTTCCGCGCGCCATGCACCTTTCTGAACTCAAAGCCAAGCACGTATCCGAAATCCTCGACATCGCCAACTCGATGGAAATCGAGGGCGCGAATCGCATGCGCAAGCATGACCTCATCTTCGCCCTGCTCAAGAGCCAGGCGAAGAAAGGCGAGAGCATTTTCGGCGAAGGGGTCCTCGAGGTCCTGCCGGATGGCTTCGGTTTCCTGCGCTCACCGGACACAAGCTACCTGGCGGGCACCGACGACATCTACATCTCGCCGTCCCAGATCCGCCGCTTCAATCTCCACACCGGCGACACGATCGAAGGCGAGATACGCACGCCCAAGGACGGCGAGCGCTACTTCGCGCTGGTCAAGGTCGACAAGGTCAACGGCGAGCCGCCCGAGAATGCGAAGTCCAAGATCCTCTTCGAGAACCTGACGCCGCTGTTCCCCGACGAGCCGATGGTGCTGGAACGCGAAATCAAGGCCGAGGAGAACATCACCGGCCGGATCATCGACATCGTCGCGCCGATCGGCAAGGGCCAGCGCGGCCTGCTCGTATCCTCGCCCAAGTCCGGCAAGACCGTGATGCTGCAGCACGTCGCCCATGCCATCACTGCGAACCATCCCGACGTCATCCTGATCGTCCTGCTGATCGACGAGCGGCCCGAGGAAGTGACCGAGATGCAGCGCACGGTCCGTGGCGAGGTCGTCGCTTCGACGTTCGACGAGCCCGCGACCCGGCACGTGCAGGTCGCCGAGATGGTGATCGAGAAGGCGAAGCGCCTGGTCGAGCACAAGAAGGACGTCGTGATCCTGCTCGACTCGATCACGCGGCTCGCCCGCGCCTACAACACCGTCGTCCCTGCGTCGGGCAAGGTGCTGACCGGCGGCGTCGACGCCAATGCGCTGCAGCGGCCGAAGCGTTTCTTCGGCGCGGCACGCAACATCGAGGAAGGCGGCTCACTGACGATCATCGCGACCGCGCTGATCGACACCGGGTCGCGGATGGACGACGTCATCTACGAGGAATTCAAGGGTACGGGCAACATGGAAATCCACCTCGATCGGCGGATGGCTGAAAAGCGCATCTATCCGGCGATCAATGTGAACCGCTCGGGCACCCGCCGCGAGGAGCTGTTGCTGAAACCGGACATCCTCCAGAAGATCTGGATCCTGCGCAAGCTGCTCTATCCGATGGACGAGCTCGAGGCGATGGAATTCCTGCTCGACAAGGTCAAGGCCACGAAGAGCAACGCGGACTTCTTCGACTCGATGCGGCGCGGCTGACGCCGGAGATTCCGGCACTCCGCCTACACGCCGCGCTCGAAGGCCGCACTCCGCCTTCGGGGTCGCATCCCCACTCGCTCCGCTCGCCCGCCCCCCGTACGCATTTCCGCGTATTGCCCCCCGGGATCCACCGGCGCAGCATGATCGTCCCGGCCGGCCGCGAGGCGGGGCGGTCTTCCCGGGCTTACGGCGTTCCCGCGCGCAGGAGACTACCCATGGCACGCAAGTTCATCGATTGCCGGAAC
>JAGXBK010000170.1 GCA_018971195.1 Betaproteobacteria bacterium
TGACCTACCCGTTGCACGACAAAGATGTTCTGGTCACCGCCTGCGGTCGCATCTGCATGCACCGCAAGAAGATCAACATCTCGTGCGTCCTCGCCGGTCAGCGCGTCGGCATCAAGGAAGTCGACGACGGCATCTGGATCGTAAGCTTCATGCAGTACGATCTCGGCTACATCGACTTGGAGCAAAAGACCCTGCAACCCCTCGACAACCCATTCGGCGCCAGGTTGTTACCCATGTCTTAGGTACGGACTGTTACCGATGTCTCCGGTCCGTACACTCGAATGCTGGTAGCGAGCGAGGGACTCGAACCCCCGACCAAAGGATTATGATTCCTCTGCTCTAACCAACTGAGCTAGCTCGCCGAGGCCGCGTATTATATCGGGTTTCCAGCCGCGGTTTCCCGCTGCTGCCGTTGCCTGTCCCCCGCATTGCGACGCAATGGATCGTCCTTGCGGATGCCCTTCGTGCCGTCGCTTCCCGACCTTGCCTGGCATGCGCGCGATGCTCGAGCTGGCGATCGTCGTGACGGTGTACGGGACCTACGCGCCCGCGGGGTCGCGTGCTCTGCTCCGCGGGCCGGCGTGGTCTACCTGCCTTTTCGGCACCTCCGGCGGAATGTTTTCGGCGATTTTACGGACGACTCGGTGTCGCGCACAGGACGCGCCGGCCCGCCTAGAATGGGATCCTGGCCCGCGACGATCCCGTCGACCGATCCAGACATGAACGCTGGCGAGATCCACGAGTTGATCCTCAACATCGGCGCCGCCGAGCGCGAGACCGGCCTGTCCAAGGACGTCCTTCGCATGTGGGAGCGCCGCTACGGCTTTCCCAATCCGGTGCGCAACGACAACGGCGAGCGCGAGTACGCGCTGGCCGACATCGCCAAGCTGCGGGCGATCAAGCGCCTGATGGACGCGGGCCTGCGTCCCGGCAAGGTCATCGGCCTGTCGATCGCCGATCTCGACGCACTGGCCGACGCACACACGCCGCGTCACCGCGACGCGGCCGGGCCGGCACTCGAGCATGGCACCCTCGCGCTGCTGAAAGCGCACGACCCGGCTGCCCTGCGGCAGACCCTCGCGCAGTGGCTGATGAGGCAAGGTCTCGGGCAGTTCGTCGTCGACACGCTCGCACCCCTCAATCGCGCGGTGGGCATCGCCTGGATGCGTGGAGAGCTCGAGGTGTTCGAGGAGCACTTCTACACCGAGCAGGTGCAGGCGACGTTGCGCACCGGCATCAATGCATTTCCACGGGGGCACGGCTCCCCGCGCGTGCTGCTGACGACGCTGCCAGGCGAGCAGCACGGGCTCGGGCTCCTGATGGTCGAGGCACTGCTGGTGTGCGAAGGCGCACAGTGCGTCGCGCTCGGAACCCAGACGCCGCAGGAGGACGTGCGCCGTGCGGCGGCGGCGCATCGCAGCGACATCGTCGCACTGTCGTTTTCGACCGCGTTCCCGTTGCGACAGGCGACTGACGGTCTCGCGGCGCTGCGGCGCGCGCTCCCGCAGGATGTGGCACTGTGGGCGGGCGGGGAGATCACGCGCCGCGTGCGCGCGGCGCTTCCCGGCATCGTGCTGCTGCCGGACCTCGCGACCGCATTGAGCGCGCTGCGAGCCTGGCGCGCCCATTTTGCGGCGTCCAGCCGGACCTGAGCGTCACGCCGATGTGGACGGCGGCGACCCTCTGGTTGGCGACCCTTGCGGTGGGCCTCGGCTACCTGCTGGTCATGGCGAGGTCGCTGCACTCGGGCGGCAGCGTCGCCGCGTGGCTCCTCGGCGTGCCGCTGTTCTACTTCGCCGGGATCGCCGTGATGACCGCGGTCTATTTCGCGCTGGCGTGGATCTTCCGCTCGCCGCGACCGCCCGAGGCGCGGATCGGCCTGCGCCGCACGCTGCGCCTCGTGTGGCGAGAGTTCCGCACGCTCGCCGGGGCCGCGCCGCGAATGATGCTCTATCGCAGGCTCGTTCCGGATCGCATCGCCGCGGGAAACGGAATCCCCGTCGTGCTGGTCCACGGGGTTCTGTGCAACGCCGGCGTATTCACGCGGCTTTCGCGTTTTCTGGCGGAGTGCGACGTTGACGGCGTCGCCAGTCTTTCCTACGGACCGCCGCTCGCCTCGATCGAGGTCTTCGCCGATCAGCTCGCGCACAAGCTCGACGCGGTGCTCGCCGTCACCGGCGCGCCGCAGGCGATGATCGTCTCGCACAGCATGGGCGGCGTGGTGACGCGCGCCTACATCCGCAGGTACGGATCGGCCAAGCTCGCGCGCGTGCTGACGATCGGCGCGCCGCACCACGGCAGCGTGCACGCGTGGCTGTTCCCCGGGACGTCGCTTGCGCAGCTGCGGCCGGGCAACCGGTGGCTGGCGGCGCTCGCGAGCGATCCACTCGACCCCACGCTGGGGTTCGTGTCGCTCTGGTCGTGGCACGACTCGATGATCGCGCCACAGCTCTCGTCTCGATTGGACGGAGCGATCGACCTGCCCGTCGTCGGTGTCGGTCACAACGCGCTGCTGGCGGATCCGCAGGTGTTCGCGCGCACGCTCGCCGAGATCGAGGCGGCGCGCGCCGTGCCGGCGCCGCGGGCCGTGAGGGCACCGACCTCACGCGGGCCGCAGGCCGCCGCCGGTGCTACCAGTGAATCCCCTGGGTGAGCTGCGCGAAAGCGATCTGCTCGGGGGACAGTCGTTGCGGCTCCCCGTCCTTCGTCCCCTGCGCCGCAGCCGAATCCGGGAACATGTTGTAGGCGGTGTTGAGCAGCACCTGCGTGACCTTGGGCGCGACCGCGTGGCAGATCGCGCCGAACACGCCCAGCCGCGTCGCGATGCGCACCGGCTTGCGCACGATGGCGTCGACGACCAGCGCCGCCGCTTCCTCGGGCGACAGCGTCGGGATGCTGTCGTACATGCGGGTCGGCGCGATCATCGGCGTGCGCACCAGCGGCATGTTGATGGTCGTGAAGTCGATGTTCTTGTCGACCAGCTCCGAGGCGACGCAGGCCGAGAACGAGTCCAGCGCCGACTTGGACGCCACGTAGGCGGAGAAGCGCGGCGCATTGGAAAGCACGCCGATCGACGAGATGTTGATGATGTGGCCGCGCTTCTGCTCGATCATCCTGGGCAGGAACCCCAGGATCAGCCGGATCGCGCCGAAGTAGTTGAGCTGCATCGTCCGTTCGAAATCGTGGAAGCGGTCGAACGAATTGACGATCCCGCGGCGGATCGAGCGGCCGGCGTTGTTGATCAGGTAATCGCAGCCGCCCTGCTCCTTCAGGACGCGCTGCACCAGCGCGTCGCAGGCGGCGAGGTCCGAGACGTCGGCCGTGTACATGACCGCGCTTCCGCCCATCGCGTCGATCTCCTTCTTGGTCTCGACGAGCTTCTCCTCGCCGCGGGCGACCAGCACGACCTTGGCACCCGCCTCGGCGAGCTTTCGCGCCGTCGCGCGGCCGATGCCGGACGATGCGCCGGTCACCACGGCGACCCGGCCCTTGACGCGGCCCGACAAGCTGCGGTCGACGAACAGGTCGGGGTCGAGATGGCGCTCCCAGTAATCCCACAGCGCCGGCGCGTAGCTCTCGAGGTCCGGAACGCCGATCCCGGAGCCTTTCAGCGCCTTCGCAGCTTCGCGGTTGTCGTAGCGGGTCGGCCAATTGACGAACTGGAACGCATCGCGCGGAATGCCGAGGTCGCTCAAGACGACCTTCATCGCGCGCTTGACCGGTGCGAGCGAGCCCAGGCCGTAGAGGATCGGCGCCGGAATGAAGCCGAACAGCCGCGCGTTGATGCGCATCGTCATCTGCGGCGCGTGGCCCGCGCGGGCGAAGATGTTGAGCACCTCGCCGATCCGGTAGGGCTTCGGATCGGTCAGGTGGAAGCACTTGCCGTCGAGCCCCTTCCTGTGCGCGATATGGTCGAGCGCATCGGCGACGAAATCCACCGGGACGATGTTGATCCTGCCGCCCTCGACGCCGATCATCGGCATCCATTCCGGCAGCAGCTTGCGCATGCGCTGCAGCGCCCTGAAGAAATAGTAGGGGCCGTCGATCTTGTCGATCTCGCCGGTGCCAGAATCGCCGACGACGAAACCCGGCCGGTAGATCCGGAACGGGCGCGTGCACTCGCGGCGGACGATGCCCTCTGCGTCGTGCTTGGTCCGGAAGTACGGATGGTCGAGGTCCTCGGCTTCCTCGAACATGTCCTCGCGGAACACGCCGTCGTAGAGCCCCGCGGCAGCGATCGAGCTCATATGGTGGAAGCAGCCCGCGCCGACGGCGTCGGCGAAGTCCACCGCGTGCCGCGTGCCCTCGACGTTGGCGACCTGTTGCGCTTCGGCGCTGGCCTTCAGGTCGTAGATCGCGGCCAGGTGGAACATGTGCTCGACCTTGCCCTTGAGCCTGCGCAGGTCGGCCGCGGACACGCCGAGCTCGGGCTTCGCGAGGTCGCCGACGATCGCGACGACCTCCTTCTCGTCCACGCCCCAGGTCTCGCGCAGCTCGGCCAGCCGCGCGAGCGAGCCCTTGCGCACCAGCACGTAGACCGGCGCCTTGCGCCGGACCAGGTTGGCGACCAGATAACGGCCGATGAATCCGGTTGCGCCGGTCACGAAATATGCCATCGATGTCTCCAGTTCGCTGCAGGTGCCGCGACAGGCGCCGCATGCCACTTCGCCTCGCCGGAACGGGTGGTCGGGCGAAGTGACGGCACCAGCATGCGGGTCGCCGATTGTACCCGCGAGACGGTGGCGGCGAGCTCCGGGCACGGGGTTCGTTTAGAGTGCCTGCTCTACCTTCGCTGCCTAGAATCAATGTGCTGCGCGACCATGCGCAACGTCCATCCGGGGAGATTCCATGCTGAAGAAAGCGAGAGCGGCGGCGACCGAAAGCCCCGCAGCGAAGTCCGCGGACGTCAAAGACCTGTCCAAATCCGTGCTCGATTCGTCGCGGCAGATCTGGCTCGCCGGGCTGGGTGCGTTCTCGCGCGCGCAGGCCGAGGGCTCGAAGCTGTTCGAGACGCTGGTGAAGCAGGGTGAATCGATCGAGGCGCGAACGCGCCGTGCCGCGGCGGATGGGGCCGTCGCGGCTCGGGACGCGGCACATGCGAAGGCGAAGGAGATGCAGAAAATGGCCGGCGGAACCTGGGACAAGCTCGAAAAGGTGTTCGAGGATCGCGTCGCACGCGCGCTGTCTCGGCTCGGCGTGCATACGCAAAAGGACGTGGACCGACTCGTTGCGCGCGTCGATGCGCTCTCGGAAGCCGTCAACGAGCTGGTCAAGGCGAGCGGCGGCGCCGGCACCCGCAAGCGCGCCAAGCCCTCGAAGCCTGCGAAGAGGCGCGCCCGCAAGGCCTGAACCGGTCCTGAAATCAGGGACGCACCACGTTTTCTGAAAAGCGGGGACCCACCACGTTCTAAAGCGTGGTGGGTCCCCGCTTTTCAGAAAACGTG
>JAGXBK010000030.1 GCA_018971195.1 Betaproteobacteria bacterium
CTAGAGGCGAGCATTCCGGTTGCCTATGTGAGGTGCCGTACAGACCCGGCGTCGCCGCGAGCGCATCGTTGCCCAATGCGGGCCGCACCGCTGGTGCGCCTGCAGTTCACCTTCCCTGAAAAGGAGTGGTCATGAGACGATTGATTGGACTGGTGCTCGCGGTATCGTTCGCATTGCCCTTTACGCTGCTCGCCGGGTGCAACACGCTCGCCGGCGCGGGAAAGGACATCCAGCAGGGCGGTGCAAAGATCCAGAGTGAAGCGCAGGAGCACCAGAACTGACCGGAGGTTCCGCAAGGAGCGCTCGACGATGCCGCAGTGGCATTCGCGGCATCAACGGGGTCCGTCGTCATGTCGCGCGCGGGCGACGGGTCGATCTTCATTCAGAGTCGACTTCGACTGGCAATGCAGCGCGAACTCCGGTCGCTCCAGGGCTTGGCGCGAATGCGCGTCGCGCGATTGGCGAGCTACCACCCGGGAAACCATTTCGGGTCTGAAGAACTCGTAGGTATTGCGTCCGTTTTCCTTGGCGTGGTACATCGCGGTGTCCGCGCATTTGATCAACGCTTCGGCATCCTGCCCGTCATCGGGAAAGACGCTGATGCCGATGCTTGCGTTGACCTGCAGGTCGTGCCCCGCGATGGCGTGCGGCTTCGCCAATGCGGCGTGGATCTTTTCGGCCTGACGCGCCGCATTCTGCGCGTGTTCGATCTCGGAGAGCACGACCACGAATTCATCCCCGCCCTGACGACTCACCGTGTCCGAGGCGCGAACCGTGGCCGCCAGCCGCTTGCCCGTTTTCTGCAGCAGCCGGTCGCCGATTGCATGCCCGAGCGAGTCGTTGATGTGCTTGAAGCCGTCCAGATCCAGGAACAGAACTGCGACGCGCCGCCCGTAGCGCCGGGCCAGCGCGATCGCCTGGTCGAGGCGGTCGTTCAGCAGCATCCGATTGGGCAGCCCCGTGAGAAAGTCGTGCCGGGCGAGGTGCGTCAGCTCGACTTCCAGTTGTCGCGCCTTGCTCACGTCACGGAACACCATCACTGCGCCGGCAACCTGCCCGCCCGGCTCGTGAATCGGAGCGATCGAGTCCTCGATCGGGAATTCGATCCCGTGGCGATGGACGAGGACGGAATTGTGGGGAAGGCTTGCGGTCCGGTCCTGCCGAACGGGCAGCTCCATTGGATTCCGGGCGGGCTGCCGCGTGTCGCCGTCGACAATGCGAAACACCTCGGAAAGCATTCGCCCATTGGCCTCGTCGCGCGACCAACCCGTCATGCGCTCGGCGGCCGGATTGAGATAGGTCACCCTCCCCTCCCGGTCGATGCTGATGACGCCATCACCAATGGAGTCGAGGATGGCCTGCGCGCGCTGGCGCGCTGAAAGCAATGCGTCGTCCACCGCCGCGCGTTCCTTCATGTGCCGCAGCATCAGACCAAGCGAATATCCGCCGATGTGCTCCTTCAGGACTCGCTCCTTTGCGCCGCGCTGGAGCGCTTGCCGGCCGACCTCCTCCCCCTCCCGCGTCGTGAGGACGAGGATCGGGACGTCGCGAGCCGCGAGGAAAATCTCGTCGAACGAATCGATGCCCTGGCTATCGGGCAGAGCGGGGTCGAGCAGGATGGCATCGATGCCTCCGTCGCCCAGCCTTGCGACTCCATCGGAGAGCGTCTGGGCCCAGACCGCCGCTGGCGAATGCTCCCCGGGCTGGGAGAGCGCCTCGCGGATCGCCGCGGCGGCAACCGGATCGCTCCCGATGACCAGGACACTACGGGCATTATCGATCATTGCGGACATTTAGCGTCCGCCGACACTTGCGTCTGTTCGTTACCGCACATCCGACCCGCTGCATGGATGCAAGACTGACCGCGATGCAGGCTTGCCCCAGGCGGCTGCCTCGATCGACGCGACCGGCGGCGCATCCCGCGGTGGTCCATTTTGCAATCCAAGGACAGCCGACATGAACCCAGCTTCTTCCAGGACAGGTCCAGCGTCCCCTCTGGACGAATCCTGCGTCAACGCCCTTCGCTTCCTCTCGGTCGATGCCGTACAGAAAGCCGACAGCGGGCACCCCGGGCTGCCCCTGGGGGCCGCGCCGATGGCCTGCGTGCTCTGGACCCGGTTCCTCAAGCACAATCCCGCCAACCCGCACTGGTTCGACCGCGATCGCTTTGTTCTTTCTGCGGGACACGGATCGATGCTGCTGTACAGCCTGCTGCACGTGACCGGTTACGCCCTTTCGCTCGAGCAGATCAAGCAGTTTCGCCAATGGGGCAGCCTCACGCCCGGTCACCCGGAACGCGGCCTCACCCCCGGCGTCGAGGTGACGACCGGGCCGCTCGGACAGGGTTTCGGAAACGGCGTCGGAATGGCCATGGCGGAAGCGCAGCTTGCCGCGCGCTATAACCGCGCCAGCTTCGACATCGTCAATCATTTCACCTATGGCATCGTGAGCGACGGCGACCTGATGGAAGGCGTCGCATCCGAAGCTGCTTCGCTGGCGGGCCATCTGAAGCTCGGCAAGCTGATCTACCTGTACGACGACAATTGCGTCACGCTTTCCGCCGGCACCGGCATCACCTTCACCGAGGACCGCGCTCGGCGCTTCGAGTCCTACGGCTGGCACACCCAGACAGTCGGCGACGGCAACGACCTCGCCGCGATCGATCACGCGCTGCACGCTGCGCGCGCCGAGACCGCGCGCCCGTCGCTGATTCTGGTGCGCACCCATCTCGGCTACGGCTCGCCGAACAAGCAGGACTCGTTCGAGGCGCACGGCTCACCGCTCGGCGAAGAGGAAGTGCGCTTGACCAAACGCAACCTGGGCTGGCCCGTGGAGCCGGCGTTCTTCATCCCCGACCAGGCGCTTGCATGCTTTCGCCAGGCGGTGGCGCGAGGCGCGCAAGCGGAAGCTGCGTGGAACCGCCGGTTCTCCGCGTACGCGCAAGCGTTTCCCGATCTGGCGCGAGAGCTCGAGCAGGTCCGTGACGGCGACCTGCCTGCGGACTGGGACGCGGACATTCCGGTCTTTCCTCAGGACGCCAAAGGCATGGCCACCCGCGTCGCATCGGGCAAGGTGATGAACGCCGTCGCGCCGCGCATGCCGGCGCTTGTGGGAGGCTCGGCGGACCTGGATCCATCGACCCGCACGGCGCTTGCCGGCCTGGGTGACTTCGAGCCCCCCGGCGCGAGCGCCCGCGACCGACAGGGCTCGCAGGGCGGCGGGTGGAGCCCGGCCGGCCGCAACCTGCACTTCGGCGTGCGCGAGCATGGCATGGGCGCGATTCTGAATGGCCTGGCCGCGCACGGTGGAACGGTGCCGTTCGGCGCGACTTTCCTGGTCTTCTCCGACTACATGCGACCGGCGATCCGCCTCGCGGCACTGATGGGGCTGCACGTCATCTATGTGTTCACGCACGACAGCATTGCCCTGGGCGAGGACGGCTCCACGCACCAGCCCGTCGAACAGCTTGCCGGTCTGCGCTCGGTCCCCCAGCTCGTCGTCATCCGCCCTTGCGATGCCAACGAGACTGCGGTCGCCTGGCGCGTCGCGCTGGAAATGCGGGACCGGCCGGTGGCGCTGATATTGACCCGACAAAGCGTGCCTACCCTCGACCGCAGCCGATTTGCCGCTGCGGACGGCCTGCGGCGCGGTGCGTACGTGCTGGCCGATGCACCGAACGACAAGCCCGATCTGATCCTGATCGCGACGGGATCGGAGGTCGGCCTGATCATCGCGGCGGCGCAGAAGCTGCGGGTGCAGGGCATCGAGGCGCGCGTTGTCTCGATGCCGAGCTGGGAGCTGTTCGACGCAGAGTCCCGGGACTACCGCGACGCGGTGTTGCCACCGTCGATCGGCGCGCGCCTTGCGGTGGAAGCAGGGGCATCGCAAGGATGGCATCGCTACACGGGAGATCACGGTGACGTGCTGGGTGTCGACCGTTTTGGCGCCTCGGCACCTGGCGACGTCGTCTTGCGTCAGTATGGCTTGACGATCGACAACGTATGCAGGCGAGCGCTCGCCATCGCGCGATAGGCAGACGGACCGTTTCCGCTCCGTGCGCCAGCGTACAGATGTCCCGCGCGCCGATTCGTAACCTTCATCTGTCGTTGCGCCCGGCTGACGAGCTTGCCGGCCGCGCGGCGCCATCGTTGGCGCGAGTTCCCGAGCCATGTCCCGCGTGAAACTGCTTTCGAACGGCACTTACCATGTGATGATCACGGCAGCCGGCGGCGGCTACAGCCGCTGCAGGGGCCTCGCCGTGACGCGCTGGCGCGAGGATTCGGCCCTCGACCCCTGGGGGACGTTTTGCTATCTGCGTGACAGCGTCGATGGGGCCGTCTGGTCGACGACGATGCACCCGACGTTGCGACGACCCGAAGCCTGCGAAACCGGATTCGACTCGGGAGCGGCGACGTTCTCGCGCCGAGACGACGGGCTCGAGACGCGCAGCGAGATCGCCGTGTCGCCTGACGACCCGGTCGAGCTGCGGCGGGTCCGTCTCACCAACCTTTCCGGACGGCGCCGAACGCTTTCGGCCACCAGCTACGCCGAGATCGTCCTGGCCCCAGCCGGCGCCGACTCTGCGCACCCGGCGTTCAGCAAGCTTTTCGTTGAAACCGGGATCGACACGGCGCTCTGCGCAATCTTCGCGACCCGGCGCCCGAGCGCACCCGGCGATCCGACGCCGTGGCTCTTCCACCTGGCGCGTGCAGCCGATTCGACCGCCGCGCAGTTCTCGTTCGAGACCGACCGGATGCGCTTCATCGGCCGCGGCCGCAGCACGGTCGACCCCGTCGCGCTGCGCGGCGACACCGCACTGTCGGGCAGCGCGGGCCCGGTGCTCGATGCGGTGGCGGCCATCCGCGTTGCCTTCGCCATCGAAGCCGGCGCTTCATTCACCATCGACTGGATCACCGGCGTCGCCGAGTCGCGCGATGCCTGCGCCGCGCTTGCGCGCAAGTACCGGGACGCCGAGCCGGCGCAGCGAATTCTCGAGCGGGCAGGCGCGTATCGTCAAAGCACGCTGCAAAGACTCCGGGCGAGCGAATCGGATGCGCTGTTCTACGAGCGCATGGCAGCGTCGATCATCCATGCCGGTGCTGCGCTGCGCAGCGATGCGCGCGTCATCGAGAAGAACCGCCGCGGGCAATCGGGCCTGTGGGGTTTCGGAATCTCCGGCGACCTCCCCGTGGTGGTGATGCAGATCGGCGACCCCGAAAGGATCGACCTGGTCCGGCAAATGGTTTCGGCCCACGCGTATTGGCGTGCGTACGGCATCGAGACCGATCTGGTGATCATCGGCGCGACACGCGGCGATCGGGCACCGACTGCCATCCAGCGGATCAGGCAGTTGCTCGGCTCGGGCCCCGACGCCGAAATGCTCGACCGGCCGGGTGGCATCTTCGTGCTCGACGGTGCGAGGCTCGACGACGGCGACCGGGTCCTGCTGCAGAGCGTCGCGCGGGTGTTCGTCGACGACGCTGCCGGAACCCTCGCCGGGCTGCTCGATCGGGCGGGCAGCGCGGCGAGCACCACGTCGGCCGCGCGGGAGACTGCCGCCGCTGCGCGGGCGACGGCCGCAATCGCGGTGGCCTCGCCTGGCGAAGTCGAGCGTGCCACCACCCGCAGCGTCGAGGCGGCGACCGCCGCGAACCGGCCGCAACGCGGCGGCCGGGTCGCCTTCAACGGTCTCGGCGGCTTCACCCCGGACGCGCGCGAATACGTGATCACGACGTCGGCGGCGCAGATGACGCCGGCGCCGTGGGTCAACGTGCTCGCGAATCCCGATTTCGGAACCCTGGTCTCGGAGAGCGGGAGCGCCACGACCTGGAGCGAAAACGCCCACGAGTTCCGGCTTACGCCGTGGTCGAACGA
The DNA here is from genome assembly GCA_018971195.1 of Betaproteobacteria bacterium. Lineage (GTDB taxonomy): Bacteria > Pseudomonadota > Gammaproteobacteria > Burkholderiales > Casimicrobiaceae > VBCG01. The sequence continues at coordinate 5,875 of JAGXBK010000030.1, forward strand.
TCCGGTCGGCGACGCCAACACCGAGGCCTTCTACATCCGCGACGACGCGACCGGCCGCTACTGGTCGCCGACCCTGCTGCCCGCGCCCGGCGTCACGCCCTACGTCACGCGCCACGGCTTCGGTTACAGCGTCTTCGAGCACGCCGAGGACGGCATCGAATCCGAGCTTTGCGCCTACGTCGCGATCGATGCGCCGATCAAGTTCTCCTCACTGACCCTGCGCAACCGCTCGAGTCGAAGCCGGCGCCTGTCGGTCACCGGCTACCTCGACTGGGTGCTCGGTGACGAGCGCCCGAAGACCTTGATGCACGTGGTGACCGAGATGGACGCGCAAACCGGCGCGCTGTTCGCCCGCAATTCGTACAACACCGACTTTGCCGGCCGCACCGCCTTCCTCGACGTCGACGACGCGACCCGTCAGGCCTGTGGCGATCGCGGTGACTTCTTCGGCCCGGACGGAACGCTCGGGGCACCCGCCGCGCTCGCCCAGGCACGGCTGTCCGGCCGCGTCGGCGCGGCGCTGGATCCCTGCGCGGCACTGCGCGTCACGGTCGAGCTCGCGCCGGGGGAAGAACGCGAGATCGTCTTCCGGCTTGGCGCCGGCACGACCGCCGACGAAGCGCGCGAGCTGGTCCGCCGCTGGCGCGGGGCGGACGCCGCGCACACCGCCCTCGAAGCGGTGCATCGATACTGGCGCAAGACGCTCGGCGCAGTTCAGGTGCGAACCCCGGATCCGACGCTGAACGCACTGGCCAACGGCTGGCTCATTTATCAGGTGATTGCGTCGCGCCTATGGGGCCGCACGGCGTTCTACCAGTCGAGCGGTGCGTACGGCTTTCGCGACCAGCTGCAGGACGTGATGGCCCTGGTTCACGCCGCGCCAGGGCTGGTCCGCGAGCATCTGTTGCGCGCGGCATCGCGCCAGTTCCTCGAAGGCGATGTGCAGCACTGGTGGCATCCGCCTACGGGCAAAGGCGTGCGCACGCGCTGCTCCGACGACTATCTGTGGCTGCCGCTGGCGACCTGCCGCTACGTCGAGATCACCGGCGACGTCGGCGTCCTCGACGAAGCGTGCCAGTTTCTCGAGAGCCGTCCCCTGAAGGATGGCGAGCAGTCGAATTACGAGCTGCCGAAAGTATCTTTGCAGGCCGCGAGCCTCTACGAGCATTGCGTGCGTGCGATTCGCCTCGGCCTGCGATACGGTTCGCACGGCCTGCCGTTGATGGGTTCGGGCGACTGGAACGACGGCATGAACCTGGTCGGCGCCGGCGGCAAGGGTGAAAGCGTCTGGCTGGGTTTCTTCCTGGTCGCGGTGCTGACGCGCTTTGCGCCTTGGGCTCGCCAGCGGTCGGATCCGGGGTTCGCCGAAACTTGCGAAAGCGAGTCGGCGCGGCTTCGCCAGCGCATCGAGGCCTCGGCCTGGGACGGCGCGTGGTATCGACGCGCCTGGTTCGACGATGGCACGCCGCTCGGTTCGGCGACCAACGCGGAGTGCCAGATCGATTCGATCGCGCAGAGCTGGTCGGTGCTGTCGGGCACAGCCCGCGCCGAACGGGCGCGCAGCGCCATGGAGGCCGTCGATCGCCGCCTGGTGCACCGCGACACGCGCCTGATCCAGCTCATCGACCCGCCGTTCGATACCTCGAAGCCGTCCCCCGGCTACATCCAGGGCTATGTCCCCGGCGTGCGCGAGAACGGCGGCCAGTACACCCACGCAGCCGTCTGGGCGGCGCTCGCGTTCGCGGCGTTGGGCGACACCGAACGCGCCTGGGAGCTGCTCGCGCTGCTCAACCCGGTGCGCCACGCTGCCAGCGGCGGAGACATCGACACCTACAAGGTCGAGCCCTACGTCGTCGCCGGCGACGTCTACGCGTTCGCGCCGCACGCCGGTCGCGGCGGCTGGACCTGGTACACCGGGTCCGCGGGCTGGATGTACCAGTTGATCGTCGATTCGCTGCTGGGTCTCGGGCGCAGCCGGAACCAACTGTGCCTGCACCCTCTCCTACCCCGAGCCTGGAAAGCATTCGAAATGAGCTACCGCTACGGCGCGTCGACCTACGATATCGCCTGTCGCGAATCCGGCTCGGCCGCCGCAGCGGGGGTCACGCTCGACGGCGTCGCGATGTCGGGCGAGACGATTGCCATGATCGACGACGGCGGGCGCCACGCGGTCGTCGTGAACGTCTGGCGCGGAACGTGACCGCCAGCGGCGACAAGGGAGCATACGATGCAGCTCGGAATGATCGGTTTGGGTCGAATGGGGGCGAGCATGGTGCGGCGCCTGATGAGCAAGGGCCACGCCTGCGTCGTCCATGACGCGCAGACCGCGGCGGTCGCCAGCATGCGCGTGGAGGGCGCCGAAGGCGCCGCGTCGCTCGCGGAGCTCGCCTCGAAGCTGGCCCGGCCGCGGGCAATCTGGATGATGGTACCGGCCGGGGTCGTCGACCAGGTACTCGACTCGCTGGTGCCACGGCTGGACCCCGGCGATATCGTGATCGACGGCGGCAATTCGTACTACCGCGACGACATTCGACGCGCGAAGAAGCTGGCCGGTTCGGGATACCACTATGTCGACGTCGGCACCAGCGGCGGCGTCGCCGGGCGGGACCGCGGCTACTGCCTGATGATCGGCGGCGAGACCGAGGCCGTCGAACACCTGAGGCCGATATTCTCCGCGCTCGCACCGGGCGCCGCAGCGGCACCACGCACCCCCGGACGCAGCGGCGGCGTCAGCGGCGCGGAAGAGGGCTTCCTGCACTGCGGCCCGCACGGCGCCGGCCACTTCGTCAAGATGGTCCACAACGGCATCGAATACGGCGTGATGGCCGCGTATGCCGAAGGGCTCAACATCCTGCGCAACGCCGACATCGGCAAGCGCATGCGCGCCACCGACGCCGAGACCACGCCGCTGCGCGATCCCGAGTTCTACCAGTACGAGATGAACCTGCCCGAGATCACCGAAGTGTGGCGCCGCGGCAGCGTGATCGGCTCATGGCTGCTCGACCTGACTGCCAGCGCGCTGCTGAAGGACCCGCAGCTCAGATCCTACGACGGGCGCGTCTCCGACTCGGGCGAAGGTCGCTGGACCGTCCAGGCGGCGATCGATGAAGGGGTGCCGACGCACGTCCTCAGCGCTGCGTTGTACGACCGCTTCGCATCGCGCGGCGACGCCGGCTTCGCCAACCAGCTGCTATCGGCGATGCGGCACGAATTCGGCGGCCACGTTGAGCCGACCGCAGGGGCTGCGAAATGAGCACGGCGACACCGGCAGGGTCCGGCGCCGACGCGCCGCATTCTGACGCGCTGGTCATCTTCGGCTTCACCGGCGACCTTGCCGACAAGAAGATCTTTCCGGCCCTCTATGCGATGGTCAAGGCAGGCGCGTTGACGGTGCCGGTGATCGGCGTCGCATCGTCGAAGTGGAACACCGATCAGCTGCACCGGCGCGTTCGCGACAGCATCGAGCGCGAAGGGGGAATCGACGACCCGGCTGCGTTCGATCGCCTGACGTCGCTGCTGCGGTACGTGTGCGGCGACTACAAGGATCCGGCGACCTTCACCGCGCTGAAAGCCGCCCTCGGCCGCGCACAGCGCCCGGCGCACTACCTGGCGATCCCGCCGGCGCTGTTCTCCACCGTGATCAGGAGCCTCGGCGCCGCGGGGCTCGGCGGGAACGCCCGCGTCATCGTCGAAAAGCCGTTCGGTCGCGACCTGGCCTCGGCGCGCGAGCTGGACGCGATCGCCCACTCGGTGTTTCCGGAATCGTCGATCTTTCGCATCGATCACTATCTCGGAAAGGAGGCGATCATGAACATCCTCTATTTCCGATTCGCGAATTCGTTTCTCGAGCCGATCTGGAACCGCGACCGCGTCGCCAGCGTTCAGGTGACGCTGGCCGAGAGCTTCGGCGTCGGCCAACGCGGCGGCTTCTATGAAAGCGCGGGCTGCCTGCGCGACGTGATCGAGAACCATCTGTTCCAGATCGTCGCGCTGCTCGCGATGGAGCCGCCTGCCTATCAGAGCTTCGCGGCCGTGCACAGCGCCAAGGCGAGCGTCTTTCATGCGATGCAGCCGCTGGCACCCGACGACGTGGTGCGCGGACAGTACGCCGGCTACCGCGAGGAAAAGGATGTCGCTGCCGACTCCGATGTCGAGACCTACTGCGCGCTGCGCCTGTGCATCGACTCGTGGCGCTGGGCCGGCGTGCCGTGGTACCTGCGCGCCGGCAAGCGGTTGCCGAACACAGCAGTCGAGGTGCTGGTTCAACTGCGGCCGCCGCCGCAGAAGCTGTTCGACGACGCACGTCCGATGGAAGGCCGCGCCAACTATGTTCGGTTCCGGCTGCAGCCGGCCTCGGCGATCGCGCTCGCGGCTCGCGTCAAGCGCCCTGGCAAGGAATTCATCGGTGACCAGCGCGAGCTCTACCTGTGCGAGCACGCCGAAAACGGGGAGGCGACCTACCAGCGGCTGCTTGGCGATGCGATGGCCGGCGACGGCGCCCTGTTCACCAGTCAGGACGCGGTCGAAGCCGCCTGGGCGGTGGTGGACCCGGTGCTCGCGAATCATCATGCCGCGCTGCCCTACCCGCCCGGCACCTGGGGACCGGGCGCCGCCGATGCGCTGATCGCCGCCGATGGCGGCTGGCACAACCCCGAATCCGACCCGAGGGCCGAGGCATGAGCGCGAGGATCACCTCGGATGTGGTGTTCCTGCTCGACGTCGACAACACGCTGCTCGACAACGATCGGGTCGTCGCCGCTCTGCGCGACCGCCTCGAAAGCGAGTTCGGCGCCGACAGCGCCCGGCGCTACTGGACGATCTTCGAAACGCTGCGCAGCGAGCTCGGCTATGCGGATTACCTCGGCGCATTGCAGCGCTACCGCAGCGACGCCGAACGCGGTGACGCGCAACACCTGCGGCTGCTGCTGATGTCGGGTTTTCTCCTCGACTATCCGTTCGCCGAACGCCTCTTTCCTCGCACGCTCGAGGTCCTCGCCCACCTCGCCAGGTTCGGCCCGACCGTGATCCTCTCCGACGGCGACGTCGTCTTCCAGCCACGCAAGGTGCAGCGCTCGGGCCTCTGGGACGCCGCAGGTGGCCATGTGCTGATCTACGTTCACAAGGAGCAGATGCTCGACGCGGTGCAACGTCTCTATCCTGCCCGCCACTACGTCGTCGTCGACGACAAGCTGCAGGTCCTGGCGGCGATGAAGGAAGTGCTCCAGCAGCGCCTCACGACGGTCTTTCCACGTCAGGGCCATTACGCCCTCGACCCGCTCAACCTCGCCCGGTACCCGGCGGCCGACTTCACGGTCGAGCATATCGGCGATCTGGTCGATTTCGATGTTCCGCAACTGCTCGAGGCGGCGGGTGCGGCGGGTGCTGCGGCCCGCGCTCCGGGCGTGCCGGGATGACAAGGGAAAAATGATGAACCCGAATACGAAAAGGCTCCAGGAGCTCGGCCAGAGCCTCTGGCTCGACAACATCACCCGGGAAATTCTGACGAACGGCACGCTGGCGCGGTACATCGCCGAGCTGTCGGTGACGGGGCTCACCTCGAACCCCACGATCTTCGAACATGCCATCGCCAACGGCCATTTCTACGACGAGGCGATCGGCACGCTGGCGCGCCAGGGCAAGTCCGGCGAGGACCTGTTCTTCACGCTCGCGCTGCAAGACCTGACGCAGGCTGCCGACCTGTTCCGGCCGGTCTTCGAGGCAACCGGCGGCGTCGATGGCTGGGTCTCGCTCGAGGTCTCCCCTCTGCTCGCCGACGACACCGCGAGGACGATCCGCGCCGCGGCGCGACAACATGCGGCCGCCGCGCGGCCCAACCTCTACATCACGATCCCCGGGACTCCGGCCGGCCTGCCGGCGATCGAGGAATCGATCTTCGCGGGCGTGCCGATCAACGTCACCTTGCTCTTTTCGCGCGAGCACTACCTCGCGGCCGCCGGGGCCTACCTGCGCGGCATCGAGCGCCGCATTGCCGCCGGCCTCGATCCAAGGGTCGGATCGGTCGCCTCGCTGTTCGTCAGCCGCTGGGACGTTGCGGTGAAGGACGTTGCCCCGCCGCAACACCGGAACCGCCTGGGCATCGCGGTTGCGATGCGTACCTACAAGGCCTATCGCGATCTGCTTGCATCGGCGCGCTGGCAAGAGCTCGCGAACGCCGGCGCGCGTCCGCAGCGGCTGCTCTGGGCGAGCACCGGCACCAAGGACCCGGATGCGGTCGACACGCTCTACGTCGAAGCGCTGGCGGCGCCCGATACCATCGACACGATGCCGGAGAAGACCCTGCATGCCTACGCCGACCACGGCAACGCCGGCGCGGCGTTGCCGGTCGACGGCGGCGACGCGGAGACGGTGCTCGAGGAATTCGGGCGCGTGGGCATCGACGACCAGGCGCTGGCTGCGCGCCTGCAGCGCGAAGGCGCCGATGCCTTCTCGAAGTCGTGGACCGCGCTGCTGTCGCGCATCCGGGAAAAGAGCTCGCAGCTTGCCGAGGCCTCGTCGCGATGAGCCTGACGCACGACGTGACTCCATCGTCCGACGTTGGTCTGGCCGCGCGTCCGGCGTGGCGGGCACTGGTCGCGCACCACGCGACAATCGCCCAGGCGCAGCTGCGCGAGCTTTTTTCAGCCGACGCCGATCGCGGCGACCGCTACGCGCTCGAGGCCGCCGGGCTCTACCTCGACTACTCGAAGAACCGCATCACCGACCAAACGCTGAAGCTGCTCGCTGCGCTCGCCGGCGAGTGCGGCCTGCGCGAGCGTATCGCGGCGATGTTTCGCGGCGACGCGATCAATACGACCGAGAGACGAGCGGTGCTGCATGTCGCGCTGCGCGCCCCGGCGAGCGAGAAGATCTTCGTCGACGGTGTCGACGTCGTCGCCGAAGTCCACACAGTGCTGGATCGCATGGCTGCGTTCGCCGAGGAGCTGCGCAGCGGCCGATGGCTCGGTCACACCGGAAAGCGCATCCGCAACATCATCAGCATCGGCATTGGCGGCTCCGACCTCGGGCCGGTGATGGCCTGCGAAGCGCTGCGCTTCTACAGCCAGCGCGACCTGACCGTGCGTTTCGTCTCCAACGTCGACGCCACCGACCTGGTCGAGGCGACGCGCGACCTCGACGCCGCCGAGACCCTCTTCATCGTCTGCTCGAAGACCTTCACGACGCTGGAGACGCTGACCAATGCCCATGCCGCGCGCGCCTGGTGCCTCGGCCAGCTCGGCGACGACAAGGCAGTCGGCCGGCATTTCGTCGCGGTGTCGACGAATGCAGACGGCGTCAGGAGCTTTGGCATCGCGCGTGAGAACATGTTCGGGTTCTGGGACTGGGTCGGCGGTCGCTATTCGATGGATTCGGCGATCGGCCTGGCGACGATGATCGCGATCGGGCCGGCCCATTTCCGGTCGATGCTGGCGGGGTTCCGCGCGATGGATGAGCACTTTCGCAGCGCCCCGGTCGAACGGAACCTGCCGGCGCTGCACGGGCTGCTGGCAATCTGGAACGTCAACTTCCTCGGCGCATCGACGCTTGCGGTGCTGCCATACGACCAGTACCTGAAGCGGTTCCCGGCGTACCTGCAGCAGCTGACGATGGAGAGCAACGGCAAGCACGTGACCCGGGATGGCGTGCCGGTCGACTTCGAGACGGCGCCGATTCTGTGGGGAGAGCCGGGAACCAACGGCCAGCATTCGTTCTACCAGTTGATCCACCAGGGAACACGGTTGGTGCCCTGCGACTTCATCGGCTTCTGTCAGGGCCTGAATCCGCTGGGCCGCCAGCACGACCTCTTGATGTCGAACCTGTTTGCGCAGACCGAGGCGCTCGCGTTCGGCAAGACCGCGGCCGAGGTCGCCGCCGAAGGCACGCCGGAGGCGCTGGTGCCGCACCGCGTTTTCGAAGGCAACCGGCCGACCAACACGCTGCTCGCCGAGCGGCTGACACCGGCGACGCTCGGGGCGCTGGTCGCGCTCTACGAGCACAGCGTCTTCACCCAAGGCGTGATCTGGGACATCGATTCGTTCGACCAGTGGGGCGTCGAGCTCGGCAAGGCACTGGCGCTGCGGACGACGCCGGAGCTCGAGAGCGCGACCGAGCCCGCGCTTGCGCACGACAGCTCGACCAACGCGTTGATCCGACGCTATCGTCACTCCCGCAACAATTCTCGAACCGCGTAGCAACAGCGCCATGGCCACCAGGATCAGTCCGCTCGCCGGCAAGCTCGCGCCGCTGTCGCTGCTCGTCGACGTGCCACGACTGCTCACTGCCTATTACACCGAGGTTCCCGACCCGTCGGTGCCGGCGCAGCGCGTCGCGTTCGGGACCTCGGGACACCGCGGCTCGGCGTTCGAGATCTCGTTCAACGAATGGCATGTGCTGGCCATCACCCAGGCGATCTGCCAGTACCGCAAGGCCCAGGGCATCGACGGGCCGCTGTTCCTCGGCATCGACACCCATGCGCTGTCGCAACCGGCGTATGCCAGTGCGCTCGAAGTGCTGGCGGCCAACGGCGTCGACGTGATGCTGGCGACGCACGACGAATACACCCCGACGCCGGCGATCTCGCACGCCATCCTCACCCACAATCGCGGCCGCACTTCGGGGCTCGCCGACGGCATCGTCGTGACGCCGTCGCACAATCCGCCCGACAACGGCGGCTTCAAGTACAACCCGCCGAACGGCGGCCCGGCCGGCGAGGACGTCACCGGCGGCATCGAGGCCGCGGCCAACGGCCTGCTCGAGCACGCCCTGGACGGCGTGAAGCGCATCGGCTACGCGCAGGCGCTGCGCGCGGCGACGACGCACCGCCATGATTTCCTCGACGCCTACGTCGCCGACCTCGGCAATGTCATCGACATGGAAGCGATCCGCGACGCGAAGGTCCGCATCGGCGTCGATCCGCTCGGCGGCGCCGGGGTGCATTACTGGGCGCGAATCGCCGAGCGCTACCGGCTCGACCTGACCGTGGTCAGCGACGAGGTCGACCCGACGTTTCGCTTCATGACGGTCGACTGGGACGGCCGGATCCGCATGGATCCGTCGTCGCCCTACGCGATGCAGCGCCTTCTCGCCATCAAGGATCGCTTCGACATCGCATTCGCCTGCGACACCGATCACGACCGCCACGGCATCGTCACCGCGCAGGCCGGGCTGCTGCCGCCGAACCACTACCTGTCGGTGGTGATCGACTATCTCTTTGCGCAGCGGCCGCAATGGGGGGCGCATGCCGCGGTCGGCAAGACCGTCGTCAGCACGCGCATGATCGACCTGGTGACCGCGCGGCTCGGACGCAGGCTCTTCGAGGTTCCCGTCGGCTTCAAGTGGTTCGCCGAAGGGCTTCTCGACGGCTCGCTCGGTTTCGGTGGCGAGGAAAGCGCCGGCGCGGCCTTTCTGCGTCGCGACGGTGCGGCCTGGACTACCGACAAGGATGGCATCGTTCCGGCGCTGCTCTCGGCTGAGATTACCGCGCGCCGCGGGCGCGACCCGGGCGCGCTGTATGCCGAGCTTGCGCGCGAGTTCGGCGACCCGGTCTACGATCGGGTCGAGGCGCCGGCCACGCCGCAGCAAAAGAAGCAGCTCGCCGCGCTCGCGCCGCAGAGCATCGTGGCGACCGAGCTCGCCGGCGAGAAGATCGCAAGCATCCTCGGCACCGCCCCGGGCAACGGCGCGCCGATCGGCGGCGTCAAGGTGATCGCGAAAAGCGGCTGGTTTGCCGCGCGGCCATCGGGCACCGAAGAGATCTACAAGATCTACGCCGAGAGCTTCGGCGGCGCCGATCACCTGCGGCGCATCGTGAACGAAGCGCAGGGAATCGTCGATGGGGCGATTGCGCATGGCGGGCCACCGTCACCCTGACCCTCTCCCGGGGGGGGAGGAAATGCGCGGGACCTCGCGTTCTTCGCCGGCGCGAGCCGCGGCAGAGCCCTCCGACGACGCGCTCCTCGATCGCCTGCAGCGCGCAGCCTTCGACTATTTCCTGCAGACCGTCAATCCGCGGAACGGGTTGATCGCCGACACCACGCGCGACGGCGCGCCGTCCAGCATCGCGGTAGTCGGCTTCGCGCTGTCGGCGTATCCGATCGGCGTCGAGCACGGCTGGATCGAACGCGCCGACGCGGTCGAGCGCTCGCTCGCGGTCTTGCGATTCTTCTCGGACAGCGACCAGTCAGGGAGCCCGGACTCGACCGGATATCGCGGCTTCTACTTCCATTTTCTCGACATGCGGAGCGGAACCCGCGCCTGGCTCTCGGAGGTGTCGCTGATCGATACCGGATTCCTGATGGCAGGCGTGCTGACCGCCGCGGCGTATTTCGGCGCCGAGACGCCGGCAGAGACCGAGTTGCGTCGCCTCGCCGACGCGCTGTATCGCAGGGTCGACTGGCGCTGGGCGCAGCGCGACGGCTCTGCCGTGATGCACGGCTGGAAACCCGAGTGCGGCTTCCTGCATTACGGCTGGGAAGGCTACAGCGAGGCGATCCTGCTCTACGTGCTGGGGCTCGGCTCGCCGACCCATCCGCTCACCGAACAGAGCTTTCGCGCCTGGACCGTGACCTACCAGTGGGAGAACCTGTACGGCTACGATTTCCTGTATGCCGGCCCGCTCTTCATCCACCAGTTCTCTCACGCGTGGATCGATTTTCGCGGCATTCGGGACAGCTTCATGCGCGAGAAGGACTGCGACTATTTCGAGAACAGCCGCCGCGCAACCTGCGTTCAGCGCGAATACGCGACGCGCAATCCGCGCAGCTTCAAAAGCTACGGCCCGGACTGCTGGGGTCTTTCGGCGGGCGAAGGCCCCAGCGCGCCGCCGCGGCTGGTGGCAGGGCGGCGCCAGGCGTTCTACGGGTATGCGGCGCGCGGCGTTCCCTACGGCCCGGACGACGGCACGATCGCCGGCTCGTCGGTACTCTCGTCGCTGGTGTTCGCCCCCGAGATCGCGCTGCCGGCGCTGCGCAACCTGGTCGCGCGAGGACCCACCGATGCCGGCGACCTGGTTCGCAGCAGCGGCTTCAACCCGACGGTTGGGGAAGCCGGGCCGACCGGCTGGATCTCGCAGGGCGCCTTCGGCCTCGACCAGGGGATGATCGTGCTGATGATCGAAAACTACCGCTCCGGCTTGCTCTGGCGGCTGGGCCGGAGCAATCCCCACCTCCGGAGCGGCCTGCGCCGCGCGGGGTTCCGCGGCGGCTGGTTGTAGTCACTCTCGCGCAGCCGCACCGATGCTGCCTCTCCATCCACCCATTCAGCAGCCTGTCGAGGGGCCGTACGACCGCGAGCTTTGCGACAACCTGCGGCCACCGGATTGGCGCAACCCGCGCCCGCGCGAGCCGTACCACCTGCTGGTCATCGGCGCCGGGCCCGCGGGCCTGGTCGCCGCGCGCCGCGCCGCCGCGCTCGGTGCGAAGGTCGCGCTGATCGAGCGCCGCCTGCTCGGCGGCGGCTCCCTGAACTACGGCAGCGTGCCGTCCAAGACCCTCATCCGCAGCTCGCGCCTGTACGCAGAGATGCGCGATGCCGCCAACTTCGGCGTTACGCCGCCGGAGAACATCCGGGTCGACTTTGCCATGGCCATGGAGCGCATGCGGCGCATCCGCACGCGCATCAGCCGCGTCGATTCGGCGGCCCGGCTCGCGGCCGAGGGAATCGACGTGTTCTTCGGCACGGCGCGCTTCACCAGCGGCGATGCGGTCGACGTCGACGGTGCCTCGCTGCGCTTCAAGAAGGCGATGGTCGCGACCGGTTCGCGCTCGAGGCTGCCGTCGATTCCGGGACTTGCCGAAGCGGGCTACCTGACCAACGAGACGGTCTTCGACCTGACGGCGCTGCCGGCCAGCCTGCTCGTGATCGGCGGGGGCCCCCTCGGCTGCGAGCTCGCGCAGGCCTTCTGCCGCTTCGGCTCGCGCACCGTCATCACGCACGACGTGCCGCTGTTTTTGCCGAAGGAAGAGCGCGACGCCGCACAGATGGTTGCCGAAGCGCTGGCGCGCGACGGCGTCGAGATCCACCTCAACACCAAGGCCGTCAACGTGCGGGTCGAAGGAGGGAAGAAGTGCATCGAAACCCTCAACGACGGCAACGTCGCGACGATCAGCGTCGACCAGATATTGACGGGAATCGGCCGCGTTCCCGCAGTCGACGAGTTGGACCTCGAAGCCGCCGGCGTCGCCTACGATGCCGAAACCGGAATCCGGATCGACGATTTCCTGCGAACCACCAACCGGCGCATCTACGCCGCGGGCGACGTCTGCCTCGAGCATCAGTTCACCGACGCCGCCGACGCAGCCGCGCGGATCGTCGTCCAGAACGCGCTCTTCCTCGGCCGCAAGCGCGTCAGCGCATTGACGATTCCGTGGTGCACCTACACCGATCCGGAGATCGCCCACGTCGGAATCTACGTCAAGGAGGCGCGCGAGCGCGGCATTCCGGTGATGACGTACACGGTGCCGATGCACGACGTCGACCGCGCGATCGCCGATGGCGAGGAAGACGGCTTCGTCAAGATCCATGTTCGCCAGGGGACCGACACGATACTCGGCGCGACCGTCGTGGCGCGCCACGCCGGCGAGATGATCAATGGCATCTCGCTGGCGATGGTCGCCGGCATCGGCCTGCGAACCGTGGCCCGCGTGATCCACACCTATCCGACGCAGGCAGAGGCGATCAGGAAGGCGGCGCATGCCTGCACACGAACGCGCCTGTCGCCGTTCGCCGCGTGGCTGATGCGCAAATGGGTCAACCGCTGACGGCGACGCCGCGCGGCGCTACGTCTGCCGGACGTTCTGGTCGGTAAAGACCGTCACGTCCTTCGCCTGCGACAGCAGCAGGTCGAGCGGGGTGCCGAGCTCCGTCCGCCCAATGGCGGCCTGCAGCACGTCCCGCTTTTGCTCACCGATGACCACGACCCAGATCTGCCGAGTCTGCTTCAGGTACGCCAGGGTGAGCGACAGCCGGCGTGGCGGCGGCTTGGGCGCGTCATCGACGGCAACCACCCGTCCTTCGGCCATGAGGGCTGGGCGTCCGGGGAAAAGCGAGCCGATGTGACCGTCTTCGCCAACGCCGAGAATCGCGAGGTCGAGCGGACCGCCCTTTAGCTCGCGGGCCAGGACCTGGTCGTAGTCGATCGCTGCCCCGCCGAGATCGGGCTGCTCCGCCGGCATGCGAAAAGCGCGCGGCGCCCGGCGCCCCAACGGGGCGAGTAGTACCCGATTGGCCATGCCATAGTTCGAGTCGGGATGATCGGGCGGGACGGCGCGCTCGTCGACCCAGAACAGGCTGACGCGCGACCAGTCGACCCGGCAATCTTTCAGAGCGCCGAGAAACACGAGCGCCGTCGACCCACCCGACAGAGCACAGGAGCGCGCAGCGGCCCGGCTCGCCCAGCCTTCGAACGCGTCCGTGAGGCGCAGGCGGAGCACTTCGATCGGGGCTAGGATCAGTTCCATTCGACGCCAGGATACCGATGTGTCGCCCGCTCGTCGCGGTGGCGTTCACGTTACGCGACAGTCCGCAGCACCGAGCAGCGGATATTGGCGACGCTGTGCCGAGGACGTAACCCACAGTCAATCTGGCGAGGACACATCGGAACGGAAAGGCGTAGATTCGACAAGCAGTCGCCGGCGACGTCACGCGGCCTTGCGGCGCGGACGCAGCGCTTTGGCAATGTCGCCAGGTTGCGCCCCGAGCCTGAATAACGACTTGACGAGAAGGTCGACCGACACGCTGGGATCGGAAGCCTCCATCTTGGCGACCCGGGATTGACTGGATCGGAGCCGTTTGGCAGCCTCGACTTGCGACAAATCTTGGCTCGCACGCACGGCCTGCAGCGTCTTGCTCAAGGCAAGTTTGAATTCGACGAATGCTGTTTCTTCGTCGGACAGCTTGAGAAACTCGCGTGGCGTGCCTACCATCCAGCCAGCGGCCCTGAGTTTTGCGCGTTTCTGCCTGTCCATGTTTGCTCCAGATTCGATTGTTCATCGCGTCAATTCGTCGTACTGACGCAGCCGGTGCCGGCAGTCGGCGATCACTTTTCCGGGCGTCTGACGCGTCTTCTTGCTGAAGACGTCGACGATTACGACTGCGTCATCATCGAGGCGATAGATGATCCGCCACGTCGCGCCTTCGTCCACGATGCGCAATTCATGGCAACGAGCACCGATCCCCGGCATCGGTCGCGAATGCGGCAAACCGAGCTTGGCGCCGCCCTGCAATTGCCGCAGCAATACGCCCGCCTCGACCCGGGCGGCTTGCGAGAACGGTGGTGTCTTGACCTCGCCCCGAAGCCACACAAGCGGCTTGTTTATGGCGACCACCTAAGCAATGTATGTCAGATTGGACATACATGCAAGCGGCAAAGCCGTGAGCTCCCCCTCCCGGTAGACAGAAATGACTGGACCTTTCTGGCAGGATTTTGTGCGGGAGGGAAGTCCGATGAAGAAATCGCGATTCACGGAATCGCTGATCGTGGCGATTCTGAAGTAAGGGAAAGCAGGGGTGGCGGCCCGAGGGCGCTCCATTCACTCGGGATACCGCGCGCAGTTTGTCGCGACGATGTCGCAACGCGATATAGGAATCGGCGGGGCGCGCCTTGCAAAGGCTACAGCGCGCGGATCATGGATTGCCCGCGTTAGCCGTCGCCCGTATCTTTTGTCGCCAGGTTACGAGGCGGGTTTCCAGTGCAACGAAGGTTAGTGCCCGCTATCGCAGTATACGGCCAGGATTGGTGCCGGCAGTAGGAATCGAACCCACGACCAACGGTTTACAAAACCGCTGCTCTACCAACTGAGCTATGCCGGCGTGGCGGACTCGGAAAGGTGCTTCGAGTTTACTTGACGACTTGCAGGTGCGTGGGGCGCTTGGGCCGGGCCGGTTCGACGGCATCCGGCTTCGGTGCGCCGACCTCCGGCCTGTCCCGCCCTGCGGCCGCCGAAGCGAGCGCGGCGACCGGGTCGTCTGGCGCGGTGAAGGAGAACCCGTAACCGGTCTCCTTCGCGAAGATGCCGATGACCGCACCGATCGGCACCGCGACTTCCTGCGATGAGCCGTTGAAGCGCGCAGTGAACTGGATCCACTGGTTGTCGATAGTGAGCTTGCGAGTCGCGGTCGCGCTGACGTTCAGCACGATCTCGCCGTTCTTGACGAAAGCCGCGGGCACGCGGGTCTGCGGATTCACTCGCACCGCGAGATACGGCGTCAGGCCGTTGTCTGCGCACCACTCGCAGATGGCTCGCACGAGATAGGGCTTGGCGGACTGTTCTGACATGCCGACGATATTACCCCTGGTGTCCGCGCGGTCAAGGCACCGGCTTTACCGCCCGTCCGCCCGCCGTTCACCACAGTGCGTACCCTACTTGCGCATTCCTCGTTCGGCAGAGGTCAGTGCCTCCGAGAATGCCGGTCGCGCGAACAGGCGCTCGGCGTATTTCATCAGCGGCGCCGCCTGCTTGGGCATCTGGACGCCGTAGTAGTCGAGGCGCCACAGCAGCGGCGTGATCGCGACGTCGAGCATCGAGTATTCCTCGCCGAGCATGTGCTTGTGCTTGGCGAACACCGGCGCGATCTGCATCAGCGAATCACGCACGAGCGAGCGCGCCCGTTCCGCCTGCTTCTGGTTGGTGCCCTCGAGCGCATCGATGTGGACGAACAGCTCCTTCTCGAACCGGTGCAGGAAGAGCCGCGCGCGCGCGCGCATCACCGGGTCGGCGGGCATCAGCTGCGGGTGCGGGAAGCGCTCATCGATGTACTCGTTGATGATGTTCGACTCGTGCAGCACCAGATCGCGCTCGACCAGCACCGGCACCTGGTTGTACGGATTCATCACCGCCAGATCCTCGGGCTTGTGGTCGAGGTCGACGTCGATGATCTGGAAGTCCATGCCTTTCTCGTGCAGCACGATGCGGCAGCGCTGACTGAACGGGTCGGTCGTTCCGGAGTAAAGGGTCATCATGGTCCGGTTCTCCTTGATCGATGCTGCGGTTTGCCGCGCGTCGTCGATTCGTTCGAATGCGGTGGCGCATCAGGGAAAGCAACGGGGCAGGAGGTGCGCTCCTGCCCCGGGTTAGCCGTCGCGGTCGCTGCTAGTGCAGGTCTTTCCAGTATTCCCGCTTCAGCGCATAGGCGAATACATACAGCACGCCGAGGAACAGGAGCACGATGATGCCGAGGTGGATGCGCTCGTTCTTGACCGGCTCGGCCATGTAATCCAGGTAGTTGACGAGGTCGCCGACGAAGGCCTCGTACTGGGCGCGCGTCATCGTACCCGGCACGTCGGGCGCCACGGTCAGCATCGCGTACTTGCCGCCGGGCTTCGCCTCGAGCATCGACAGGCCCTTGGCAGCGATCGCCGCGCCCGCCGCCTTCTCATGCTCGTCGTACTCGGTCTCGACCAGCTTGTTCGTCCCCGAGAGCTGCCACAGTACATTGGGCATGCTGACGTTCGGGAACACGAGGTTGTTCCATCCCGATTCCGACGTGTCGTCCCGGTAGAAGGCGAGCAGGTAGTTGTAGAGCCAGTCGCGGCCGCGGAAGCGGGCCTCAACCGACAGGTCGGGCGGCGGCGCCGGGAACCATTTCGCGGCGTCCTTGGCCGTCATCGCAACCGTCATCGTGTCGCCGATCTTCTGGGACGCGAACATCAGGTTGTCGGTAATCTGCGCCGGCGTGAGGCCGATGCCTTCCAGCCGGTTGTAGCGCATGTACTTCGCGGTGTGACAGTTCAGGCAGTAATTGACGAAATCGCGCGCCCCGCGCTGGAGCGACTCCTGGTCCAGGCGGTTGATCGGCGCCGGCACCAGGCGCAGGCCGTCCTCGCCTTGCGAGAACGCGGGCCCGGCGCAAAGGGACAACCCCAGCGACAGCGATACCAGCAGGATGCGGGCGAGCTTGCTCATTTCCACCTCACCCGGTCCGGTTGGGGCTTGGTCTTGTCGCGGCTCGTGTACCACGGCATCAACAGGAAGAAGGCAAAGTAGACGAGCGTCAGAAAGCGCGAGAGAACGG
Organism: Betaproteobacteria bacterium; assembly: GCA_018971195.1. Lineage (GTDB taxonomy): Bacteria > Pseudomonadota > Gammaproteobacteria > Burkholderiales > Casimicrobiaceae > VBCG01. The sequence continues at coordinate 22,882 of JAGXBK010000030.1, forward strand.
TCGCGCGATCGGCGCCGTAGAACGGCGCGGCGTCGCCGAACTGCCCCCATACGGTCACCGGGACGGTGCCGAGGTAGCCAAGGATCAGGAATGCGACGATGAACGCAGCAAGGAACGACTTGTAGAGCGTGCCGCGGTAGCGGATCGACTTGACCGCGCCGCGGTCGAGCCACGGCAGCACGAAGAAGATCAGCACCGACGCGCCCATGACGATCACGCCCCAGACCTGCGTCTGAAGGAACGAGGGCACCGCCCGCAGCATCGCGTAGTAAGGCGTGAAATACCAGACCGGGGCGATCTCGGGGGGCGTCTTCAGCGGATTCGCCGGGATGAAGTTGTTGGACTCGAGGAAGTACCCACCCATGTCCGGCGTGAAGAACACGATGGCCGAAAATACCGCGAGGAAGGCGACGACGCCGACGATGTCCTTGACCGTGTAGTACGGATGCGAGTAGATGCCATCGAGCGGCAGACCGGTCTTCGGATCCTTGGGCTGCTTCTTGATCTCGACGCCGTCCGGATTGTTCGAGCCCGTTTCGTGCAACGCGATCAGGTGCGCCGCGACGAGCGCGATCAGCACCAGCGGCAGCGCAGCGACGTGGAACGCGAAGAAGCGGTTCAACGTGACGTCGGAGATCGTGTAGTCACCGCGGATCCAGGTCGACAGGTCGCCGCCGATCACCGGAATCGCCGAGAACAGGTTGACGATCACCTGCGCGCCCCAGTACGACATCTGTCCCCAGGGGAGCAGGTAGCCGAAGAACGCCTCGGCCATCAGCGCCAGGTAGATCAGGCAGCCGAAGATCCAGGTCAGCTCGCGCGGCTTGCGGTAGCTGCCGTAGATCAGCCCGCGGAACATGTGCAGATAGACGACGACGAAGAACATCGACGCGCCCGTCGAGTGCATGTAGCGGATCAGCCAGCCCCACTGGACGTCGCGCATGATGTATTCGACCGACCCGAACGCCAACGTCGCGTCGGGCTTGTAATCCATCGTCAGCCAGATGCCGGTGCCGATCTGCATCACCAGCACCAGGGCCGCGAGGGAGCCGAAGTAGTACCAGAAATTGAAGTTCTTCGGCGCGATGTACTTGCCCCACGCGAGCTCCCAAAGCGGAGTCAGCGGGAACCGGTCATCGATCCAGGTCATCAACTTGCTCATCGAGCGCTCCGATGGGTCACGCGGGCTTCGGGTCTTCGCCGATCACGACCTTCGTGTCGGACGCGTAGCGGTGCGGGGGAATGACGAGATTCGTCGGCGCGGGCACGCCCTTGAACACGCGGCCGGCGAGGTCGAATTTCGACTGGTGGCAAGGACAGAAGAAACCGCCGAGCCATTCGGGGCCGAGGTCGGCGGGCGCCACCTCAGGACGGAACGTCGGCGAGCAGCCCAGATGCGTGCAGATGCCCACGGCGATCCACATTTCCGGCTTGATCGACCGCGTCTCGTTCTTGCAGTACGGCGGCTGCTGCGGGACGTCGGACTTGGGATCGGCGACGCGCGGATCCATCTTCGGCAGCGTCGCGAGCATCGCCGGTGTCCGGTTGAGCAGCCAGCACGGCTTGCCGCGCCACGCGACGTTGATCTTCATGCCGGGCTCGACCTTGCTGATGTCGACTTCCACCGGCGCGCCCGCCGCCTTCGCTCGCTCGCTCGGGAACAGCGACATCACGAAAGGCGTTGCGGCGCCGATGACGCCGATGCCCCCGACCACGGACGTCGCGCCAATCAGGAACCGGCGCTTACCATTGTTCACTGCCGCATCAGAGCCCATCCGCTGCCTTTCGCTGCGTTCGCGAGGTCGGTCCGCAAAACCTTTCAATTATACTGGAATCGCCCGACGCAGTTAAAGAGCGGCTGCGAATTTCCGCCTGATTCACCTGCAAAAACAGGCGATTGCGCGGCGGTCTCGCGGGGGCGGGTCGCAACATCCCGTTACCTCTGCGCCGCGATGCCACCGTGCTCGCCACTATAATGAGGACTGTCGAGACCCCCGCCACGCCGCGGCCGTCGCCGCCCACATTCCCGTGATCAGAAAGCTCTGGCTGCTGTTCGCCCAAGCCTGCACGCTTTGCGTGGCCGCACTGTTCGTCGTCGTCACGCTGCGGCCCGACCTCGTGCCCCGACTTGCCGCCAAGGGCAACAACGTCGTCGTGGTCCGGGAGGCATCGGCGCCTGCGGTGGACGCCGCGTCGATGCCCGACCCGGCGCCGGCCCCCAGGCCAGCCGCGAGCTATGCCGATGCAGCGAAGAAGGCGATGCCCTCGGTCGTCAACGTCTATACGAGCAAGGCCGTTCGGGTGCGCAACCCGCTGCTCGACGATCCCGTCCTGCAGCACTACTTCCCCGAGCTCGCCCAGCGCGGCGAGACCCGCCGCACGACCAGCCTGGGGTCCGGGGTCATCGTCGCTTCGGAAGGCTATGTTCTCACCAACCAGCACGTCGTCGACGGCGCCGACGACATCGAGCTCGTCCTTGCCGATGGCCGCGAGATGCGCGCGACGATCAAGGGCAGCGACCCTGAATCGGACCTTGCGGTCCTGAAGGTGGAGGCCAAGGACCTGCCCGCGATCACGTTCGGCTCGATGGACACGCTTCAGGTCGGCGACGTCGTGCTCGCGATCGGCAACCCGTTCGGCTTCGGCAACACGGTGACGGCAGGCATCGTCAGCGCGCTCGGCCGCAGTCATCTGGGCGTCAACCGCTTCGAGGATTTCATCCAGACCGACGCCCCGATCAACCCGGGCAATTCGGGGGGTGCACTGGTCGACACCGCGGGCAACCTCGTCGGCATCAACAGCACGATCTACTCGCAGTCAGGCGGCTCGATGGGCATCGGCTTCGCGATCCCGGTCTCGCTCGCGCGCGATGTCCTGTCCCAGATCATCGCGACCGGCGAGGTGACCCGGGGCTGGCTCGGCGTCGAGCCGCAGGCGATCACCCCCGACGCCGCGAAGGCCCTCGCCCTCACGCGCAGCGACGGCGTGCTGGTCCGCGGCCTGCAGCGCGACGGGCCCGCCGACCGCGCAGGTGTCAAGCCGAGTGACGTCATTCTTGCGATCGGCGACAAGCCCACGCCCGACGTGCCTCGGCTGCTCGCGCGCATCGCGGAGCTGAAGCCCGGGACCGTGACCAGGCTGAATATCCTGCGCCAGGGCCAGCCGCTCGCCGTCAACGTGACGGTCGCCAAGCGACCGCGGGTCCAGTAGCCGGAAAATGGGGTCAGAGCGGTAATATTTCGGGCCGGAAAATGGGGTCAGAGCGGTAATATTTCGGGCCGGAAAATGGGGTCAGAGCGGTAAT
>JAGXBK010000031.1 GCA_018971195.1 Betaproteobacteria bacterium
GATGCCGCCGACGAGCGGCCCGAGGGCAGAGCCCAGTCCGCCCAGCATCACGGCAGCGAAGACGACGCCGACCCACGCATAGATCTGCGACGGCGTCAGCGTATAGGTCAGCGCCAGGCACACGCCGGCGATGCCGGCAAGTGCGCCGCAGACGCCAGCCAGCACCAGCGCATGCGCGCGGCGGTTGATGCCGAAGGCCGCGGCAATCGGCGCATCCTCGGCCAGCGCCCGCAACGCACGACCCAGGTTCGTGTAGCGCATTGCGGCCCAGATGCCGAAGGCCAGCAGCAGCGACAGCAGGAGCGTCAACAGTTCGGGCAGCGGGACGAACAGCGCGCCGACCTTGAAGGTCCGGCCGGCATAGACCGATTCGAGCTTGCGGAAGTCCGCGGTCCACGCCCACTGGATTCCCGCCTCGATGATCGCAGTGATGCCGAAAGTCGCAAGCAGCGAATTGAGCGGCGAAACTTCGAAGCGATCGAGCAGCCATTGCAGGGCCGCACCGAGCGCCGCGAACAGCGGCACGATCAGGGCCAGCGTCAGCAACGGATCCATGCCACCGACGCTCGCGAGCTGGTAGCAGAGGTAGGCCGCGAGGAACGCGAACGCGAAATGCGCGAGGTTGATGACGTGGAGCAGGCCCCAGGCGAGCCCCACGCCCAACCCCAGCAGCCCGTAGAGGCTGCCGATGAACACGCCCGACAGCGCGGACTGCGCGAGCAGCGTCCCGCTGGGAAACGTCATTGCACTTGAAGCGTCGCGCCCGGTGCGGCGAACTCCTTCGGATAGACCGTGACCCAGTGACCGTTCTGCACCTGCTTGACTCGCATCAGGTCGTCGCCGTAGTTGTTGGGACCGTCGAAATGCAGGTTGCCGGTGATCGTCTGGACGTGGTGCGTCTTGAGCCACGCGGCAATTGCCTTGTCGTCGAGGCTGCCCGCACCGCGCACCCCCGCTTCGAGGATCTGCCAGGCCGTGTAGGAGGCCGCGGCCTGCACCTCGACCGTGGGATCGGGGATACCTGCCCTGGCGGCGCGATCGTGATAGAGCTTGATGAACTCAGCCGCGCCGGGCGCGTTGGTGAAAGGCGGGTGCTCCTCGAACAGCGTCACCGACAGCGCGTCGTTGGCGAGCGGCGACTTGGACATCGGACCCGGTGCCGGGTAGAGGTAGAAATGCTCGTGCGGCGTGTAGTCGATCTTGTGCATCGCCTCGAGCAGCTGGTTGCCCTCGAGGCCGATCGCCCCGACCCACAGGAAGTCGGGATTCGCGTCCTTGATCCGTGCAGCGATCGGTCCGAAATCGAGGTTGCCGAAGTCCCATTCGAGGAACAGCACCTCCTTGACGCCCATTTTCTTCGCGACCTCGCGGGCGCCGAGTGACATGAAGTGCACGGACGGGAACTTGCTCGTGACGATCGCGATGGTCTTCGGCGGCCTGGGCGATGCGGCGAGTGCCTTCAGCACCGTCGTCGGAACCGTGGTTCCCGGGTCGGGCCCGAGGGACCACGCGGGGAACTGCATGTCGTACTTGGCCATCGACGGGATGCCGAACGTGTGGTGGATCAGCACCTTGTGATAGCGCTGGGCCACGCCCATCGCCGACAGGATCGCGCCCGTCGCATACGGCCCCATCAGCAGGTCGACCTTGTCGGCAGTGATCAGCTGCTCGTAGAGGGTGCGGGCGAGGTCGGGCTTCGACTGGTCGTCCTTGACGATCCACTCGACCGGTCGCCCGAGCAGGCCACCGCGCTTGTTGAGCTGCTCGACATAGATCTCGCCGACCACCTTGTGGATCAGGCTGGTGGCGGCCAACGGGCCGGTCAGCGCCAGCGTGCTGCCAATGCGGATCGGCGCCTGTCCCGCCTGCGCCCATGCGCCCGATGCCATGGCAAGACCGATACAGGCGGCACAGGCCCGGCGCACCGTGCGTGCAATGATGCTCATCGTTCGCTCCTCCCAGTCGTCGTATGTTGATTTGCGGCGCCGTCGACGAGCGGCGCCGTCGTGCGAATCGGCCATAGCCGTGCCCTCGTCCCCGGGCCGGCGTCTCAGGCGGGTACGGGTTGCTCGCGGTTGACGACGAAATCGTCGGGCGGCGCGGGTCCCCAGACGTAGAACGAATCCTCGGGGGGATGGTCGGCCGCAGGCCAGTCGACGTCGACCGGGACGAAATCGATGTCGAACGAATACTCGGCCCAACTGCCCCAGGGGTCCTGGACGTAATAGAAGTAGTTGGAGCCGAGGACGTGCCTGCCGACACCCCATCCTTTCACATAACCTTGCGTCCTCACGTGCTCGGCGCCCAGCCCGATGTCGTCGATGCTCCCGACGTCCCAGCTCGAATGATGCAACCCAGGCGCCCCCGATTTTGCGAACGCGACCAGGTGGTGCTCGCCGGCGTGCGGCGCGTGCATGAAGGCGATGATGTCGCCCGAGCGGTCGGACAGGCGCAGGCCGAGGACGTCGGCGTAGAAGGCAAGCTGGCGGGGGACGTCCGGCGTGAACAGCAGCACATGCGACAGGCGGCGCGGGCGGGCCCTGGGGGCGCTGCTGCGGGAGGGCGCGGCGCCTTTGCCCGGGGCAACCGGAAGCGCAACGGCCGGTTGCGCCTTGACCGACGGCGAGACCTTGGGCGCCGCGATCACCTGCACCGGCGTTCCATCCGGATCGCGCAGCCAGATCCCTTTGCCATCCGAGAGGGGATGAGGATCGCAGGCGCCGGCGGCACGGGCGCGCTTGGCCAATGCGTCGAAATCGTCCTCGTAGGCGCCGAAGCTCAGATACTGAAGACGCTTGGGCTGGCCGTTCGCATGCACGCTCCCCCAGCAGTGCGGATGGCCATGCGCATAGAGGTCGAGCCGGCTGCCGACGCGACGGGTGTGAAGCCCGAATGCTTCGTAGAAGTGCTCGGCCTGGCCGAGATCCGGGACACTGAAAACGAAACGGTCGAGCGAATGGACGGCCAGCGTGTCGGGGCGGCGGGGCGATTGGATGGAGGCTTTTGCCCGGATGTCCATGGTCCTGTCCATGCGAAGGCGCGATGCGCGAAATGCGCCGGCGGCTCCGCAAGATAGCAAAAATATCGGGCGCGGGGGAGGCGTTCGACCTCGGCTCCGGCGGTCTCGTCCCGCCGGCTACAATCCGGCTGTCGCCGCCTGCCTGCCGGTCGGGATCGGGATCGCCGGGGCGGCGTGGACCACAAGGCGCGGCGCCGGCGGCGTTGACGCCTGCGCGATACCCTCGAAATGACGGATTCCCGATGACGATTCCTTCCCCCGCCGCGACCAGCCATGCCGGAGCGCCACGCAATTCCCTCACGCTGCGCCATCTCGGCATCCATACCTACCGCGAGAAGGTGCTGTTCATGCGCAGCGACTGCCACATCTGCCGCTCGGTGGGTCTCACCGTGCAGTCGCGGGTGCTGGTGGCGCTCGCGGGGCGCAGTCTGGTTGCCACCGTCAACATGGTCGGCGCCGAGCTCCTCGGCAACGGCGAGGCGGGCCTGTCGGAAGCGGCATGGGACGTGCTCGAGGCGCGCCCGGGCGATACGATCGTCGTGTCCCATGCGCCACCGATCGAGTCGCTCTCCCATCTGCGGGCGAAGGTCTACGGTCATCGCCTCGATGATGACGCGATGCGCGAGATCATGGCCGACATCGTCGCCGGACAGTATTCGGACCTGCACCTCGCTGCGTTTGTCACTGCCTGCGCCGGAGACCGTCTCGACACCAGCGAAGTCGTCGCGCTGACCCGCGCGATGATCGACGTGGGCACGCGGCTCACCTGGCCGCCTTCGACGGTCATGGACAAGCACTGTGTCGGGGGGCTGCCCGGAAATCGGACGACATTGCTGGTCGTGCCGATCGTCGCCGCTGCCGGCCTCACGATTCCCAAGACATCGTCGCGTGCGATCACGTCCCCGGCGGGCACGGCAGACACCATGGAGGTGCTCGCACCGGTGGCGCTCGATCGCGAGGCGATGCAACGCGTCGTCGAGCGGGAAGGCGGATGCATCGTGTGGGGCGCGTCGGTGGGACTGAGTCCCGCCGACGACGTGCTGATCAGCGTCGAGCGGCCGCTGGACCTCGATAGCGAAGGCCAGCTCGTCGCGTCGGTGCTGTCCAAGAAGGCCGCCGCAGGGTCGACCCACGTGGTCATCGACATGCCGGTGGGCCCGACGGCCAAGGTCCGGTCATCCGAGGCCGCGGCGCGTCTTGGCGCCGAGCTGCAGAAGGTCGGGCACGCGATCGGGATCGAGGTCCGCGTTCTGGTCACCGACGGCAGCCAGCCGGTCGGCCGGGGCATCGGGCCTGCGCTCGAGGCGCGCGATGTGCTGGCGATTCTGCGGCGCGAGCCTGACGCGGCAAGCGACCTTCGGGCGCGCGCACTGCAAATTGCCGGGAGCATCCTCGAATTCTCCGCCGAGGTTCCGCCAGGCACCGGCCTGGCGCTCGCCACGCGCATCCTGGACGACGGCAGTGCGCTCGAGAAATTCGTCGCGATCTGCGCCAGCCAGGGCGGCATGCGCGAGCCACCGCACGCGGCGCACCGGCGTCCGTTCGCCGCGGCCCGGAGTGGTCGCGTCGCGCAGGTCGACAATCGCCGCCTCGCACGCGCGGCAAAGCTCGCGGGCGCGCCACAGGCGCCGGCAGCGGGCATCGATTTCCTCGCGCCGATCGGGACCATTGTCGAGCACGGGCAACCGCTGTTCGTGGTCCATGCCCAGGCACCGGGGGAACTCGCCTACGCGTTCGATTATCTCGACGCACAACAGGATGTGGTCAAGCTCGAGGATGCGGCATGAGGACTGCGCCGGGCGGCGAAGTGGCCAATGCCGCAAGCCAGCGGAGGTCTCGATGACGCCCGTGGTCTTCGCCTTTCCCGGGCACACGGGACTGATGCGTCAGTTGCAGGCCGAGACCGGCGCAATCGCCGGCACGCTGGTCCTGCACCGGTTCCCCGACGGCGAATCGTACGTGCGCCTCGACACGCCGGTCGCGGGGCGCGAGGCCGTGTTCGTGTGCTCGCTGGCCGATCCCGATGCGAAGCTGCTGCCACTGTTGTTCGCGGTCGCGGCGGCGAAAGACCTCCGTGCAGTTCGCGCGGGCATCGTCGCGCCTTATCTCGCCTACATGCGGCAGGACGCGCGGTTCAAGCCGGGCGAGGCGATCTCCTCGGCCACCGTGGGCAGGCTCGTGTCCGGGATTGCCGACTGGCTGGTCACCGTCGACCCGCACCTGCACCGCCATGCGTCGCTCGATGCGGTCTACGCGATTCCCAGCCGGGTCGTGCAGGCGGCGCCTGCAATCGCGACCTGGATCGCCGCGAACGTCACGAAGCCGTTGCTGGTGGGCCCCGACGCCGAGAGCGGGCAATGGGTCGCGCAGGTTGCCTCCGCCGCCAACGCGCCTTGCATCGTCCTCGACAAAACCAGGCGCGGGGACCGCGACGTCACGGTCTCGATGCCCAGTACGGAGCGGTTTCGGGACCGCACACCCGTGCTGGTCGACGACATCGTGTCGACCGCGCATACGATGATCGCCGCCATCGTCGATTTGCGCCGGGCCGGGTTTGCAGCGCCGGTGTGCATCGGCGTGCATGCGCTGTTCGCCGACCATGCATACGCCGAGCTGCAGGCGGCCGGGGCCGCGCGCATCGTGACTTGCAATACGGTCCCCCACGCGAGCAACGCCATCGACGTCGATGCGGCAATTGCAGCGGAGGTGGGCGCACTGCTGGGCCGGAAGGCGGTCTGATGCCCCACACGCGGCGCATCAGACCAGCGAAAGCAGCGTGCCGCCGAGTACGGCCATCACGACGATCCACAGCGACCGCGCATGAGTGACAGGGGCGTCGTATTCGCGTTGCTGTCGGCGCTGCTCTTTGGCATCAGCACGCCGCTCGCCAAGGGGCTGGTCGGCAACGTTCCGCCGCTGGAGCTCGCGGGATTGCTGTACCTGTCGTCGGGCCTTGGCCTGGCGGTGGTGATGGCCGGCCGGGCGGTGGCGCACCCGGGCCCGATCGCGTCGATGCTCCCTTGGCGCGGGGAGTGGCGGTGGCTGTCGGCGGCCATCGTCGTCGGTGGCATCCTCGGCCCGGTCGCCTTGATGGAGGGATTGACCTCGACTCCGGCGTCGGATGCGTCGCTGCTGCTGAATCTCGAATCGGTGTTCACCGCGCTGCTCGCCTGGTTCCTGTTCCGAGAGAATTTCGACCGGCGCATCGCGCTCGGGATGGCGGCGATCGTTGCCGGCGGGCTGGTCCTCGCGTGGTCGCCCGACAGCCCGGCGGGCGTGTCGTCAGGGTCGGTGCTGATCGCGGTGGCGTGCCTATGCTGGGCGCTGGACAACAACCTGACGCGCAAGGTATCGGGCAGCGATGCGGTGATGATCGCCGCGCTCAAAGGCCTGATCGCAGGCGCCGTGAATCTCGGGCTCGCGCTGTCCCTCGGCGATCGGCTGCCCCCGGGCACGACGCTGGCGGCGGTCGCCGGCGTCGGATTCCTCGGCTACGGCCTCAGCCTGGTGCTGTTCGTGCTCGCACTGCGCGATCTCGGGGCGGCCCGGACGGGGGCCTATTTCTCCGTCGCTCCGTTCTTCGGGGCTGCCGTTGCCATCGCGCTGACGGGCAAAGCGCCGACGCCGCAACTGATCGCGGCGGGATTGCTGATGGCCTCCGGCGTGTGGCTGCACGTATCCGAGAGTCACGCGCACCGGCACTCACACGAGCGGCTGGAGCATTCGCACGCCCATCGCCACGACGCGCATCACCGGCACGCCCACGATTTCAACTGGGACGGGCGCGAGCCGCACGTGCATCCGCATGTGCATGCACCCCTGGTGCACGCCCACCCCCATTACCCCGACCTGCACCACCGGCACCGGCACAAGAGGTGACGATCGCTCCGTAGTCGCGCCGCCGTCCTACGGGCCAATGCCGCTCGTGGCTGCGCTTCCTGCCGGAGCGGCGCCGGGCATCGCTGGAAAGTCGGCGCCCCGCCGAATCATCTCCCGGCAGTAGGCATACAGTGCGTCATAAACTATCCACTGCGCAGCGTTGATGGCATGGTCGTTCTCGAAGCCCAGGTGCCGAAAGCCCTCAGCGACCGCCTTCAGGCCAGCCGACTCCGGCTGGTTCCACAGGGTGTTGTCGGTGTCTGCGCCGTTGACGATCCTGGCGAGAAGCACCATCGCTGAATCCGCTACGAGGCCGTATCGCTTCACGATGGCATCGAACGAGCATTCGTTGCCGTGGTGACCCAGGTCCACACCCGGCACATCGTAGGGTATCGCGCGTTCTCGTTCGGCCACGGCCATTACCTCGTCCGCAGGTACGAACAGAAATTCAGCATCCACATCGATGAACTTCCTGATGAGCCACGGACATGCCACTCGATCAACTTTCACATGTTCTCGCGTTACCCACTTCATCGTGCTCTCCTTGTCAGCCGGAACGACGCACGTCGATTCACCTCACGGCGTAGACGCGGATTTCGGCGACCGAAGTTCCGCGCGCCGGGACGGCAACGTAAAGCGCCCCACGTGTGGCTGCAAAGAGGCCAGTGCGGGCACCCGGCGCGGTCGGCACCTCGTCGATGGAGCGGTAATGATCGGGATCGATCTCCTGTAACACATCGATGCTTCCCTGTCCGCAAATCGCGTAGATCCGCTTGCGCTCACCATCGTAGAAGAGGTCATCGACATCGCCCGCAATCGGCGAGCGGCCCACTCGTTTGCCGGTCTCGGTGTCATAGACCAGGAGCGCCGCAGGCCTACGCGTGCCTACGAACAATCGATGGTCGGGCTCGTCCAACGCCATGGGGTAGTTTGCGCGCATCGCGCCGAGGCTCCAGCCGGTCGACACCGACGCGGTATCCCTGTCGACGACAACAATCCGCGCGACGCCTGGTACATTGACGAAGATGCGTGTCCCCGTCGTTTCCAGCTGGAAGGACTCGGGATGGCCCTGGAGCGTGAATCGACGCACGATTCTGGCGCTTGCCGGATCGATCACCGCCAGCGCGTTTCCATAGCCAACGTAGGCTCTTCGACTCGACAGATCGTAGCGAACATTGTCGGCGTCCTCGAGCCCATCGATATGCGCAGCGAAAGTGAGTGCGAGGCCGGAAAAAATGTCAACTCGTCCACTACCACCATTGGCAATGAGTAGCCCATTCAGATCCGGCAGGTACGCGACCCCTTGCGGCTCGCGCAAATGTTCCAGGCGCGCGCTCCGTTTCCCGGCACGAAGATCGATGACTTCGACGCTGTCGTTGCCGAGCGCAGCGACGAACAGACGCGCCCCATCCGAGTCAATATCGAGATGGTCGATTCGACCGTGCACTTCCGGAAGGGGAATGGCTTGCGTCAGCGCGATCGGAGGCGACTGCGCGAACGCAGGGAAAGGGAGCAGCCGCGATGCGAGTGCGCCGGCGCAGACCAGGGTGCGCCCGAACCTCCGAAGCGCTGGCGTGGGGATCATCAATGAAGCAGCGAATAGGCGGCGAGGCCGATTGCCGCAGCACCAGCCACGATCATCGGCTCTTGCAGCTTCTTGAACCGCAACAACAGAAGCACGGTCAGCGCAGCGAGAAATGCCGTAGGCACGTCGATGATCGAGCGCCTGGCGAGCACGATCACGGCGCCCGAAATGGCCCCGATTGCCGCGGCGGTGACGCCGTCGACGAAGGCGATCAGGGCGGGCAGCTTTCCGTACTTCTTGAAGTAAGGCGCCGGGATGACCGTGAAGAGATAGCAGGGTAGGAACGTACCGATGGCCGCCACGCACGCGCCCGGCAGGCCCGCGATGAGGTATCCGATGAAACCCACCGTGATCACGACCGGACCCGGCGTGATCATCGCCACCGCCACGGCGTCCACGAACTGCTTGTCATTCAGCCAGTGGTGTTCCGTAACGACACCTCCGTAGAGGAACGGAACGATGGCGAGCCCCGATCCGAACACAAACGCCCCGGCTTTCGCGAAGAACGAACCGATCTGCGTAAGCAACGCCCAATCGAGGCTCGAGGCGATGGTGACGCCAGGGGTGGCGTGCGCCCCGACAATGGCGCCCACGCCACCGGGCAGCCAGCGCGGCGGGTCGCGCCACAGCCACACGATGACCCCGGCTGCCAGGAACAGCCATGCGATCTCGCTCTCGGTGATCACGGTGACTGCTGCCGCAACCAGGTAGATCGCCCACAGCAGCTTGTCCCGGCGTACGCTCTTGGACGTGAGTTTGTAGGCGCTCATCGCGATAATCCCGATGACCGCCGCGCCGACGCCGTAGAACACCGCCTGCATCCAGGTCAAGCCGCCATAGCGCACGTACGCCCAGCCGAGGGCTACCACCATCACGAACGACGGGATCACGAACGCCGCTCCGACGAGGGTCGCGCCGATGACTCGGTAGTGCACGTAGCCCAGGTACATCGCGAGCTGCGCTGCCAGCGGTCCCGGCATCAGCTGCGCGAGCGCGAGGCCCTCCTTGTAGTCGGCCTCCGAAATCCACTTGCGCCCGTCTACGAGATCCCGGTGCATGTACCCGGCCAGCGCGACCGGCCCGCCGAAGCCGAGCGAGCCGAGACGCAGCATGTAGAGCAGCAGCTGCCAGAGCGAATAGCGCGGTGCGACGGAGGGAGCAATCGGGTGTTCGGAGGCGGTGTCCATGGCGAGCCCGTGAAAAGGCCGCAGATTTGGACGGGACACCGTCTAGGCGGGACGCCACCGGGGATCTGCTGTGCCCCGAGATGCGAATGATACACACGAAGACACTAGGTCTGGCAAGTGCTCGCTGCCCAGGAAGCCCTTCACCTAAACAGCTTCTCGATATTGAACAGCGTGGCCAAACCTATCAAAGCAAGATTGGCAGCCGCGATCGAGTGGACCAGCTTCAACGGAATCCTCGCAGCGAACTTGTTGCCGATAAGGACGGCGGGCACGTCCGCCAACAGCATGCCGAACGTCGTGCCGGCGATGACGATCAGTGGCGTGCCATAGTGGGCTGCCAATGCAATCGTGGCGATTTGGGTCCTGTCACCCATCTCGGCGAGGAAAAATGTGATCAGGGTTGCACCGAATATGCCGAGATGACGGGCGGCCAGTGTTTCTTCCTCCTCGATCCTGTCGGGAATCATCGTCCAGATCGCCATCGCGATGAATGAAAGACCCAGGACCCACCGCATGACCTCGGGGTTGACGACCGACGTGATCCACGCGCCAAGCGCGCCTGCCAGCGCGTGATTCACCAGCGTGGCACACAGGATTCCAGCGATGACCGGCAGCGGTTTCTTGAATCGAGCTGCGAGGATGAAGGCGAGCAGTTGGGTCTTGTCGCCGACCTCCGCGAGCGCGACAACCCCTGTCGAGACGAGGAACGCTTCCAATGTCGGGCTCCCTGGCCGATACAGAACCGATGACCACGCAGCTCCCCGGCCAGTGCGGAGGCAACGTGGTCAAAGGTCTCGCCAAGCTCGAAGCCGCTTGCGCCACGACCTTGCGGTCAAGTGTGTTGACGCAAGCCCCTCCACCGAAGCGAAGGGCGACTACTCCCCGATGACCGGCGCGATTATAGCTGCATTGCGCTACGGTTTCGGTGCAGCGGGCTCGAACTTGCTCGCCGCTGGCGAATTGACGCGGAGATTGCGTGCACCGCGCCTGCCATGGCGACGTGGAGAGCCGCCGCCCGACGACCGCCCGCCGTCGGGATGGCGGCGTTGGCGGCGACGCGGTTGGAAGTGGCCCGCGGGTGCGTCCTCGACAGGTTTTAACCGGCGGCAGCGACTGGGACAGGCAATATAATGCTGTCCGGCCACGCGTCATTGAGTGCATGGCAGGCTATTGCGCAAGAGCACGCGTGACGCACGCGTCGGCATGGGTAATATAATGCCTATTTCTCCAGCAATCCGATGCCACCATGACTGAGCACCTCGCCATGCACGCGGCACCCGCGATTCCCGTCGCGACCCGGCCCGCCGCCGAGCAACTGACCGGCCCGGAGGCCGGGTTCCTGGCGGAGGTCGGACTCAGGATCCGGACGCTGCGCGAGCGGCGCGGCATGACGCGCAAGGCGCTCGCCCGGGAGTCCGACGTGTCGGAGCGCTACCTGGGCCAGCTCGAAGCGGGTGAGGGAAACGCCTCGATCCTGCTGCTGCGCCGGATTTCGTCGGCGCTCGGCGTCCCGATCGCCGATCTGCTGCGGCCCGAAGCGCCACGCAAGAAACGCATCGCCCTGATCGGGCTGCGCGGTGCAGGCAAGACGACGCTCGGCAGCCAGCTTGCGAAGCAGTTGAACGTTCCCTGCGTCGAAGTGAACGAAGCCATCAGGCGCCACACCGGATTGCCGATCAGCGAGGTGATCTCGCTCTATGGCCCGAGCGGTTATCGACGCATCGAGCGCCAGGTACTCGAGCGCATGATCGGGGACTGCGACCGCGCGGTGCTGGTGGTCGGCGGCGGAGTCGTCTCGGAGGAGGAGACCTTCAGTCTGCTCCTCGCCAACTGCTACACCGTGTGGCTCAAGGCCACCCCCGAGGAGCACATGGCGCGAGTGCTGGCACAGGGCGATTTTCGTCCGATGGCAGGCAATGACGAAGCGATGGAAGACCTGAAGCGGATCCTGGCCGCACGCGAGCCGCTCTACCGCAAGGCCGACGCCGTCGTCGATACCGCGGGCGAGGCGCCGGAGGCGAGCTTCCGGAAGCTGTTCGACATCGTCATGGCGTGACGACGAGGAGAATCCGAATGGACCCTGCAGCCGCGGCTGCTCCCGATGCGACCACGTCATCGCGCGTCGACTTCGAAACGCATCCGGACCGCTATCGGCACCTGAAGCTCGGTTTCGAGGGGCCTGTCGCCACGATCGCGCTGGACATCGACGAGGACGCAGGCATTCGTCCCGGCTACAAGCTGAAGCTCAATTCCTACGACCTGGGCGTCGACATCGAATTGCACGATGCCCTGCAGCGGATCCGCTTCGAGCATCCGCAGGTGCGCGCCGTCGTCCTGACGAGCGCGAAGGACCGCATCTTCTGCTCGGGGGCGAACATCTTCATGCTCGGCAGGTCCACCCATGCCTGGAAGGTGAACTTCTGCAAGTTCACCAACGAGACCCGCAACGGCATCGAGGACTCGAGCCGCCATTCGGGGCTCAAGTTCATCGCCGCCTGCAACGGGACGACGGCCGGCGGTGGCTACGAGCTCGCACTCGCCTGCGACGAGATCGTGCTGGTCGACGATCGCTCGTCGGCGGTGAGCCTGCCCGAGGTGCCCCTGCTCGGCGTGCTGCCGGGGACCGGCGGGCTCACGCGGCTGACCGACAAGCGCCGCGTCCGCCATGATCTGGCCGACCTCTTCTGCACGACGACCGAAGGCGTGCGCGGGACGCGGGCCCGGGACTGGCGACTGGTCGACGAGGTGGTGAAGCCGGCGCAGTTTCGCGACTACGTCTCGCGCCGCGCGCGCTCTCTCGCCGCAGGCAGCGATCGACCCGAGGACGCCACGGGCGTGACGCTGACGCCGCTCGCCAGAACCGTCGACGCCTCGGGTTACCGCTATGCTTTCGTCGACGTTCGCATCGATGGGTCGTCGCGCCAGGCCACGATCACGGTCAAGGCACCGGACAAGGCGCCGCCACAGGACGAAGCAGGTATCGTCGCCGCCGGGGCGAGCTGGTGGCCGCTGCAGATGGCGCGCGAGCTCGACGACGCGATCCTCGACCTGCGCACCAATCACCTGGACATCGGGACCTGGCTGCTCAGGACCGAAGGCGACATCGATTCGGTCCTCGCGGCCGACGCCTCGCTTGCGCGACACCGGGACCACTGGTTCGTCCGGGAGACGCTCGGCATGCTGCGCCGGACGCTCGCGCGCCTCGACGTCAGCTCGCGGACGTTGTTCGCGCTGGTCGAGCCCGGATCCTGCTTCGCCGGGACGCTGCTCGAGCTCGCCCTCGCGGCCGACCGTTGCTACATGCTCGCGCTTCCCGAGGGCCATGTCGAGGCGCCCGCGCTCGCGCTGTCCGCGCTCAATTTCGGCGCCTGTCCGCGCGTCGACGGGCTGTCGCGGATCGACGCCCGCTTTTACCGGGAGCGCGACGCCATCGCCAGGCTCGAGGGCGCGCAAGGTCGCCGCATCCACGCCGCGGAGGCGTCGGATCTGGGCCTGGTGACGGCGACGCCGGACGAGCTGGACTGGCGGGACGAGATCCGCATCGCGCTGGAGGAGCGGGCAGCGATGTCGCCCGACGCCCTGACCGGCATGGAGGCCAACCTGCGCTTCGGCGTCGCCGAGACGATGCAGACCCGCGTGTTCGGGCGTCTTTCGGCCTGGCAGAACTGGATCTTCATTCGTCCCAATGCCGTCGGCGAGCACGGTGCCCTCAAGTGCTTCGGCACCGGCAACAAGGCGCAGTTCGACTGGGAACGAGTCTGACGGCGACGACGCTGCCGCCCGGCTCGGCTCCGTCCATGAATTGCAGGGTATTCAGGAGAAACCGATGAGCATCGATTACAACCAGACGATCCCGAACAACGTCGACCTTGCCACCGACCGGTCATTGCAGCGCGCCCTGGAGCAATGGCAGCCGGGTTTCATCGACTGGTGGCGCGAGCTCGGCCCGGTAGGATCGCAGGGTCACGAGGTCTACCTGCGCACCGCGGTGAGCGTGGACCCGGGCGGATGGGCGCATTTCGACTACGTGAAGATGCCCGAGTACCGCTGGGGCATCTTCCTCAACCCGCCCGCGGCCGACCCGAAGATCCATTTCGGCGAGCACAAGGGCCAGCCGGTCTGGAACGAGGTCCCCGGCGAGCATCGCGCCAACCTGCGGCGGATCATCGTCGCGCAGGGCGACACCGAGCCGGCCTCGGTCGAGCAGCAGAGGCACCTCGGGCTCACTGCGCCGTCGCAGTACGACCTGCGCAACCTCTACCAGGTGAACGTCGAGGAAGGGCGTCATCTGTGGGCGATGGTCTACCTGCTGCACCGCCATTTCGGCCGCGACGGCCGCGAGGAAGCCGATGCCATGCTGCATCGCCACGCGGGGGATCCGAACAATCCGCGTATCCTCGGCGCCTTCAACGAGAAGACGCCCGATTGGCTGTCGCTGTACATGTTCACTTATTTCACCGACCGGGACGGCAAGTTCCAGCTCTCGGCGCTGGCCGAATCGGGTTTCGATCCGCTCGCGCGCACGACGAAGTTCATGCTGACCGAGGAAGCGCATCACATGTTCGTCGGGGAATCCGGTGTGTCGCGCACGATCCAGCGTACCTGCGAGGTGATGAAGGCGAGCGGCGTCGATGCCGCCGACAAGCTGCGCGCGCTGGGGGTTATCGATCTCGAGACCATCCAGCGCTATCTCAATTTCCATTACAGCGTCACGATCGATCTCTTCGGTGCCGACCAGTCGTCGAACGCGGCGACGTTCTACAGTGCAGGCCTCAAGGGCCGCTACGGCGAGACGAAGCTCGACGACGACCACGTCTTGAAGGACGCCACGTATCCGATCCTCGAGGTGGCCAATGGCAGGATCGCCGAGAAGCAGGTATCGGCGCTGTCGTCGATCAACGAGCGGCTGCGCGACGACTACATCCGCGATTCGGTGGCGGGCGTCGAGCGCTGGAACCGAGTCATCGAGAAGAGCGGAATCCCGTTCAGGCTCCAGGTTCCGCACAAGGCGTTCAACCGCAAGATCGGCAGCTTCGCCGCGGCACGGGTATCGCCAGACGGCCGCATCGTCAGCGAGGCCGAATGGAATGCAGGCGTCGGCAACTGGCTGCCCTCGGACGAGGACCGGGCTTTCGTCGCGTCGCTGATGGGACGCGTCGTCGAGCCCGGCAAGTTCGCGAACTGGATCGCGCCGCCGGCGGTGGGCATCAACCGCCAGCCGGCGAGCTTCGAGTACGTGCGCTTCGGGTGAGCGGCAGCATCGCCGACGCAACGGAGGAGGGCAGGTCATGACCGCTGCGAGCGCCGTGACAGGCGAATACGCGCGCCAGCATCTGATCGACCCCGAGGTCTGCATACGCTGCAACACCTGCGAGGCGACCTGCCCGATCAATGCGATCACGCACGACTCGCGAAACTACATCGTCAGGTTCGACGTCTGCAATTCCTGCGGCTTGTGCATTGCCCCCTGTCCGACCGGTGCGATCGACAACTGGCGCAACGTCCCGAAGGCGACACCGTACACGCCGGACGAGCAGCTCGCCTGGGATGCGTTGCCGGCCAACATCGAGCTCGACGTGGTGCCCGGGGAAGGCGTCCCGAGCGAGGTGAGGGCGCTGACCGAGGCCGCGACCGCGGGGCAGGGCGGACCCGCGTCGCCGCCGTGGTCGGCATCGCATCCCTGCGTCAACCTGTACTCGATCGCGAAACCCGCGATCGCGACGGTCACCGGGAACTATCGCCTGACCGGCGAGAGCGCGTCGGCCGACATCCGCCACATCGTGCTCGACTTCGGCACGCTGGCGTTCCCGGTCCTCGAGGGCCAGACGCTCGGGATCATCCCGGCGGGGCAGCAGGACGACGGCAGGCCGCATGGCGTGCGGCTCTACTCGGTCGCCAGTCCGCGCGATGGCGAGCGTCCGGGCCACAACAACGTCGCGCTGACGATCAAGCGCGTGATGGAGGACCATGCGGGGCAGCCGGTCCGCGGCGTGGGATCGAACTACATGTGCGATCGGGCGGTGGGCGACAAGGTGAGCGTCGTCGGCCCCTATGGTGCAAGCTACCTGATGCCCAACCATGCCGGGGCGTCGATCATGATGATCTGCACCGGGACGGGATCCGCGCCGATGCGCGCGATGACCGAACGCCGGCGGCGGCGGATGGCACTGAACGAGGGCGGGAAGCTGATGCTGTTCTTCGGCGCCCGGCGCCAGGACGAACTCCCGTATTTCGGCCCGCTGATGAAGCTTCCGAAGGACTTCATCGACATCAACCTCGCGTTCTCCCGCGAGACTGGACAGGCCAAGACCTACGTCCAGGACCTGATCCGTGCGCGCGGCGACGACGTGGCGAGGCTGCTGCAAGACGACGACTGCTACATCTACCTGTGCGGCCTCAAGGACATGGAGGCCGGCGTGCTCGAGGCGTTCCGCGATGTCTGTGCCGGGCACGGTCTCGACTGGGACGCAGTCAAGCCCGAGCTGCTCGCCAGGAGCCGGCTGCACATCGAGACGTATTGATCGGCTGCTATGATGGTGCTCCTTCCCCCTGCATGCGCCTGAGGGGCCGCCGATTCCTTTCCGCTGACGTCGCCATGGCCGGTTTCGACAATCCCCGCGAGACCTGGAACGAACGCTACGCGAGCCCCGGCTATCTGTTCGGCGAGGAGCCGAATGCGTTCCTCCGCAAGCAGGCGGGCTGGTTGCGGCCGGGCAGCTGCGTGCTCTGCGTCGCCGATGGGGAAGGTCGCAACAGCGTCTGGCTCGCCGAGCAGGGCTTCGAGGTCATCGCGTTCGACTTCGCCCCCAACGCTGTCGAAAAGGCGCGCGCATTGGCGAAGCGGCGCGGCGTGAGCGTCGATCACCAGGTGAGCGATTTCGACAATTGGCCCTGGCCCACCGCGCGCTACGACGCGGTCGCCGCGATCTTCATCCAGTTCCTGCCGCCCGAACGTCGCGAAGCGGCGATTGCCGCGATGAAAGCGTCGGTCGTCCCGGGCGGTGCGTTCCTGCTCGAGGGTTATCGGCCCGAACAGGTCGATTACGGCACCGGCGGGCCGCCGCGCCGCGATCACATGTACACGCGGGAATGGGTCGAGAGGCAGTTCGCGGATTGGGACATACGCGTGCTCGAAGCCTATGACGCCGAGCTGCGCGAAGGGCGGGCGCACTGCGGCATGTCGGCGCTGATCGACCTGGTCGCGACCCGCGGCTCGTGATGGTATAGTCCGCCGAACGAACGTTCGGGTTGCGCCGTCGCGTTCGGGGCGCGGCGTGGGGCGTCGATGCCGGCGCCCGAGCCACCCAGCGAGCCTGTATCGATGAATCCCCGCGGTACCCAGACCCTCAACGCGGCCCAGCAGCGTGCCGTGGAGCACGGCGACGGCGCGGCAGCGGCGCGTCCCCTGCTGGTGATCGCCGGTGCCGGCACGGGAAAGACCGGCACACTCGCGCATCGCGTCGCACACCTGATGCGGCGAGGCGCGGATCCGCAGCGCCTGCTGCTGTTGACCTTCAGCCGCCGTGCTGCGACGGAGCTCGAGCGGCGGGTCGGGAGGGTCCTGCAGGCGCAGCGCGGCGCCAGCGGCGGCGAGCAGCCGCCGGCTCTCGAGTGGGCGGGGACGTTCCACGGCGTGGCGGCGCGCATCCTGCGCGAGTACGCAGAGCGCATCGGCCTCGCATCCAGCTTCACGATCCACGATCGCGGCGACTCGGAAGACCTGATGGCCATGGTTCGCCACGATCACCTCGGGGTGGATCCTCTGAAGGGCCGCTTTCCGGGCGCGGCGACCTGTGTCGCGGTCTATTCGCGCAGCGTCAACTCGGAGGCGCCGCTGGCCGAGGTGCTGCAGACGGCCTATCCGTGGTGTGCCGGCTGGGAGGACGAGCTGCGCCGCCTGTTCGACGCCTACGTCGCCGCCAAGCAGGCGCAGCAGGTGCTCGATTTCGACGATCTGCTGCTCTACTGGGCGGCGATGATGGGCGTGCGCGCGCTCGCCGAGGAAGTCGGGGCGCGCTTCGATCATGTGCTGGTCGACGAGTACCAGGACACCAATCGCCTGCAGGGGTCGATCCTGAGGGCGCTGAAGCCCGACGGCCGCGGCGTGACCGTCGTCGGCGACGATGCACAGTCGATCTACGGTTTCCGCGCCGCGACCGTGCGCAACATCCTCGATTTTCCGCACCAGTACGATCCGCCTGCCGACGTGATCACGCTGGAGCGCAACTATCGCTCGACGGCCCCGATCCTCGATGCGTCGAATGCGGTCATCGCGCTGGCGAAGGAGCGCTACCCCAAGAACCTCGTCACCGACCGGTCGGGCGGCGAGCGGCCGCGGCTGGTCACCGTCCCCGACGAAATGGCGCAGGCACAGTACGTCGCCGAGCAGGTGCTGCGCCATCGCGAGAACGGGATCGCGCTCAAGCGCCAGGCGGTGCTGTTCCGCACCTCCAGCCACAGCGCATTGCTGGAGCTCGAGCTCGGGCGGCGCAACATTCCATTCGTCAAGTTCGGTGGGTTGCGCTTCCTCGATGCAGCGCACGTCAAGGATGTGCTGTCGCTGTTGCGCTGGATCGAGAATCCTCGCGGGCGACTCGCGGGTTTCCGGACGCTGCGGCTGTTGCCGGGGGTCGGACCGGCGATCGCCGGGCGGTGCCTCGACGCGCTGGGACCGGCAACCGATGCGCTTGCCGCGATGCGCGGCTTCACGATTCCCGCCGCTGCGGCGCAGGAGTGGCCCGGATTGCTGCGCCTGTGCGAGACGCTGCGCGG
This sequence comes from Betaproteobacteria bacterium, assembly GCA_018971195.1. GTDB lineage: Bacteria > Pseudomonadota > Gammaproteobacteria > Burkholderiales > Casimicrobiaceae > VBCG01. Next base: position 18,443 of record JAGXBK010000031.1, read on the forward strand.
CGAGCGCAGCGACTGGCCTTCCGAGCTCGATGCGCTGCTCGCATGGTATGAGCCGCAGCTCGATCGCCTGTACGAGGACGCGGCGCTCCGCGCGCCGGATCTTGCGCAGCTGCGCCGCATCGCATCGACGTTTCCGACTCGCGAGCGTTTCCTCACCGAGCTGACGCTGGACCCCCCGGAGGTGACCTCGGGCAAGGCCGCCGATCCGCTGCTCGATGAAGACTACCTGACGCTCTCGACCATCCACTCGGCAAAAGGCCAGGAGTGGCGCGTCGTGCAGGTCCTGAACTGCGTCGATGGCTGCATTCCCTCGGACATGGCGACCGGAAGCGCCGAGGAGATCGAGGAGGAGCGCCGCCTGCTCTACGTCGCCATGACCCGGGCCATGGACCACTTGTCGCTGGTCATGCCGCAGCGCTTCCACGTGCGACAACAGACCGCGATGGGCGACCGGCACGTCTATGCGTCGGCGAGCCGTTTCCTGACCCACGCCGCGTGCGCGCATTTCGACCAGCAGGGCTGGCCGCAGGCGGGCAAGCCGGCCGACGCGGCCCGGCCACCGGGCCCCAGCGTGGACCTGCCCGCACGGGTTCGTGGCGCATGGGCGCCAGGGGGTGCCGGCAGGACTTGAGCGGATATCCCGGATGCGCACGGCACAGTCGCTCGGTGCAATCGGGAGGTCGCGTGGCGTCGCGGGAGTTCAGGCCGGCAGGGCGTCGACGAACCGACCGATCGCGTCGATGACCGTCGACGATTGGTCGCGATGAGGGGAATGCCGGCAATCGGGGAGTTTCAGGAATTCCAGTCCGGCGGCGCTCACGGCGCTGTGCCGGATCGCGTCGATCTGGGCGGGCGTACTGTACGGGTCATCGTCGCCGAGAATCGCGAGAATCGGGCAGCGAATACCCCGCAGGTCATCGGCGATCGACCACGACCTGAATCGGGAATCGAGCCAGATATCGTTCCAGCCCCAGAACACGCCGTCGACGTCGTCGTGGTAGCGGGCGAGCTTTTGCCGCATGTCGGTCGTTCGATAGACCGCTTGCGCCGCGCGAATGCTGTCGAGGTTGGATTGCTCGACGAAGACCAGCGGCGCCATCACGACCAGGCCGGCGACGTCCGAGCCTTCTGCCCCGGCGTGGATCAGCGCCATCGACGCACCGGTCGAATGACCGATCAGCACCGGGCTCGCGATTCCAAGTTCTGCACGCAGCACCGGCAGGATCCGGAGCGCCTCCTCGTGCATGAACCGCGGAAGGTAAGGCTCGATGCGCCGTGACGACCGGCCGGAGCCGTAGCGTGAATAGGCGATGGCCCGGCACCCGGTCACGGCAGCGACGCGGGCCGGGAAATCGCGCCACATCGCGACCGAGCCCAGTCCCTCGTGCAGGAATACGAGCGGCGGGCGACGCACCTGGTGCGCCGGAATGTCGACATACTCGAGGCGGTGCCCGGAAGCCTCGACGAAGCGGACCGGGTGACGCAAGGTCGCGGCGCCCGGCGACGGAAGGTTTCCGGGCGTCGTCATCGCATCCGCGGGAGACCGGCGGGCGTGGTGGCGCGGATCACCGCGGGAATGCTAGCGCCCGCCGGCGAGGGCGCGCAGCTTGAAGCGCTGGATCTTGCCCGTCGCGGTCTTGGGCAACTCCTCGACGAACGCGAACCAGCGCGGGTACTTGTAGGGCGCGAGCCGCGACTTGACGTGGGCTTTCAGCGACTCGGTCAGCTCGGGGGTCGCTGCGTGGCCGGGCTTGAGGACGACGAACGCCATCGGCTTGGTGAGCCGGTCGTCGTCCTCGCGTCCGACCACCGCCGCTTCGAGCACCGACTCGTGGGTGATCAGGCTGGCCTCGACTTCGACCGGCGACACGTACAGCCCGCTGACCTTCAGCATGTCGTCGCTGCGGCCCGCGTAGACGAAATAGCCGTCGGCATCCTGCGAATACTTGTCGCCGCTGCGGGTCCAGATGCCCTGGAAGGTCGCGCGGGTCTTCTCGCGGTTGTTCCAGTAGGCGGCCGCGCTCGTCGGTCCCGCGATCTGCAACTCGCCGGTCTCGCCCTGAGCAAGCGGCGCGCCCTGGTCGTCGACGATGCGCAGCTCGTAGCCGGGGACGGGCTTGCCGGTGGTGCCGTAGCGAACGTCACCCGGGCGGTTCGACAGGAAGATGTGCAGCATCTCGGTCGAGCCGATGCCGTCGAGGATGTCGACGCCGAAATGCGTCGACCAGCGCTTTCCGATCTCCTCGGGGAGGGCTTCCCCTGCGGACACGCAGCGCCGGAGCCTCGACGCATCGCGCGGCGGAAGGTCCGGATGCGCAAGCATCGCTGCGTAGAGCGTCGGGACGCCGTAGAAGATCGTCGGCCGGTGTGTGCGCAGCCGGGCGAACACGGCGGCAGGCGTGGCCCGTTCCGCCATCAGGATTGCCGTCGCTCCGACCGCCATCGGAAAGCTGAGGCCGTTGCCGAGCCCGTAGGCGAAGAACAGCTTCGCGGCGGAAAACACGACATCGCTCTCGTCGATGCCGAGGACCGGCCGCGCGTAGAGCTCGGCGGTCTGGATCATGCTCGAGTGGACGTGAACGGTGCCCTTGGGCGCGCCGGTGGATCCCGACGAATAGAGCCAGAAGCAGGGATCGTCGCAGGTCGTGCGGGCGGTCTCGAAGCTTTCCCCCGCGGCGGCCATCAGGGACGCGAGCTCATCGGTACCCTCGACCTTCTCCCCCGAGACCAGGATCCGCCGCAGCGAAGGCAGCCTCGGGAGCAGCGGCATGAACAGCGGCAGCAGCGGCGCGGAAACGACGGCGACCCGCGCGCGGCTGTCGGCGAGCATGTACTCGTAGTCGCCCTGGGTCAGCACCGTGTTGACCGCAACCGGCACCACGCCGGCCCGAAGCGCTCCGAGGAACGCGCTGGGGAAGTCGATCGAGTCGTGCATGCACAGCAGGATGCGCTGCTCGATGTCGATGCCGAGCTTGCGCAGCACGTTGGCGAATTGCGACGCGCGCCGGTCGACGTCGGCATAGGTGTACGTGCCGGCGTCGTCGATGAATGCGGGCTTGTCTTGCCGCCCTGCGGCCAGATTGCGCCCGATCAGGTCGTCGGCCGCATTGTATTGCCGGGGGATCGTGACCATCGGCGGACTCACCCGATGGTCCGCACTGCTCAGCGCCCGCATAGCCGCCCCTCCTCAGGAGTTCGAAAGCGCGCAGCAGCCGCGCCGTGACCCCATTATGCAATGGGTCCGCGCCGCAGGATGCGGGGAGCGCCCGGGTCGAGCGTTGCCCCGCGCTTTCAGGGGGACAACTGCGAGACGCTGACCTCGCCGACCCCCGCCTCGCGCATCAACGTCCAGGCGGCGGCCAGCGAGCCCCCGGTGTCGATCGCGCGGCAGGCGTCCCCGATCACCACGGCTTCGAAACCGTAGCGGCGCGCATCGACCGCCGACCATGCGACGCAGAAATCCGTGGCCAGTCCCGCGAGGTGCACGCGGCTGAAACCGCGCTCGCGCAGGTACCCGGCGAGCCCCGTTGGCGTGACCCGGTCGGCTTCGCAGAACGCCGAGTAGCTGTCGATGTCGCGGCGGTAACCCTTGCGCACGACGAGTTCGGCCTGCGGAATGTCGAGCGCAGGTGCCAACGCCGCTCCAACGCTACCCTGGACGCAATGCTCCGGCCAAAGCACCTGCGGACCGTAAGGCAGGTCGATGGTCTCGAACGGCGACCGGCCGGGGTGGGATGATGCAAACGAACTGTGGCCGGGGACGTGCCAGTCCTGCGTCAGGACCACGTGCCCGAACCTGCGGGCAAGCTGGTTGACCACGGGAACGATCGCATCGGCATCCGGGACCGCCAGTGCGCCCCCGGGCAGGAAATCGTTCTGCACGTCGACGACGAGCAGGATGTCGCGCTGGGTCAGCGGTGGGAGCATCGGGCTATGCTATGCGAAGATGCATGTATACACGTCGGGCGCGAAAGACGGGTGCGGCTACCCTCGCTCGCGCCTCGATGAGACGAGGAGTCCACGATGCAGGAAATCGTTCCCGATGTCTTCACCTGGTCGTGGTTTTCCGAGCCCCACGGCTACAACTTCAACGGCCATTTCGTCCGCCACCCTGCAGGCAATCTCTGCATCGATCCGGTGCAGCCCCCGGCCGCGGACCTGGACGAGATCGTCGCGGCGGGCGTGGCGACGATCCTGCTGACCAACCGCAACCACGCCCGCGCGGCCAACATCCTGCGCTCGCGCACCGGCGCACGGACGCTCATTCATCGCGACGACGCGGCGCACGCCCGCGGCCAGGGAACCGGCATCGACGGATACCTCGAGGTCGGTGCGAAGATCGGTCCATTCACCGTCGTGGCGGCCGCGGGCAAGTCGCCCGGCGAGGTCGCGTTGCACTGGCCCGAGCGGCGAATCCTGATCGTCGGCGATGCGGTGATCGGCAATCCGCCCGGGCGCTGTTCGCTGTTGCGCGAAAAGGTCATGGACGACCCGCCGCGCCTGCGCCGGAGCATCGCGGCGCTGCTGAACCTCGATTTCGACGTGCTGCTCGTCGGCGACGGCATTTCGATCCTCGCGGACGCCCGGCGCCGCGTGGCGGAACTCGTCGAAGGCGCTAGCGCAACGCCGGCATCTCGACCACGGTCTCCCCCGACACGGGATCGGTGATGCCGAGGCCGCCGCCGAGATCCTCGAGGGTGTCGCGGAAGGTGTCGAGAATCGCGATCATCCTGGGTCTGGCGGCGACCAGGCTGTCGAAATCGTCCCAGCCGGCGATCATGCAGTAGGAACGATCCCCCGTCTTGATCAGTGCACCCCCGCGGAAGCCCGCGAAGCTGCCGCGGGCCTTGCGGTGCGCGGCCAGAAAGCGCTCTTCCTGGCCGGGCTTGACGCGGAAACGGACGACGTTGAAGGCGGTCATTGCGGTCTCCCTCGATTTTATCGGCGGCAGCCGGCACTCATTCTACAATGGAGTTGTGCGCTGGCCGCAGCAGCAGCGACGGCCGGCCCGACGGAGACCTGGACATGGCAGACGGCGACATCCTCGAATCGCTCAAAGGCATCACCACAGCGACGCTCACCACGGTCCTGCTCAAGAACGGGCTGCGCAATGTCTGGATGCGCGGCACACGGCCGCTGCACTCGGGGCAGAGGCGCGTCGCCGGTCGCGCGTTCACCTTGCGCTTCGTTCCGGCGCGCGAGGATCTCGCGACACCGGCATCGTGGGCCAAGCCGATCTCGACGCGCGCCGCGATCGAGGCGATGCCCGCAGGCTGCGTGGCCGTCGTCGACGCCCGCGGGGTGACCGACGCCGGAATCTTCGGTGACATCCTGTGCGCGCGAATGCAGATGCGCGGCGTTGCGGGCCTCGTGACCGACGGCGTGCTGCGCGACGTCGAAGGCGTGCTCGCGTCAGGGCTGTCCGTCTGGTGTCAGGGCGTGGCTGCGCCGCCTTCGGTGGCGGGTCTCACTTTCGTCAACTGGCAGGAGCCGATCGGTTGCGGGGGGGTCGCGGTGTTCCCCGATGACGTCGTCGTCGCGGACGAGGACGGGGCCGTCGTGATCCCCGCGGCGATGGTCGGGAACGTGGCGTCGCTGGCCGCCGAGCAGGAGCGGCTCGAGCAGTGGATCATGGGCGAGGTGGCAAGGGGGGCCGCCCTGCCGGGCCTCTATCCGCTCAACGAAGAGAACAAGGCGCGCTACGAGGCGCACCGGAAAGAACCTGGCAATGCAGCGGCGTAAGCTCGGCCGCAGCGGCTTCGAGGTCGCGCCGCTGGCCTTCGGCGGCAACGTCTTCGGCTGGACCGCGGACGAGGCGACATCGTTCCGCCTGCTCGACGCATTCGTCGACGCCGGATGCAACCTGATCGACACCGCAGACAGCTATTCGCATTGGGTCCCGGGGCACAAGGGCGGCGAATCCGAGACCATCATCGGGCGCTGGATCGCAAGGCGCGGCCGCCACGACGACGTCGTCATCGCGACCAAGGTCGGTTCGGGGCAGGACATCGGCCACCGGTGCCTGCGCAAGGACTACATCATGCACGCGGCCGAGGGGTCGCTGCGCCGCCTGCAGGTCGATGCGATCGACCTCTATCAATCGCACTGGGACGACGAGACGACGCCGTTCGACGAAACGCTCGAGGCCTACGCGCGGCTGATCGAGCAGGGCAAGGTGCGGGCGATCGGTGCGTCGAACCTCGGGGCGGCGCGCTTGCAGCAGGCGCTGGATGTCAGCGCGAAGCATGAGTTGCCGCGCTACCTGACGCTGCAGCCGCTGTACAACCTGTACGACCGTGACCTATTCGAGGGGCCGCTCGCGCAGATCTGCATCCGCGAGGACATCGCCGTGATTCCCTATTACGCGCTCGCGGCGGGATTCCTCACCGGCAAGTACCGCTCCGTGGCCGATTTCGGCCAGAGCCCGCGGGGTGGAGGCATGACGAAATACCTGAATCCCAAGGGCCTGCGGATACTCGCCGCGCTCGATAGCGTCGCGACGCGCGTCGCTGCGACTCCGGTGCAGGTTTCGCTCGCGTGGCTGATGGCACGTCCGGGCGTCACCGCGCCCATCGCGAGCGCCACGTCGGTCGCCCAGCTCGACGAGCTGATCGCCGCCACACGCCTCACCCTCGACGCCGACGCGATCCGCACGCTCGACACCGCCAGCGCATAGCCGCCACCCACCGCGACGGCCCGTCCCCTGCGCCATGCGATTCCTCCGCGCCGGCCCGCACCGGGGCCCGAGGGGTATTAGAATGCCGCGTCCGACTGGAACGCCGTGCGCAATTGAAATGCCACGTTCAACCTGGAGAGGGAGGGATGTCGACATGGCTGCATTCCCGAAAGTGAATCGAAGGTCATTCCTGGCGACTGGAGCGACGGGCCTGGTCGCCGCGGCGCTGTCGCGCCATGCGTTCGCGGCCAATCCGGTGAAGATCGGCCTGATCGTTCCGAAGACCGGCCCGTTCGCATCGACCGGCAGGCAGGTCGAAGCGGCCTGCCGCCTGTACATGCAGAAGAACGGCGACAGCGCCGGTGGGCGCAGGATCGAGTTGATGGTCCGCGACGACACCGGCACCCAGCCGGAACTCACCAAGCGCATTGCGCAGGAGCTGATCACGCGCGACCAGGTGGCGGTGATCGCCGGCTTCGGACTGACCCCGCTTGCGTTCGCGACGGCGCCGGTGGCGACCGAGGCCAGGGTGCCGATGATCGTCATGGCCGCAGCGACGTCGGTGATCCCGCAGCGTTCGCCGTTCATCGTCCGCTCGGGATTCACGATCCCGCAGGTGACGGCACCGATCGCAGAATGGGGTGCGAAGAACAAGATCTCGAAGGTGGTGACGCTGGTCAGCGATTACGCACCCGGCATCGATGCGGAGAAGACCTTCGTCAAGCATTTCACGGGATCCGGTGGTGCGATCGTCGAGTCGCTGCGCGCGCCGCTCGCCAATCCCGAGTTC
>JAGXBK010000171.1 GCA_018971195.1 Betaproteobacteria bacterium
GACCAGGCGACCGGTGTCGGCGGCTTCCATCACGCTCACGTAAGGCGCGTAGCGCACCGCATTGTCGGAGGCGACCACGGTCTGGCCGTCGGCCTGCGCGGTCAGCAGCGATCCGCCGACCGGCTGCACCGGCATCCGCTGCACGGCCGCCGTCTGCCGCGGGAGGTTGTCGATCGTCGCCACGAAGCGCTGGACGATCTGCTGCAGGTGGAAGATCCGGTCGAGCGGCGCCTTGCCGAAGATCGCGGCCATCGCATCCTGCAGCGCGGGATCGCTGTCGGCCAGCGCGGGGAGCGCCGGCGGCTGCATGGGCGCCCCCGCACCCGCCGCCTCGATCGGATGCGCGGGACCCGTCGCCACCGGCGTCGCGGATTGTGGCACCGAGGGCGCGGCGGGAGAACTCGCCTGCGGCGGCTGAGGATGCATCTGCCTCCATACCAGCCATCCCGCGACGACGACTGCGGCGATCATCGCCGCCGGCCAGACGATGCTGCTGCGCGGTGCGTTGCTGCGGCCGCGCGGGTCCACCGGACGTTGCAGTGGCGGCTTGCCAGCCGACGGTTCGACTCGTTCCATGGCGCTCGTTCCCGGAAAGGTTGATGGCGCGGGTCTGGCGAACCTTCAGCAGATTCCTGCCAAAGGCGTCGCAACGCTCAATCGCCGGCGGCCGGGTATTGCATTGGATGCCCGAAGCGCCGATTCGATCCGCGGATCGCGCCGGCAGCGCCGGACAACCGACGGCCCCGATCGGGCCCCGACCACGCCAGGCAGTCATCATGACGATGAATGCGCCATCCGTGCAACACTCCCCGGCACCCGCGCCGCGGATCCGGGCGCCGCGTGGCCAGATGCGCAACGCATGCCGGCCGGACGCGGATCAGGCCTGCGCGAGCCGCTGGCCGTGCTCGCGGGTCGCGTGGAAACCGACCTTGGCCCAGCGCTCCATCGTCACCTGCAGGTTGTAGCGGTTCGTCGCGAGGAACACCGGATTGCCGTCGACGTCGGTGGCCAGTGCCGCCGCCTGCTCGCGCTCGAAGTTGCGCCGCGTGGCATCGTCGGGGAAGGTCAGCCAGCGGGCGGTGGCGATGTTGGCATTCTCGTAGATCGCGTCGACCTTGTATTCGCTCGCGAGCCGTTGGGCAACGATCTCGAACTGCAGGGGGCCTACGGCACCCAGCAGCAGCGTGTTGGTATGCGACGACGCGAACACCTGGATCGCGCCTTCCTCGCCCAGCTCCTGCAGCCCCTTGGCGAGCGGCTTGGCCTTGAACGGATCCCGCGGGCGGGCGACGCGGAAGAGCTCGGGCGCGAAATAGGGGATGCCCTTGAACGCCAGCGCCTCGCCCTCGGTCAGCGTGTCGCCGATCTGCAGCTGTCCGTGGTTGTGGATGCCGATGATGTCGCCGGCGACGGCATCCTCGCTGGCGACCCGCTCGTTGGCCATGAAGGTGAGCGCATTGGCGAGCTTCATCTCGCGGGCGAGGCGCAGGTGGCGGACCTTCATGCCGGGGACGTAGCGGCCCGAGCAGACGCGGAAGAACGCGATGCGGTCGCGGTGGCGGGGATCCATGTTGGCCTGGATCTTGAACACGAAGCCCGTGAACGGCGCTTCGGTCGGCAGGACATTGCGCGCGGTCCCGTCACGCGGCAGCGGCGACGGCGCCCAGTCGATCAGTGCCTGCAGGATTTCCTGCACGCCGAAGTTGTTGATCCCCGAGCCGAAGAACACCGGCGTCTGGCGGCCTTCGAGGAACGTCGCGAGTTCGAACGGCGCGCTTGCACTGCGGATCAGGTCGACGTCGTGGCGCAGCGCACTGATCTCCTCGGGGAACAACTCGTCGAGCCGCGGGTTGTCGATGCCTTCGATGCGCTCGGTGTCGGTCGACACGCGCTCCTCGCCCGCGGCGAAGCGCAGCAGGCGGTTGTTCAGCAGGTGGAACACGCCGCGGAAGCGCTTGCCCATGCCCAGCGGCCAGGTGACCGGCGCACAGTCGATGCCGAGCACCGACTCGATCTCCTCGAGCAGCGCGAGCGGCTCGCGCACCTCGCGGTCGAGCTTGTTGACGAAGGTGATGATCGGAGTGTCGCGCAGCCGGCACACCTCGAGCAGCTTGATCGTCTGCGCCTCGACGCCCTTGGCGGCGTCGATGACCATCACGGCGGCATCGACCGCGGTGAGCACGCGATAGGTGTCCTCCGAGAAATCCTCGTGCCCTGGCGTGTCGAGCAGGTTGATGACGTGGTCGGCGTACTCGAACTGCATGACCGAGCTCGTCACCGAGATGCCGCGCTGCTTCTCGACCTCCATCCAGTCCGAGGTCGCGTGCCGCGCGCTCTTCCTCGCCTTGACCGTGCCCGCGAGCAGGATTGCGCCGCCGAACAGCAGCAGCTTCTCGGTCAGCGTCGTCTTGCCCGCGTCGGGGTGGGAGATGATCGCGAACGTGCGCCGGCGCGCAACGTCGTGCGCGAGCTGGCCGGGATCGCTTGCATCGGTCATCGTCATCGGATCATGCGCGGCGGCATCGGGCCACCCGCGCAACCGGTGGCCGGAGTTCGCGCAAAAACAAAAAGCCGCCCGCGGGGCGCGGGCGGCGACGGGACGAATTATAGCAAGCGCCGGCGGTTCCCGGGCCGCCCCGTGCGGCAGCGTTCAGCCTGCGGTCACCTCGATCCTGCGCGGGCGGAATTCGAGCCGCTTGGGAATGCGCAGCGTGAGCACGCCATCCTTGAGGTTGGCGTCGATCCTGCCGGGGTCGAGCTCGCCGCTCAGCACGAAGCTTCGCGCATAGCGGGTCGAATGCACGTCCGCGTACAGCGCCTCCATCCCGGCGGGCATGTCGATGGCCGCTTCGGCCTCGATCAGCAGGCCGTTCCGGTCGGCCTGGATGCTCAGCCGGTCCTTGGACACGCCGGGCAGGTCCGCCTGCACGGTGATTCCGTCCGCGTCTTCGAAGATGTCGACGGGCGGCCGCAGCACGACCTCGTCTTCGTGCGATTTCGCATGGGTGCCCGCGCTACCGCGGGTCGCGACTTCCTGGCTCTCGGTCATCATCGCCTCCAGTGGACTCGGTTTCACTTGACTTCGATCTGCCGCGGCCGTGCCGCCTCGCGGCGCTTCACGCTGATCCGGAGCACGCCTTCGCGGTACCCGGCTTCGACCCGGTCCGGATCGACGTCATCGGGAAGGGAGATGACGCGCCGGAAGTCGCCTTCGAACCGCTCGCGCCGGTAGTAATCGGCATTGGCGTCGGCGCCGATGCTGCGGTGCCCCGAGATGGTGAGCAGGTTCTGCTGGATGGAGAGGTCGAGCCCCTTGGGGTCGAGCCCGGGTGCGAACAAATAGACCTCGACCTGATCGGGGGTCGTCCCGACATTGACGGGAGGGAAGGTGCCGCGCCGCACCGCGCGTATCCCTGCGGGCCACGCCGAGCGGGTGGTCGGCGTGTCGTACTCCCCATCCGGGCGCCTGAACTCGTCGAAGAAGTTCGTATCGAAGCTGCTCCACAAGCTGCCGAACATGGTTTCGCCTCCTTGATGGATGAATGGGCAACACCCGAAATTGGCACTCCCTGGCGAAGTTCAAGAGGCCGGCGGGGCTCCGGCCGGGGCGCGCAGGGCGAGGCGGACCGGGATGCGGCGCCGCCCCCGGCCGAGCCGTCCGTCGCGCGGGCCGAAGCGCCCCGGGAGCCGGGCGTCGCAGTGGCGGCAGCGGCCGTCGGGCGTCAGGTCGTAGCGCAGGATCTCGTGCCAGTCGCGAACGATCACCGCGGCCCCGCAGCCTTGGCAGGACGTCGTTCCGCCGGCGGCGTCGTGCACGTTGCCCGTGTAGACGTAGCGCAGGCCGGCCCGCAGCCCGATATCGCGGGCCCGCGACAGCGTCGCGGCCGGCGTGCGCGAAAGGTCGGTCATCTTGTAGTCGGGATGGAAGGCCGTGAAGTGCAGCGGCACGTCGCGGCCCAGCTCGCGCATGATCCAGGCGCACATCGCCTCCAGCTCGGCGTCGGAATCGTTCTTCCCGGGGATCAGCAGCGTCGTGATCTCGAGCCAGACGCCGGTCTCGTGCCGCAGGTAGAGGAGCGTATCGAGCACCGGCTGCAGATGGGCGCCGCAGAGCTTGACGTAGAACTCGTCGGTGAAGGCCTTGAGGTCGACGTTGGCAGCGTCCATCTTCGAATAGAACTCGCGGCGTGCATCGACGCCGATGTAGCCGGCGGTCACGGCGACCGCCTTGACGCCCAGCGCGTGACAGGCGTCGGCCGCGTCCATCGCGTACTCGGCGAAGATCACCGGGTCGTTGTAGGTGAACGCGACGCTGGCGCAATCCATCCCGGCCGCCGTCTGCGCGATGACGGCCGGGGATGCCGCATCCATCAGCGTATCCATCTCGCGCGACTTGGAAATGTCCCAGTTCTGGCAGAACTTGCAGGCGAGGTTGCAGCCCGCGGTGCCGAACGAGAACACGCTGGAGCCGGGCAGGAAATGATTGAGGGGCTTCTTTTCGATCGGGTCGATGCAGAAGCCCGACGAGCGGCCGTAGGTCGTCAGCACGATCGCCTCGCCTTCGCGCTGCCGCACGAAGCACGCGCCGCGCTGGCCTTCGTGCAGGCGGCAGTCGCGCGGGCACAGGTCGCACTGGATGCGACCGTCGTCGAGGCGGTGCCACCAGCGGCCGGGATGGTGGCTCATGCCCGCGCCCCGGCGGTGACCGGGTCGGTCTCGGCCCATTTCGTCACCGCGTAGCGGGAGTAGCGGATCTGCGGGCTCGTGAAGTCCGCCGGCAGCCCCGCCTTGCGCTTGAGCGCGCCGAGGAACTCGCGCGGCTCGGCGAGCTGGTCCCAGACCTGCGGCAGGAAGGTCGCGCGATGCCGTCCGAACGCGAGCGTCAGGCCGTCCTGTCCCGGGCGCAGCAGCGGCAGCAGATCGTGCTCGTCCGCGACGTCGAGCGGCTCGCTATGCGACAGCAGCGACACCTCGACCGACGTTTGCGCGAACTCTTCGGCGGCGAGCGGCCGGAAGCGCGGGTCGCGGAATGCCGCGCCAACCGCGTTCTGGTGCACGTCGAGGGCCAGCGGCCGGAAAGCCTCGAGCGTGCCGATGCAGCCGCGGAGCTCGCCACGCTGCTTCAGCGTCACGAAGGTGGCTGCCGGGCGGGACAGGGCGGGATGGTTCGCGTTGGCTGCCGCACGCAGGCCGAGCGACTGCGCGATCGCCGTCCGCGCGATCGCGAGCAGCGTGCCGCCGAGATCGTCGCCGGTCATCGGGACGAGGCGCCAAAGGCGAACGAAGCGTAGCCCACGACGCGTGACCGGTCACCGGCCGTGTCGCCCGAGTTGCGCAGGTCGAGGAG
>JAGXBK010000172.1 GCA_018971195.1 Betaproteobacteria bacterium
CCAGGGTGCGCGCTGAGATCCCTGCAAACGCCGCAAGCCGCTCTCCGCTACGCGGCACGACGTCGGAATCGCGTGTATCGTAGGTCAGTACCAGGCGCTGCTGCAGATCGGTGACGCGACCGAGCCCCGGCAACCTGGGGTAGAGGGTCTGTATCGACGGCAGGGATGCGAGCGAGCGCGGGCCGATCTCGACATGGTCGGCGCGGGCCAGGTACGACAGCTGCACCACCCGGCTGAAATTGCGCGCCGCCGTGAGCTCGAGGCGGATCTGGCTCTCGGTGTAGTTCGACTGGTTGCGCAGCAGCGAGTCGTTGCCGAGGCCAAAGAAGCGGCCGGTGCCGCTGCGGTCGTACATCGCGTGGGCGATCCAGGACCAGTCGTCGTCGCGGCGCAGTCCCTGGTCGTACTCGGCATCGAATTCGCGCTCGACCCGCTGCTTGGCGCCGGCGACCAGCGACCACTTCTCGTCGTCCGACGGAAAGCTGAACGTGCGCCAGCGCGCACCCCAGCCGAAGTATTGGCTGTGAATGATGTCGGGGGCCAGGATGCGGTCGATCTCTCCGTGCGCGTTGTTCGACAGAACGACCGGGAGCAGGCCCAGGGTCAGGCCGCTCTGGGGCCCTGTATCGATCTCGGGGATCGGGATGAACGGCAGCTTGCCGGTGTCGAACCCGCGCGGCGCAGCGCTCCCGGCAGCAGCCGGGGCTTCGGTGGGCGATGGCAACGGCGGTGCCGACGCGTCGTTCGCAGTGGCCTGCGCTCGATGCGCCGGCGCCCCAAGCAGCGACATCGCGGCAAGGAGCATCCAGCACGCGCGCGGCGCGAACCTCGATGCGCGCATCGCGCCGGCGAATCAGCGCTGGCGGCCGAAGCGGTAACTGAACTCGACGCCGTACAGCCGAGGCGCGCCGGGGATCTGCCACGCCATGGCGTTCGGCGCCACCGTTCCTCCGGTGATCGCGTAGCGGCGCCCGGTAAGGTTGGTGCCGAAGAACGCAAGCTCCCAGGGGGCGCCTGAGGGCGCATAGGTGACGCGCGCATTCAAGGTGCCGTAGGCCCCCTGGCTGTTGAAGTCGTTGATGACATTGAATTGCACTGCATCCTGCCACGCGTAGTCGGCGTACAGCCGCAGCACGCCGCCCGCTGCCGCAGTCTCGTACCCGACACCCAGGCCGGCGTTGAATTTCGGCGTCTGGTAGAACTTGTTGCCGGCCAGGTCGATGGCGGGCTGGCCGGGACCCGGCGTGTAGAGGAAGCTGATGTAGCGTGCATCCGTGTAGCCGAAGGCGCCGTGCAGGTACCAGCCGCGCGGGAGGCGCAGGCTCGCCTCCAGCTCGGCGCCACTTACCCGTGCCTTGCCGGCATTGATGACGTAGGTCGTGGGCGTGCCGCCGACCAGTTGCGGGAGCAAGCGCTGCATGTCGTCGTAGTTGCCGTAGAACACGTCTCCGTCGATCAGCAGCGCCCCGCCCAGCAGGTCAGCCTTGAGCCCCAGCTCGTAATCGGTGAGCTGCTCGGGCCGGAACGGCTGGTCCTGCAATGTATTGACCGGAACGTTCCAGCCTCCCGAGCGCTGCGCCCGGCCTGAGCGAAAGTACGCATTGAGGTTGTCCGTGACGAGGTAGTGCGTGGACAATTCCCAGGACCAATACGAGAATCCCGCGCTCTTGCGGATCGCCGGGCACGGGCCGCCATTGTTGGCGGGGTTGCCAGTGCTTGCGTCGATGATTGTGCACGACTGGCCGAACGGCGTCGCGGCGTAGGCGTTCTCGCTGAGCTTGCGCGTGTCGTGGGTGCGACGCAGGCCGACCGCGGCCGCCCAACGATCGGTCAGGTGGTATTCGCCGTGCACGTAGCCGGCGGTCGAGAGATTCTCGAGCGAATTGCTCTCGATGACCGGGTAGGGGACGACCGGGCCTCCAACCGCGGAAAAGAAGGCCTGGTAGGCAAGGGACTGCGACGGAATCTGCGACGGGGCGCTCCCGTCGTCGCGGAACCAGTACAGGCCGCCGACCCAGTCGAGCTTGCTGTCGAATGCGGTTCCGGTGAGCTGCAGCTCGGCGCTCTTCTGACTCGAGGAGTTCTGCAGTGCGGTATTGGCGAACGGCAGGGACGTCGCGTCGACGTCGATCGCCGTATCGTTGTACAGATGGCGGTAGCCGAGAATGAGCTTGGCGTGCGTCGTCGCGCCGATCGCCTTGTCGAGCGTGAGCTGCGTGGCATCGAGATGGGTGCGATCGTGGGCGAGGAAGTCCGAGCCAGTCTGGTAGAAATTCTCCGGGAACACCACCGGGGCCACGCCCGGAAACAGCGGGGCCGCCTGGCCGAGCTGCGCGACCACGGTGCCGGCCCCCGGCCCCGGCAGCGGATGCAGCAGCGCGCCGACCTCGTCGGCTTCGAAGTGCTCGTAGGTCCAGTACGCGTCGAACCCCGCGCCCGGATGCCACAGGCCGCCAAGGCGCGCCTGGTACCGGTGCTGGTTGAGGAAGTCTCCCTGGCCGCTGCCGACGCTCGAGCCGAAGCCATCGCGCTCGTTGTCCTGGTACGCGAGTCGTAACGCCGCCGTATCCCCCACGGGAACGTTCACGATGCCACGCCCCATGAAGAGCTGCCTGCTGCCGCCGTCGACAGTGACCTCGGCATGGTAGGAATCGAGTTGCGGCCGGTTGGTGTAGAACGAGATCGCCCCGCCGGTGTTGTCGCGCCCGAAAAGAGTACCCTGCGCACCGCGCACGATTTCCACGCGATCGATGTCCAGCAGCGTACTCATTGCCGCCTGGCCGTTGGCCACGTAGACACCATCCACGTAGATGCCCACTGCCGGGTCATAGGCAATCGCCGAGCGGATCGAGGTCTGCCCGCGCATCGTCACGTCGAGCGCCGACACCGACTGCGGCGACGGCATCATGCGGACATTCGGGACCTCGCGCGCGATGTCGTCGAACAGCACCGCGTCCTGGTCCTTGAGCTGCGCGCCGGTCTGCACCGTGACCGCGACGGGCGCATCGACGATCTTCTCGTCGCGGCGGCGTGCCGTCACGACGACCTTGCCGAGGTCGACGGTGGCGTCGGTGTCGTCCGCATGTGCGGAGGGCGCGAACGGTGCCAGGCCGACCATCGCGACCGCGCCCGCCGCGGCCGGCGCCGAAAGCTGCCACGCCAGGCGCGACCACACCGAACTCATGCCAGGCACGCCTCCCCGGCGCGGGACCCTTGGATTGCGCATTACGGCCTCCCGAAGAAACGGCAACGGTGACCCAGCAGTGCTGATGAGATTATCATGGGTTCGGCAAAGCGGCGTCGACACACCATTGCCGGTCGGCACAGCGGCGTTGGTCGCCGTGCACCGCGTCGCGAGCACGGATCAGTCGGTGCGCAGCCCCGCAGCGCGGGCGACCGCCTTCCACCGCGGCAGCTCCGCTTTCATGTCGGCCGCAAAGCGTGCCGGGCCCGCAGCATCGACCTGCAGGCCGAGCGTGGCGATTTTCGCGCGCACGTCCGGCTCGTGCAGGATGCGATCGAACGCGCGATTCAGCTTCGCGACGATCTCGGGCGAGGTTCCGAGCGGGGCGAGCGCACCGCTCCAGGTGGACACATCGAATCCGGGGAATCCCTGTTCCGCCACGGTGGGAACGTCGGGCCACGCGGGGATGCGGTCCCGGGTGGTCACCGCCAGGACTTTGAGCCGCCCGCTCGTGACGAGCGTGTCGACGGTGCCGGTGAACGTGAACATGACGGGAACCTCGCAGGCGAGCACGTCCTTGGCCTCGGTGTTGGTGTTCACGTAGGGCACGTGCAGCATGTCGACGCCGGCGCGCTGGGTAAGCATGACCGCGACCAGGTGTGGCGTGGTGCCGACACCGGAGGTCGCGTAAGCGACGCGACCGGGCTCGCGGCGAGCGAGCGCGAAAAGCTCGCCCAGCGTCGCGACCTTGAGCGAAGGATTCACGACGATGAGAATCGGCGCGTTGGTCCAGCGCGTGATCGGCACGAATGCGCCGAGGGGATCGACGGCGTG
Source organism: Betaproteobacteria bacterium (assembly GCA_018971195.1). Lineage (GTDB taxonomy): Bacteria > Pseudomonadota > Gammaproteobacteria > Burkholderiales > Casimicrobiaceae > VBCG01. The sequence goes on from JAGXBK010000172.1 coordinate 4,019, forward strand.
CGGCGCGTTGATCGCGACCAGCGTGGTCAGGAACACGCCGCCCACCAGCAGCGTGTAGCCGTCGGGAGGCGCCTTCGCGACGATGTCGGCGGCGATGCTTCCCGACGCACCGGGGCGGTCGTCGACGATGACCGGCTGGCCGACATCCGCGGCGAGCTTGTCCGCCACGATGCGCGCGACGGTGTCGACCCAGGTGCCACCGGAAAACGGCACGACGATGCGGATGGGCCGGCTCGGATACGGCTGCACCCCCGCCGCGATCGCGGCGTATGCCACGCAGGCGAGGAGCATCGCCGCGATCGCGGTGCCGGCGCGCCAGCACCCGATCCGTGTCGGGATCCGGCCGCGGGTCATGGGACCCGGCGCAGTGCGAGCATGGCCTCGATCAATTCAGGCTCGTCCCAGGGAACATCGACGGGATACTCGCGCAGCCACCGGCTTGCCGGATCGCGCAGCCACTCCGACGGGAAGTGAACACACCGGTGCTCCTCCCCCACGTCGAGATCGGCACGCGTCGTCGCGGGCGTGCCCGACACCGCGGAAAAGAGCGCTGCGCAGGCATCGACGTTCATCGCCGCACCGCGGTGGGTCCCGTGCGTCATTCGGCGGTTCAACTCGAGCAGATACGGTTCGCCGGTGCGTTCGTGGATCGCGAACTCCGGGGCGATGATTCCGGTCATGCCGAAGCCCTGCGCCAGCCGGGCCGAGTAGTCGCGAAGCGCGTCCGAGCGAAAGTATCGCGAGACCGTCGACGGTCCCTTGGGCGGCCCGTCAAGCTTCTCCACCGCCATGCCCGAGACCAGTGCGCCCTTCCAGGCCACGCCGGCGTAGTACTGTATGCGCCCGGGAACGTGCGCCTGGACGATCAGGCGCCGCGGGTGCGCCTCGGAGAGTCCGGTCGGGTCGGGCAGCCGCAGCGTGGTGAACGCCTGCGCCAGTCCCGCCGCGCTCGAACATATCGCGACGCCCTCGCCGGCCGTCGACTGCCCGCGTTTCACCACGACGGGGTATCCGTGCTCGCCGGCGAAGGCCTCTGCCTCGCGTGGGTCCTCGATCACCCCATACGGCGGAACCCGCACGCCCAGCGCCGCCGCGGCGGGACTGAGGAGCGTCTTGTCGACGCTGGTGCGATAGAAATCCGGATCGCCGAGCGACGCCGTGACGCGCAGCGCCAGGTCGCGCTGCAACGCCGGCTGCAGATTCCGTGGCGGCGAGTACACGAGCATCTGCATCAGCCGGAAAGACGTGTCGTCGCAGGGCAGCACCAGCACCGGCGAAGTCGCCTTCACGGTCGCGGCGAAGGCATGGATCCACTGCG
>JAGXBK010000173.1 GCA_018971195.1 Betaproteobacteria bacterium
CTCTTCGAGGAACACCTCCCGCCGCGTCTTCTTCCGCTTGCCGGCGTACTCCGCATCCCCGAACGTCATCTGGCTCATCACTTACCCCGTCTTGTTCCAGTCCGATGATGAGACGAACATCACGGGGACTTGTTCAGACTTTCCCTAACTCAGCACACTAGCAACGAGCAACGCCGACTACCAGCGCAGCAGGCGCGGACCGAGTAAGGCTCCGGCCGCAGTCGGTATCAGCATTCCAATGACGTACCAGATACCGAGGAAGGTCGCCGCCATCTCCGTGCAGTGCAGCGCATAGACGGACGCCGCGAGCGCGCCGGCAACCAACCCGGAGGCGGCCCCGGCGCGCACCAACTGCGTCGGAGCGAGCTTGCGCATCACCCAGAACGCTGCGATGAATGCGGGCACCGATAGCATTGCGATGTTGAACGGACACTGACGCCAGGTTTCCCCGAATACCAACCCCTGGCGCTGGAGCGGTGCGGCAGGTAAGAGCTCGACCGCTGCCATGATCCAGATCGCAGCCAGCGGTCCCAGCAGCGCGATCGGCAGGCGACCCAGTCGCATGCCGGGGCGCGCCAGCCGCGCCGCAACGGCGACACCGAGGGCGAGCAGCGATACGGGGAACGCGAGCTTGATCCAGAACATCGGCAGCAGCACGGCCTCGCGCAGGTCGGGACGAACGCCGAGGATGATCGCCATCAGCAGCGTCGCGCCGAACGCACCCCAGCCGAGCGCGGTGGCGTATCGACGCGCGACCGCGTTGGGCTCGACCGCGCCCGCGCCCTGGGCGAGCAGCCCGATCAATTCGTCGGTCTTCATCGCGTGCCTTTGATCATCATGGCCAGCGCCTTCATGCCGCGGTGTACTCCGACCTTGACAGCAGACTCCGACATGCCGGTGGCCCGCGCGGCTTCGACGACCGACAGGCCCTCGAGCTTGGTGTAGACGATCGGAAGGCGTTGCCGCTCGGGAAGCTGGTCCAGGAGCTTCGTCACGTCGCGCTTTGCGAGCGCCGCATCGCTGTCGACGGCGGCGAACAGCTCGCTTTCCTCGTCGAATGGCTCGCTGACGCGATCGCGCGCCGCCCGGCCGCGCAACAGGTCGACGAGCTTGTACCTGGCGATGGCGTGCACCCAGGCTGTCAGTGGCTGCCCGGTATCGTAGGTGTGGCGCCGGGAATGCACGGCGATCAGCGTTTCCTGCACGAGGTCCTCGATGTCGTCCGGCAGGCCGGACAGGCGCTTGCGCAGGAAGGCGCGCAAGTACCCGCCGAGCTCCTGCAGGAACGCCTGGTACGCAGCGCCATCGCCCGCAAGCCCGCGGTCGAAGCCTGCGCGCAGTCGCTCCTCGGTCTCCCGATGCCGGCCATCCTTGTCTATTCGTTGCATCGATGCGTCTGGTTACAGCAGACCCTATTCCGGTCGGGACGACGACGTAACTGTAACCTTTTGGCCGAAACGGTCGAACTAGCGGTGCAGTCTCGCTTTTCAGACCCCCACCGTGAAAGGATCGACCATGAATCGCCGTCTGTTTGCCGCGTCCACGCTCTCCGCCGCTGCCGGGCTCGCCATCGCCGCCGCCGCACTGCCCGCGCAATCGCAGGGCATGTCGCAAGGCATGTCCCAGACCATGCCGCCCATCGTCAAGGAGAACATGGCGAAGATGCAGAAGCAGCATCTCGAGAAGTGCTATGGCATCAACGCCGTCGCCAAAAACGACTGCGCCGAAGGTGCGCATTCCTGCGCGGGACAGGCCACGCAGGCGCGTGATCCGAAGTCGTTCGTGCTGCTTCCTGCCGGCGACTGCAGCAAGATCGCGGGCGGCTCGACCAAGGCCGGGTGAGCGGGCGCGCCGCGAAGCCGCATCCACGTACGTCTCGGCCTGACCAGTTCGAACTCGCGATGACGTTCCAAGCCGGCGTCCGGGCCGCTCCTCCCTCGGCGCCGACCCTCGGCAGCCCGATCCCGCCGCGCGCGGGCATCGGGCTGCGTTTTCAGCACCATCGCGACGTGCTCGAGCGTCGTCCCGATGTCGCCTGGCTCGAGGTGCACACTGAAAACTACATGGGTGGAGGCTCCCCGCTTGCACATCTCGAGGCCGTGCGCCGGAACTATCCCGTGTCGCTGCACGGCGTCGGCCTGTCGCTCGGCAGCGCCGACGATCTCGACGCTGCGCATCTCGCGCGCGTGCGCGAGCTCGTCTTGCGCATCGAGCCGGGGCTGGTCTCCGAGCACCTCGCATGGAGCGTGACCGGCGAAACCTATCTTGCCGACCTGCTCCCGCTGCCACTCACCGAGGAAGCGCTCGACGTCGTCTGCCACCACGTCGACCGGGTGCAGGCCTCGCTGCGGCGACCGATCCTGGTCGAGAACCCGTCGACCTACCTTCGCTACCGCCATTCGACGATTCCCGAATGGGAGTTCCTGACTGCGGTCGCGGCACGCACCGGCTGCGGCATCCTGTGCGACGTCAACAACATCTACGTCAGCGCCTGCAACCACGGCTTCGATGCCTCCGCCTACCTGGCGGCGCTGCCGGCCGCCGCGATCGGCGAATTCCATCTCGCCGGTCATGCGAGGCGCGAGTTGCCCGGCGGCCGGACGATCCTGATCGACGACCACGGCTCGCGCGTCGGTCCGGCCGTGTGGGCGCTCTACGCCGAGGCGCTCGCGCGCTTCGGGCCGCGACCGACGCTGATCGAGTGGGACACCGACATCCCGCCGCTGGACGTGCTGCTCGACGAGGCCGCGCTCGCGGCGCGCGCACTGGCGACTGGCGCGCTCGAATGCGACGCAAGGACTGGGCGCGACGACGTGGCCGAGCCCTGCACCTTCGCGGCATGAGCACCGGTACATGACGACCGCGACACCATCGCTGCGCGACATGCAACAGGCCATGCGACGCAGCCTGCTCGGGCATGACGACTCGATCGCCGCGTTCGTCGTCGACGACGGCGTCGCGGCGACGGAGCGTCTCGGCATCTACCGCAACACCTTCGTCGGCGTTGCAACGCGCGCGCTGAGGCTCAACCATCCGGCGGTCGCGCGCCTGGTCGGCGACGATTTCTTCGACGCGACGGCGCAGGCGTACATCGTCCGGCATCCTCCGACCAGCGCGTGGCTCGACCAGTACGGCGACGCCTACGCGGATTTCCTCGCACAATGGCAGGCGGTCGCATCGCTTCCGTACCTTGCCGACGTCGCACGCCTCGAATGGGCGGTGGGTCGGGCGCTGCATGCCCCCGATGCCGCCGCGGTCGATGCCGCAACGCTCGCCTCGCTGGCAGCGCTCGCGCCGGAAGCACCGGCCAACGTCCGGTTCGACGCTCATCCGGCGCTGCAACTCGTCCGCACCGCAACGCCTGCCGATGCGATCTGGCGCGCCGTCCTCGACCGCGATGACGCCGCGCTCACCTCGATCGATCTCGCGGCCGGGCAGCGCTGGTTGCTGGTCGAGCGGTCGAACGAAGGCGTCGACGTGGTTCCGATGCATGAGGCCGGGTGGAATTTCACGCTTGCGCTCTGCGCCGGGGAAACGCTGCAGCAGGCGCTCGATGCGGTCGCCGAGGCGCCTGATTTCGACGCGACCACGCTGCTTGCGCAGCATTTCGCGGCGGGGCGATTCACCGGCTTCCGGACCGTCGCGCCGCTCCCGATCGCCCAACCCGACGAGGATTGCCCATGAATGTCACGACATCGCAGGCCGGACGTCACGGCCATCCGGGCTTGCTGCAGCGCGTGCTGCAATCGCTCGACGCCGTCCCGTACGCGCTGCTGGCGCTGCCGTTGCGCCTCGCCGTTGCCACCGTGTTCTGGAACTCGGCGATGACCAAGCTCGCGAACTGGGACACGGCGCTCGCGCTGTTCTCCGACGAATACAAGCTGCCGCTGCTGCCGCCAGATCTCGCGGCGCACCTGGCCGTGTCGATCGAGCTGTCGACGCCGGTGTTGCTGGTGCTGGGCCTGTTCACGCGCCCCGCGGCGCTGATCCTCCTCGGCATGACCAGCGTGATCGAGGTGTTCGTCTATCCGCAGGCCTGGCCCACCCACATCCAGTGGGCGGCGATGCTCCTCGTCCTGTTGTGTCGCGGCGCAGGCAGCTGGTCGGTCGATCACTGGCTGCGGCAGCGCTTCCTGCCGCGATTGGCAGGCTGAGCCGTCGGCAGCGGGAGCGACGACCTCGCGAAGCCTTTTGACATCAGCCTGTCCGCGGTCACCAAGCATCTCCGATTGCAGCCCGCGCCCTTTGCGGTCACGATAACTCCTGACGCGGCCAGTTGATCGCGTCGCCCCTGCTCCAGCAAAGGAGGAATCATGCAGATCCAGCCCTACCTGTTTTTCGACGGCCGCTGCGAGGAGGCGATCGAGTTCTACCGCCGGGCGCTCGGCGCGGAAGTGACGATGCTGATGCGCAACAAGGACAACCCCGAGCCCCCGCAGCGGGGAATGGTCCCCGCCGGGTCCGAGAACAAGGTCATGCACGCGAACCTGCGCATCGGCGACTCGGTGGTGCTGGCGTCCGATGGCCACTGCCAGGGCAAGCCCGAGTTCCGGGGCTTCTCGCTCACCATCGTCGCCCCCGACACCGCGACTGCGGACAGGATGTTCAACGCGTTGACCGACGGCGGGCAGGTGCAGATGCCGCTCGCGAAGACGTTCTTCTCGCCGCGCTTCGGGATGGTGACCGATCGCTTCGGCGTGTCGTGGATGATCTACACGGTGGAGTGACGATCGCCGATCGAAACGCTTCGAGCCAGGGCGGCCGACGCCTCGATCGCCAGGCAGGTGCTGGCAGTGAAGGCTGCGCGACTAGCGCAGGTTTTCCTCGGTGTACAGGCTGAGCTCGAGCAGGCGCTCCAGCAGTTGCTCCGGCGGTATCCCGATGAAATTCTTGAGCACCAGCTCCTTGGCGAACAGCCGGCAGATATAGCGCAGCTTCAGCATGCGGCCGCGCGCGGCGTAGACGAAATCGCGATGTCCGTTGTTGATCACGACCAGGTTGCGCTCTGCGTCGAAGCGTGAGCGCCACAGCTCGCCCGCCGCCTTCTGGAACGTGTAGCCGGGCAATCCCTGGTACGACCCATCGCCGCTGGCCGATTTCGGGAGGAGCGAGGCGGCGACGGTGACCTGCGCCTCCGCGAGGCAGACCATGTCGCCCTGCGTGACTGCGACCTCGATGCGCGCAAGTCCCGGCTCGACGCCGGCGCGAAAGGTCGCGATCTCGCCACCCGCGTGCTCGAGCATTCCCTCGCCTTCCAGCATCGTCCACGCGTAGGAAAGATCGTGCTCGACGGTCCGGCGCGCACGGTCGCGAGCGAGCGCCCGCAACGCCCGGGA
>JAGXBK010000174.1 GCA_018971195.1 Betaproteobacteria bacterium
CCAGCTCTGACCCCAATTACCCAGCTCTGACCCCAATTAGCCAGCTCTGACCCCAATTTCTCGCTGACCCCAATTTCTGGCACGGTATTACAGCTCTGACCCCAATTTTTCGGCCGGCCCCAATTTCGGGCAGTCAGCGGCCGCGCAGCAGGACGACGACGGCGCCACCACCGCCCGCGTGACGCGGCGCTTCGCAATAGGCGAGGACCTCGTCCCAGCGCGCCAGCCAGCGCCGCACCTTGCCCTTGAGCACGGGCTCGCGATTGGGCGAAGTCAAGCCCTTGCCGTGGATCACGCGGACGCAGCGCACTCCGTGACCGCGGGCCTCGGCGAGGAAGTCGGCAAGCGCATCGTGCGCCTCGTCGGCAACCATCCCGTGCAGGTCGATCTCGCGCTGCACGACCCAGTGGCCGCGACGAAGCTTGGCGAGCACGTCGGTGCCGAGTCCGTTGCGCAGGAACGTCTGCGCCGCCTCGAGCTCCTGCCCGATGTCCCAGGACCCCGGCGACGGCTCGGCGCCGTATTTCGAGAGCGCCAGCGCGTCGCGCTCGTCCTCGATGCGCTGGCGGGGAATCGGCGCGGGGCGCTCGCCCGAGCGCGCGATCGAGTTCCGCGCCGGCAGCGGCGTCACGTCCGCGAACGCGTCGGCGATATCGATATCGCGATCGGCATGCTTGGCAGCGGCCACGCGCCGCTTGGTCGCGGCGGGCCGGGCCGGCGCGTCCTTGCGCGCCGGGTCATCGCCATGGCGGGCGCGCGCGGTCTGGATCAGCGACTTGAGCTCGGCCAGCTTGGCCATCACGGCACGGGAGCCGCAGCGGGCGCCGTCGCGGTCGCCAACGATTCCAGGTACGCCTCCGCGTCGAGCGCGGCCATGCAGCCGGTCCCGGCCGACGTGACCGCCTGACGGTAGACGTGGTCCGCGACGTCGCCGGCAGCGAACACGCCAGGCACGCTGGTTGCCGTCGCGTTGCCGTCGCTGCCGCCGTGCACGCGGATGTAGCCGCCGGTCATGTCCAGCTGACCCTCGAAGATCTGGGTGTTAGGCGTATGCCCGATCGCGACGAAGAACCCGTGCGCGGGAAGATCCTGCCGGGCGCCGGACTTGACGTCCGCGACGCGCACGCCGGTCACGCCGGAGGCGTCCCCGAGGACGTCATCGACGACGTGGTTCCAGAGCACGTGTACATTGCCGCTGGCCCCGGATTTCGCGAGCAGCCGATCGACCAGGATCGCCTCCGCACGGAAGCGGTCGCGCCGGTGGACGACGGTGACCTTGCGCGCGATGTTGGACAGGTAGAGGGCCTCCTCGACGGCCGTGTTGCCCCCGCCGACGACCACGACCTCCTGGTTCTTGTAGAAGAATCCGTCACAGGTCGCGCAGGCCGACACGCCCTTGCCCATGTATGCCTGCTCGGAGGGGATTCCGAGGTAGCGCGCCGAGGCGCCGGTGGCGATGACCAGCGCGTCGCAGGTGTATTCGCCGCTGTCGCCCCACAGCCGCATCGGTCGCTCGCCCAAGGCAACCCGGTGGATGTGGTCGAAGATCATCTCGGTGTCGAAGCGCTCGGCGTGCTTCTGGAACCGCGTCATCAGGTCGGGCCCCAAGACGCCGTCGACATCGGCCGGCCAATTGTCGACCTCGGTGGTCGTCATCAACTGGCCACCCTGCGCGAGGCCGGTGATCAATACCGGGTGGAGATTCGCACGTGCGGCGTATACTGCCGCCGTATATCCGGCGGGCCCGGAACCGAGGATCAGCAGGCGGGCGTGCTTGGTCGGCATGGCATTCTCGTCGATGCAAAACAGCGCAGTTTAAACGGAAATGGGGCTGCGGCTCCGCGCCGCAAGCGCCATCCATGCTCCGGGACTGCGCTCCCCACGCCGCTCGCAGAATGGCTATAATGCCGTTTATGAAGTCGTAGCGGCAAATCCATGTTTTTCAAGAGAAACACAAACCAGAAGCGACACCCAAAGGATCCGGGGGCCGACCTGCCGCCGCGCATCGCGCGCCTGATCCGCGAGTCGTGGTGGTTGCTGGTCATCGCGGCGTTTCTCTACCTTGCGCTGATCCTCGCGACCTACACGAAGACCGACGCGGGCTGGTCCTATTCGGGCAACGGCGCGCCGATCGTCAACCGCGGCGGCGTCGTCGGCGCTTGGCTGTCCGACCTGCTGCTCTACCTGTTCGGATTCTCGGCCTGGTGGTGGGTGGTCGGCGGCGTCGTGCTGGTCGTGGTGGGCTATCGCCGCGTCGTGTCTCCCGAGCACCAGAGCGAGCATCCGCTGGCATTGGGCGGCCTGGGTTTCGCGCTGGTGCTGCTGTCGAGCGCGTCGCTGGAGTCGATCCGGCTCTGGCGCCTGCCTGCGGCGCTGCCGCTCGCCCCCGGCGGCGCACTGGGTGACATGATCGGCCATGCGCTCGCGCGAGGCATCGGATTCAACGGCGCGACGCTGCTGCTGCTCGCGCTGTTTGCCGTCGGGACGTCGCTGCTGTTCGGCGTGTCATGGCTCAAGGTGATGGAGCACATCGGCGCCGCCGTCGAGAACGCGATCGCAAGTCTGCGCAGGCGGCGCGAAGCCGCGCAGGATCGGCGCATCGGCGTCGAGCGCGCGGCGGAACGCGAATCGACGGTCGAGCATCTGCGCGAGGACACCGCGCTGCGCGAGCCGGTCCTCGTCGTCCCGCAGGTCGTGACGGTCCCGAAGTCCGATCGCGCGACGCGCGAGAAGCAGCGTCCGCTGTTCACCGACATGCCGGACTCGCCGCTGCCACCGCTGTCGCTGCTCGAGGATGCGCCGCCGGCGACGGAGGCGGTGAGCGCCGAGACCCTCGAGTTCACCTCGCGCCTGATCGAGCGCAAGCTCGCCGACTTCGGCGTGTCGGTGAAGGTGCTGGCGGCCTACCCGGGCCCGGTGATCACGCGCTACGAGATCGAGCCCGCCGTCGGCGTCAAGGGCGCGCAGATCGTCAACCTGATGAAGGACCTGGCACGTGCGCTGTCGGTGGTGTCGATCCGCGTCGTCGAGACCATTCCCGGCAAGTCGTGCATGGCGCTCGAGCTGCCCAACGCGCGGCGGCAGGTGGTCAAGCTGGTCGAGATCCTCGCGTCGACGACCTACAACGACGCGCATGGCATGCTGACCCTCGCGCTCGGCAAGGACATCGCGGGCAAGCCGGTGATCACCGACCTCGCGCGCATGCCGCACCTGCTGGTGGCGGGAACCACGGGGTCGGGCAAGTCGGTCGCCGTCAACGCGATGATACTGTCGCTGCTCTACAAGGCCGAGCCGCGCGACGTGCGGATGATCTTCGTCGATCCCAAGATGCTGGAGCTCTCGGTCTACGACGGCATTCCGCACCTGCTCGCACCGGTCGTCACCGACATGCGGCTCGCGCCCAACGCGCTCAACTGGTGCGTCGGCGAGATGGAGCGGCGCTACAAGCTGATGTCGCAGCTCGGCGTGCGCAACCTCGCCGGCTACAACCAGAAGGTCGGCGAGGCGAGGAAATCGGGCAAGCCGCTGACGGACCCGTTCTCGCTGACGCCGGACGCGCCCCTGCCCCTCGACGAGATGCCGCTGATCGTCGTCGTCGTCGACGAGCTTGCGGACCTGATGATGGTCACCGGGAAGAAGATCGAGGAGCTGATCGCGCGTATCGCGCAGAAGGCGCGCGCGGCGGGCATCCACCTGATTCTCGCGACGCAGCGCCCGTCGGTGGACGTCATCACCGGCCTCATCAAGGCCAACATTCCGTCGCGCATCGCGTTCCAGGTCGCGAGCAAGATCGATTCGCGGACGATCCTCGACCAGATGGGTGCCGAGACGCTGCTGGGGCAGGGCGACATGCTGTACCTCCCGCCAGGCACCGGCTACCCGCTGCGCGTGCACGGCGCGTTCGTGTCCGATGCCGAGGTGCATCGGGTCGTCGAGCACCTGAAAGCGCAGGGCGAGCCGCAATACATCGACGGCATCCTCGAAGGCGGCGCCGGCGACGAGGATGGCGAAGCTGTCGCGCCGGAAGGTGGCGACGCCGAATCGGACCCGATGTACGACCAGGCGGTCGCCGTGGTGCTCAAGACGCGACGACCGTCGATATCGCTGGTCCAGCGGCACCTGCGCATCGGCTACAACCGCGCCGCCCGCCTGATCGAGCAGATGGAACGGGCCGGGATGGTGTCCCCGATGCAATCGAACGGCAACCGCGAGGTGCTGGTTCCTGCAGGCAAGGGTGACGCATGATGTGCTTCGCGCCTGCGGCGCCGGCGTGGCGGATCGCATGAGACACCGATTGCGCGCCGCGATCGCGGTGGCGACCGTGCTCGCGCTCGCTGTGCCGGCAGCGCGGGCGTCGGGGCTCGACCAGCTGCACGCATTCCTGGACCGGACGAAAAGCGCACAGGGCGATTTCACGCAGACGGTCGTCCGCCGCGACGGCCACGTCACCCAGAGGAGCTCGGGGACGTTCGCATTCCAGCGCCCGGGACGCTTCCGCTGGGCCTACGACAAGCCGTTCGAACAGTTGATCGTCGGCGACGGCGAGAGGATCTGGATCTACGACCACGATCTCGATCAGGTGATCGTGCGCAAGCTCGACGCCGCGCTGGGTGAGACGCCCGCGGCGCTGCTCGCGGGCGACAACGCGCTCGAGCAGAACTTCACGCTCGTCGCGGCCGGGGAGGACGGCGGCCTCGAATTCGTCAATGCGATCCCGAAAGCGCCGGACTCGCAGTTCAAGTCGATCCGGTTGGGCTTCGCCGGCGACCTGCCGCTGCGGATGGTGCTGATCGATGCGTTCGGCCAGACGACGACGCTCAACTTCAGTGCGGTGAAACGCAACCCCTCGCTGGCGGCGTCGATGTTCCATTTCACGCCGCCCGCCGGCGCCGACGTCGTCGGCGAGTGATGCTCGGGGCGGACGATGGCGCCGCCGCAACCGCCCAGGGCACATGACCCGCGACCTGTTCGGATCCGAGGCGAGCGCCGCAGCGCTCGAGCCGCTGGCCGCGCGCCTGCGTCCGAAAGCCATCGCCGACGTCGTCGGCCAGCGGCACCTGCTGGCGCCGGGCAAGCCGCTGGCAGTCGCCTTCGCCTCCGGCAAGCCGCACTCGATGATCCTGTGGGGTCCTCCCGGCGTCGGCAAGACGACGCTTGCGCGCCTGATGGCGAGCGCTTTCGACGCCGAATTCGTCGCGCTGTCGGCCGTGCTGTCCGGGGTCAAGGAAATCCGCGACGCGGTAGCGCGCGCCGAAGCGGTGCGCGCGCAGACCGGACGCGCGACCATTCTCTTCGTCGACGAGGTGCACCGCTTCAACAAGGCGCAGCAGGACGC
>JAGXBK010000175.1 GCA_018971195.1 Betaproteobacteria bacterium
TCCTGGAAGGCAACGCCCCGGCCGCGCAGCGCTTCCACCGTCGCGTACACGTCGTCGGTGCCGAGAGCCACGTGCTGGATGCCCTCGCCGCGGTAATCGATCAGGTATTCCTGGATCTGGCTCCGGTCGTCGGCGCTTTCGTTGATCGGGATGCGGATCTTGCCGCAGGGGCTCGTCATCGCCTTGCTGCGCAGTCCCGTCAACTGCCCCTCGATGTCGAAATAGCGGACCTCGCGGAAATTGAACAGGCGCTCGTAGAAGCTAGCCCACTCCTCCATCCGACCGCGATGGACGTTGTGCGTCAGATGGTCGATGTACGTGAGCCCCGCGCCGCGCGGATGCGGGTCCACGCCGGGCAGCGGGACGAAATCGATGTCGTAGATCGACACGCCCCCATGATCGGGCGACGTGTAGCGGTCGACCAGGTAGATCAGGGAGTCGCCGATGCCCTTGATCGCCGGGATGTTCAGCTCCATCGGCCCCGGATGCGCCTCGACACCCCAGGCGCCGTCCTCGACGCACTTGTCGTAAGCGCGCGCGGCGTCCTTTACCCGGAAGGCGATGGCGCAGATGCTGGGGCCGTGGACCCGCGCGAACGATTGCGCGAACGAGTTCGGCTCGGCATTGACGATGAAATTGACGTCGCCCTGCCGGTAGAGCAGGACGTTCTTCGAACGGTGGCGCGCGGTTGCCGTGAAGCCCATCTGCTCGAACAGCCGGCCCAGCGCCACCGGATCGGGCGCCGCATATTCGATGAACTCGAAGCCGTCGGTTCCGAGGGGATTGTCCCTGAGATCTGCTGGTGCGGTTCCCATGGCTCACCTCGACCTGATCCGATACCGCCGATGCTAGCGCAAATCGGCCGCGGATTCGCCGGCGGTCAGGCGGCGCCGGCGCGCCCCAGAATGCGACGCTCGGCTGCAGCGCCCAGCACCTGCTTCCATGCGGGCGCGTTGTCGCGCGACGCAAGCCACGCCGCGGTATCGGCGACCGTCTCGCGCAAAGCTCGCGTGCGCAATCCCGCGGCCTGCGCGCGCGAGCAATCCATCGCCATGAAGCCCGCGCTGTCGGGTTCGCTCGCCGGCAGCCACAGCGGCAGGCCCACCCATGGCGCGACACTTTCGGCGACGAGCGTTGCCTCATCGACCCACGCGGGCGACGGCGGCGACGGGGTGAGCGCGCACAGCGTGTCGACGAGGTCGCCGATCGTCCACTGCCCGCGCGGACTGCAGGCATTGAAAGTCCCCGGCACGTCACCCTCGGCCAGGTCGAGAATGAAGGTCGCCAGATCGCGCGCGTCGATGAACTGCAGCGGGCGCTCGGGCGGCGCCGGAACGACCGCCCGCGGTTCGCGATCGCCGAGCAGCTCCGGGTGCACGAAGCGCGCGACCCAGTAGCCGAAGCGATCGGTCGCGTCATGCGGCCCAACGATCAGGCCCGGCCGCACCTGCGTCGCCCGCGCCCCGAAAATGCGACCGACGGCAGTCTCGCAGGCGGCCTTGAGGGCGCCGTAATTCGGCACGATGTCCTCGGTCGCGGGGTCGGCGAGAACCGCGACGGGCGTGCGCTCGTCCTGCCCCGGCCGCGACACGTCGGCGTAGACCGACAGCGACGACACGAACAGGTAGCGCGCGACGCGGGAGGCCAGCAACCGGGCGCTCGCCTCGACGACGCGCGGCACGTAGCCCGAGCAGTCGACCGCCGCGTCGAAGCCGGCGCCGTCCAAGGCAGCGAGTCCGGGTGCAATGCGCGGATCGCGGTCGCCGGTGAGCGCAGTTACTCGACCCAGCCACGGAACCGGCGTCCTGCCGCGTGTGAAGATCGTCACGTCATGGCCGCGTGCGAGCGCGGCCTCGACCAGATGACGGCCGAGAAAACGCGTGCCGCCGAGGATCAGCAGTCGCATCGCCAAATCCGGGGCGGGCTCACCGCAAGGCGATGCGGCGCAGGATCTCGGCGTGCAGGGCCGGATCGCCGCAGGCGAGGACGTCGCCGCCGCGCTGGCACGAGCCGCCCTCCCAGTTGGTCATCACGCCGCCTGCGTACTCGATCAGCGGGATCAGCGCCTGGACGTCGTAGGGCTGCAGCCCGGTCTCGATCACGATGTCGGTCAGGCCCATCGCCACCTGCGTGTAGCAGTAGCAGTCGCCGCCGTAGCGCACGAGGCGGGTGCCGTCGGTGGCCGCGCGCCAGGCGTGCATCTGCCGGGCCGAGACGAAGTGCCGGGGGTCGGTCGTCGCGACGATCGCGTCCTCGACCCGCGCACAGCGGCGAGTCGCGAGCCGCCGTCGCTGGTCGTGGCGGCGCCATTCGGAAGCGCCGTCGCAGGCGACGAAGGACTCCTCGACGTACGGCTGATGGACGACGCCGACCACCGGCCGCGTCCCGTCGTTGAGCGCGATCAGCGTCGCCCAGTGCAACTGGCCGAGGATGAAGCTGCGCGTGCCGTCGATCGGGTCGATCACCCAGGTGAGCGGCGCCGTTCCCGTTTCGACGCCGCGCTCCTCGCCCTCGATGCCGTGGCCGGGCCACTCGCGCATGATCGCCTTGCGAATCACGTCCTCCGCGCCGCGATCGGCTGCGGTGACCGGATCGTAGCCGCGCGCGCCGCCCTTGTCGTCGACGGCGATCGGCACGCGAAAATGCGGAAGGATCGCCGCCCCCGCCTCGCGCGCAGTGGCAAGCGCGAACTCGGCATACGCAGCGTTGCCGGCAGACATCATCCCGACATCCCGCCGCCGTGGCACAAGGCGATCATGTCAGCGCGGGACGATCGCCACGCCTGCGAGCTTTTCCTGCGCCTCGATCAGCGACGGCACGAACCTGTCGCCGAGACCCAGTGCATTCGCCGTCACCAGGCTCTGGTGGACCGCCTCGCCGATGACGGACGGGATCATCATCGATTCGGTGAAATGCGTGTAGTAGCGCAGGTCCTTCGCCGCGTTCGAGAGCGTGAACTTGAGCCCGGCCAGGTCGCCTTCGAGCATCCTGCCGACGACCATCTGGAACAGTCCCGAATTGACCGCGCCGGCCGAGATCACGTCGTGGAGCTTGCGGATCGACAGGCCCGATTTCGCCGCCGCCGCGCAGGCCTCGGCGCTCGCCGCGCAGATCGCCTGCGCGAGGAAATTGTTGATGAGCTTCAGCATGATGCCGTGTCCCGCCGGGCCGGCGTGGAAGATGTTCTCGCAGAACGCTCCGAAGACCGGCTTCAATCCTTCGAATGTCGCGTCGTCGGCGCCGACCATGATGTTGAGCCGCCCCAGTTCGGCTTCCACCGGCGTGCGCGCGAGGGGAGCGTCGACGAAGCGCACGCCCTTGGGCGCGAGCGCATCGCGAATCCTCGCCGTCGTCGCGGGCTCGCTGGTCGACGTGTCGACGATGACGAGACCCGCTTTCGCGCCGCTCGCGAGCCCCTCGGCGCCGAGCACCACCTCCTCGACCTCAGGCGCGCCGGTCACGCAAAGAATGACGATGTCCGATTCGCGCGCGAGCGCGGCGTGGCTCACGGCTTCGGTGGCACCCGCCGCGAGCAGGTCCTGGGCGCCGGCGCGATTGCGGTGCAGCTTGAGCACCAGCGGATATCCCTTGGCGACGAGGTTCTTCGCGATGCCGTGGCCCATCAGGCCGATGCCGACGAAGCCAATTTTGGGTCGAGTCATGGTCCCTCTCCGTCGATGGTGAGCCTGCCGGCCAGTGCCGTTGCGTTGCGGTCGATCCGCCGGGCGCGCCGCGGGATCATTGCACGGTGACGGGCCCTGGCACCCGGGCCATTGCGCGGCGCCGCTCGTGCAGCGTGATCAGCAGCCCGCTCAGCCCGATCACGCCCATCCCGGCGATCGTCATGCCGTCGGGGAAATAGCCGTAGACGACCCAGCCCATCAGGGTCGCCCAGACCAGCTGCATGTAGGTGAAAGGCGTCAGCGCGGAGGCGGGTCCGTGCTGGAAAGCGAGAATGAACAGGAAGTGCCCGAGGGTTCCGAGCAGTCCGCCGACCACGATCAGCGCGGCATGCTGCCACGGCAGGTGCGCGGGCCAGTCGAGGCCCGGGGCCAGCGCGGTCATGACGGCAGCGCCCACGACCGCCGGATAGAACAGCAGCACGCGCGGGCTCTCGCCGTAGAGCACGCGGGTCATGATCTGGTAGGTCGCGTAGCACAGCGCCGCCAGCAGCGCGAGCAGCGAGGCCCCGCGGAACACGTCGCTGCCGGGCCGCACGATCAGGAGCATCCCGGCCAGCCCGGCGACGACGAAGGCGATCCGCGCAGGCGTCATCCGCTCGCCCAGGACGAGGTTCGCCATCAGGACCACCAGCACCGGCGTGGTGTAGTTGAGCGCGGTCGCGGTCGCGAGCGGCAGCGACCGCAGCGCTCCGACGAAGAAGAGCGACGACGCGAGCAGGACCCCGCCGCGAACGACCTGCAGCGGCAGGCGTTGCGTACGGAACAGCCCGAGTCGCATGCCGGGGCCGAGCCACACCAGCATCGCGAGGAACTGGACCGTGTAGCGCGCCCACACCAGCACCGGTACCGAATAGCGCTCGGCCATGTACTTGGTGATGGTGTCGAGCATGGTGAAGCACAGGACCGACCCGAGGATCAGCAGGATCGACGACGTGGGGACGTGCGTGTGGCGCATCGAGCCGCCATTCTACCGGCGGGCGGCCCCAGGCCGGCGGGCTTGAGCGATTCCCCCTGCGCGCCTGCATAATGCGAATACCGGCCGGGGTAACGCCGGCAACCGTCAATCCTGAGGAGTCCGTCGATGATCACGAAACAGCCGCAACGCTGGGTGGCGATCGCCGCCATCACCGTGGCAACCGCGCTTTGCGTGCTCGCACCCGCCGTCGCCAATGCGGCCGGAGCGGCGAAGCGCGACCGCGTCGTCATGCAGGTCAGCGACAACGACCCCGCCAAGTGGAACCTGGCCCTCAACAACGCCGAGAACCTGCAGGAGGCGCTGGGCGCGAAGAACATCGACATCGAGATCGTGGCCTACGGACCTGGCATCAACATGCTGAAGGCCGAATCGATCGTCGGCAACCGGGTCGACGACGCCGTGAAGGCCGGCGTCAAGTTCGAGGCCTGCGAGGTCACGATGCGCAAGGCCAAGCTCACCAAGGCCGACATGCTGGACAGGATCGGCTACGTCCCCGGCGGCGTCATCGAGATCATGCGCCGCGAGCAGGAAGGCTGGGCCTACATTCGACCTGAGCCGGAGCAACGCGCCGGACAACACCCGCTGCATTCAGGCGGCCCGCCGGCAGACTGCGCGCTCGGCGGCCGGCTC
>JAGXBK010000176.1 GCA_018971195.1 Betaproteobacteria bacterium
ACGCCCGAGGACTGACGCCCTTCTGCAAGGCTATCGGCGGGCTCGCGCACGACCGCAGCCGCGTCGACGACCCCAGGCGCTGCCGGCGCCGTCGACGGCGACTGCGCCATCTGCGCGTCGACGCGCGCGCGCGCCGCGATGATCGCCTGCAGCGTGTCCGCCTCGCGCACGAAGCGCAGGCCCTCCACCAGCACGTGCAGCGACAGCCCGAGCATCAGCGCGAGCACCCCCGCCCACGCGACGTCGCCGGTAGCGTCGCGCCGCTTCCAGCGCGATGGGCGCGTAGCCGCCTGCGGGCGCACCAGCGCCGCCAGCGCGGCGCGCTGCGCATCGGTCATCGGGGACGCGGCTTCCTCGTCGATTGCCGCCGACGCGCACGCTGCCGCAGGACTTCCCTGACCGCTGATTGTGAGAGATACTGCCATTTCTGCCTCGTCGATGTCGTTGATCGCGGAGCAGAGTGTGAGAGTACGGGTTTCACATGACAATCGATTTGTATTCGATGGAAACGTCAATATTTCTCACAAGTCAATCGACCGACAATGACGTTGCGGATCCCACCCCTGCAGGCGCTGCGCGCGCTCGAAGCCGTCGCGCGAACGGGCAGCCTGACCCGCGCCGCTGACACGCTGAGCGTCACCCACGGCGCAATCAGCCATCAGCTCAAGGGGCTGGAGGAGGCGCTCGGCGTGCCTCTGGTCGAGCGCGCCGGGCGCGGCGTCCGGCTGACCGACGAAGGCGAGCGCTTCGCGAGCCGCGTCAAGGCCGCACTGGCGGAACTTGCCGAGGCCGTGCGCGAGGTGGCCGAGCGCCGGAATCCGCGGCACTTCCGCGTCAGCGTCATGCCGTCGTTCGCGGCGCGCTGGCTGTTGCCGCGAATCGGTCGCTTCGTCGCGGCACATCGCGATCTCGACCTCGACGTGCGTGCCAGTGCGTCGCTGGTCGATTTCCGCCGCGACGACGTCGACGCTGCGATCCGGTACGGCAGCGGAAACTACCCCGGGCTCGTCTGCGAGCACCTGATGGACGATGCCTACTTTGTCGCCTGCAGCCCGGCGATCGAAGGCGGCATCCCGGGGCGCCCCGCCGATCTCGCGCGCTATCCGCTGTTGCGCTCCGAGAACGAGTTCTGGGAGCCGTGGTTCAGAGCCGCGGGCCTCGACTGGGACGAGCCCTCGCGCGGACCGAAATACGAGGACGCCTCGCACCTGCTGCAGGCGGCCGTCGAGGGGCAGGGCGTGGCGCTCGCGCGCACGTCGCTGATCGGAAACGATCTCGCCAATGGCGTGCTGGTGCGCGCCTTCGACATCAGCGTGCCGTCACCCCACCGCTATTTCCTCGTCTATCCGCCGCGGATGGCGGATTCGCCGAAGCTCGCGGCGTTCAGGCGCTGGCTGAAGGACGAGATTGCCGCCGATCCGTATTCCGGCGCCAGGTTGCCTCCGGCGCCGCGGCGATCGGCGAGGCGCCGCGCGCGCACGTGATCGGAGCTTGCTAGACTTCGGCGGCCGATGGGGGTCAGGCCAGTGCTCACCGAATCCGTCGCGCCAAGCGCCTGTCGCGGAAACCGAAAAGCGAGCTTCTAAAGGTTCCCATGCCTCTCTCGTGGAATGAAATCCGGCATCGCGCCCAGACGTTCTCCACACGTTGGAAGGACGCCTCCTCCGAGCAGGCGCAGTCGCAGCATTTCTGGGTCGAGTTCTTCCACATCTTCGACGTCGACCCCAAGCGCGTGTCGATGTTCGAAAGGCGGGTCAAGCTGTCGCGCGCCGGAGAACGTCTGAAGGAAGGCCGCATCGACCTCTTCTGGCCGGGAACGCTCCTGGTCGAGATGAAGAGTCCCGGGCACGACCTCGACCGCGCTTTCGCGCAGGCCGGCGACTATTTCGACGCACTGCCGAAGCGCGATCTGCCTCGCTACATCCTGCTGAGCGACTTTCACACCTTCCGACTGTACGACCTGAAGGAGGGCATCGATCACCCGCCGTTCAAACTGGCCCGGCTTCGCGACAAGGTGAGGCTCTTCTGCTTCATCGCTGGATACAACGTCCAGACCATCCGCTCGCAGGACCCGGTCAACCTTCGCGCGGCGGAGCAGATGGGGCGGCTGCACGACCTGCTCAAGGCGGGCGGCTACACCGGGCACGCGCTGGAGCTGCTGCTCGTGCGCCTGCTGTTCTGCCTGTTCGCCGACGACACCGGGATCTTCACCCTCGCGCAGGCATTCCGCGCGTGGCTCGACGAGAGGACGGCCGAGGATGGCACCGATCTCGGCCCGCGCCTGGCGCAGCTGTTCTAGGTTCTCAATCAGCCGGAATCCGCGCGGCCCACCGCGCTCGATGAGCAGCTTCGCGCCTTTCCCTTCGTCAACGGGAAGCTGTTCGAGGAGGCGCTGCCGATTGCCGCGTTCGATGCGGCGATGCGCGACACGCTCCTCGACTGCTGCGGGCTCGACTGGAGCGCGATCAGTCCGGCGATCTTCGGCGCGCTGTTTCAGTCGATCATGGATGCGAAAGCGCGCCGCAATCTGGGTGCGCACTACACCTCCGAGGAGAACATCCTCAAGCTGATCAAACCCCTCTTCCTCGACGACCTGTGGAGCGAATTCGAGCGCGTTCGCAACAACCGCAATCGCCTGTTCGATTTCCACAAAAGGCTGCGCACGCTCACCTTCCTGGACCCCGCCTGTGGCTGCGGCAACTTCCTGGTCATCAGCTACCGCGAGCTGCGCAAGCTGGAGCTGGAGATCGATTGGGAGGCTGTCCTGCCCAGGGAGCGGTGCACTTACATCCTCGGCAATCCGCCGTTCGGTGGCTCGAAGCTGCTGTCGGACAAGCAGCGTGTGGAGATGCGAGCGGTGGTCGGACGCATCCCGAACGGTGGGAACCTGGACTACGTCGCGGCCTGGTACGTGCTGGCCGCCCGCTACATGAAGGGCGTGCCGATCCGGGCCGCGCTCGTCTCGACCAACAGCATCACCCAGGGCGAGCAGCCAGGCATCCTGTGGAGCTGGCTGCTGGGACAAGGGGTCAAGATCGCGTTCGCGCACCGGACCTTCCAGTGGAGCAACGAGGCACGCGGCGTCGCCGCAGTGCATTGTGTCATCGTCGGCTTCGGCTATGGAGAACCAGTGAAGCGCACGATCTTCGACTACGACGACATCCGCGGTGAGCCGCATGCCGTCGCGGCGAGCAACATCAATCCGTACTTGGTCGACGCGCCCGACATCACGCTGCCGTCGCGGCAGCGGCCGATCTGCGATGTCCCGGAAATCGGCATCGGCAACAAGCCCATCGACGACGGCAACTATCTTTTCACGACCGAGGAGCGCGAGGCGTTCGTGAGCCGTGAACCCAGGGCCGCCGGGTACTTCCGCCCGTGGGTCGGCGCCGATGAGCTCATCAACGGGTATCGCCGATGGTGCCTCTACCTTCGCGACGCTTCGCCGGTCGAGCTTCGCGCCATGCCTGAGGTGCTCAGGAGAGTCGAGGCAGTGAAGGCGTTCCGGGCCGCGAGCAAGAGCGAGCCGACGCAGAAGCTCGCGCGGGTGCCAACACGGTTTCATGTCGAGAACATCCCGCGTGACCGCATATTGGTCGTACCCCGCCATTCATCCGAGCGGCGGCGGGTCGTCCCGATGGGATACTTCGGACCGGATACCGTGGTGGGAGACGCCTGTCTATGCATCGCCGACGCGATGCCTTACCACTTCGGTGTCCTCTCGTCGACCATGCACAACGCCTGGATCCGCTACACCTGCGGGCGCCTTGAGAGCCGATACCGGTACTCGAAGGACATCGTCTACAACAACTTCCCCTGGCCCGCGCAGCCAACCGACGCGCAGCGCCATAAGATCGAAGGCGCTGCGCAAGGGGTCCTCGATGCCCGTGCCGCATACCCGGCGGCCTCGCTCGCCGATCTCTACGATCCGCTGACGATGCCCCCGAATCTGGTCAAGGCGCACCAGGCGCTGGATGCGGCAGTCGACTCGGCCTACGGGCGCAAGACCTTCAAATCGGACGCCGAGCGCGTCGCTTTCCTGTTCGAGCTCTACCGGAAGTACACGACGCTGCTGCCTGCACCGGCACGGGCTCGCGGACGGGTGAGCCGCCGGCGAGGAGCTCCGGGTACCTGAGTGACGGTCAAAGCTTCAGAATGCCGATCGTCGCATCACGGTGAATGGAGAACAGCGCGGGGCGCGTCGCTCGCGCGGCGGTCCGATAGATCGCGGGCAGCGCTCGAAGCAGAATGTCGGCGGTATCGGCAGCACTCAGGTTGCCGCTCGTGAAGACGAAAATGATGACGCGCGACGCGCGGATCGCGGCAATTTCGTTCGGCTTGCGACGGATCGCCTGATCGCGGGTGATCGCTATCCAGCCCTCTGCACTCGCAGCGGCAATCCAATCGGTATCGGGACTGTCGAACACAAACCGCGCGCGATGCGGGATGTGCGGGATGCTCGCCTCGGCGAGGGCGCGACCGAGGACGAGGCTCCACGCGTCCCGATCGATGAAGAGCAGCGGGCGGTCAGGCGGCGACGCGCTGCTGGAAGCGGAGGGCTTCGAGGATATCCGTTTCCGGGACACCGTAGTCCTTCGCCATGTCCTCCGGGGAATCGCCCGCCGCAAATCGGTCCGCAATCACTTCGGTTCGGACGCCCGCGTGAATGATGATGGGTCTGCCGAAACCGATGCGCGGGTCGATCGCGACCACGGCAGGCTGGGCCGATCTGCCGGTCGCAGGGCGAGAGTAGGGGAACAAGCGCACCGGAGCACCTGCCGGACCCCGCTCGATGCGGCTCAGCGCTTTCTCGAATTCGCCGCGCATGGCGGTCTGGCCTTCCCGCGTCACGCTCACGAGCTGTCCCGCATGCTCGAGGAACAGGTCGAGCCCATTGGTACGAAACTGCTCCGACAAGAGCGGACGGGGCGAGCCGAGCTTCCGTCGGACGAATTCGATGCCGATGCGGACCTTCTGGAGCGGGATGCGGTGCGCGCGAGTGATCGACCCCAGTATGTGAAGCTCGCAGAGGTTGGCGAATGACAGCAGCCGTCCGCGCGGATCAGCGGGGCCGATTACCGCGCTGAACCGCTTGCGTTCCCCTTGGGGATTTCGATATCCCTGTCCGAAACACCACGCCTTCACCGTGGATACGGGCAGCGCCAGCAACCGCGCGGCTTCGCTCGCGTGGTAGCTCGGCGTTTCCTGGGGCGCAGCAGCG
>JAGXBK010000177.1 GCA_018971195.1 Betaproteobacteria bacterium
ATTGGAAATGGCGCACGAGGATAAGCGACAGCGGCTCGATATACGTGATCAGGAGGAGAACGACGAGGTCTGCCGCAAGCAGCGGTAGCAGAGCGCGCGTTGCGGCCCCGATCCGCACCTGCGCCAGCTTGGCCGATATGAAAAGGGCCGGGCCGGCAGGTGGGTGGACCAGGGCGATCGCGAGATTTGCCGTAACGACGACGCCGAAGTGGACGAGGTTGACGTGGAACGCCTGCGCGATCGGCAGCAGCAGTGGGGCGGTGAGCAGCATGGCGGGGAGGGGTTCGATGAACATGCCGAGGAGCAGCAGCGCGATGTTCACGAACAGCAGGAATTCCCACTGCTTCGTTGCGACGCTGGACACCCAGGCGGCGAGTTGAACCGCGACCTGCTCGGCGGTCACGAGCCAGGCCAGCGCGCCGGTCGCGCCCACGATCAGCATCACGACCGCACTCGTCCGCAGGGCCCTCAGGAGCATCCGCGGCAGATCGCGCCATGTGATATCGCGATAGAGCGCCAGTGACACGATGAGCCCATACACGACTGCGACCGCCGCCGCCTCGGTTGGCGTGAAAACGCCCGACCAGATGCCACCGACGATGATGATCGGCATCACCAGCGCGGGCCCCGCCTCCCTGAAGGCATTCCACATCTCGCGGCGCGTCGCGCGCGTGCTGCCGTTGTCGCAGCCAGTCTTCTTACCGTACCAGACGCAGACCAAACAGAGCACGAGCGCCAGCACGATGGCCGGGATGATGCCCGCCATCCCGAGTTGCCGCATCGACACGCCCGACATGAACGCGAAGACGAGGAACGGGATCGAAAGCGGCATCAGCAGCGCCAGCGTGCCGGCAACGGCCAGCAAGGCGGCGATGAAGGGCCTGCCGTAGCCGCGACCGACCATGGCGGGGACGACGAGCGAGCCGATGGCGGCGGTGTCCGCCAGCGCGGATCCGGATACGCCACCGAACATCAGGCACGACGTGACGGCCACGATGCCAAGCCCCCCGGGGAGAAAGCCGAATATGGTCTGGGTGAAATTGACGATGCGCTTCCCGACGCCACCGTGCGAGAGAAGCTCGCCGGCAAAGATGAACAGGGGAACGGCAATCAGAAGGAACGGCTCGACGCCACTGATGTACGACAGGAATATCGTCTCAAGCGGATAGCTGAAGCCCTTGATCCAGATGGCACCGACGGTCGAGATCAGGATCGCATAGACAAGGGGGACACCCGCAAGTGCGATTGCGATGAAGGTGCCGAAGAGTTCGACCGCCAGCATTCCCTACTCCCCGTACCGCTCGGCCCTGGATCGGCCAAGCGCGATCTGAAACAGGTCGAAGAGGACGAAAGCCAAGGCTGCCACCGAGCCAACCGGCAGCGCCAGATACTCGACTGACATCGGCCAATTGAGCACCGTGAGTCGATCGCTCCAGCTCGCTTGCGCGATGCCGATGCCATACCAGGTCAGCAGCAGGAGCACGAGCGCGCACACCAGCTGGATCGCGCCATCGAGCCACCGCCGTGGCATGGCCGACAACTTGTCTGCGAACTCGGTGATGGCAACATGCTCGCCGCGCCGTGTCGCGGCCGCTCCGCCGAGGAAGGTGACCCAGACCATCAGGACCTCGCTCAGCTCGCTCGTCCAGGCGATCTCCACGTCGAAAAAGCGCAGCACGACGTTGGTGAATACGAGCACGACGATCGTCCCGCCGGCCAGCACCGTCGACCAATCGACCAGTTCGCCAAGGCGGCTGAGCAGCCAGGGGGCGGGTGGCCCGGGAGGAATCAGTTTCATCGCTCTCTTCACGGGATGCAGGCGCAGGGGCAGCGGGGAGCCTGCCGCTGCGCCGGACCACCCAGCTAGCCTGACGGGAGTGCTTTGCGTATTGCGTCGGCATCCGCGAGGACGGCGTCGACCTCCGCCCCGTACTTTTGCTTGGCCTCCGTATAGACAGGCTTGACGGCATCACGCCACGGCGCGATCTGCGGGTGCGAGACCTTCGCACCCTTGGCCTCCATGTCCTTGAGTTGCCGGTCGTCGTTCGACCGGATCTCGTTGCGAATCCAGGCTTCGACCTCGCGGCCCGCTTTGGTCACGGCCTCGCGGTCCTGCGGCGAGAGCTTCTGCCAGGTCTTTTCCGAGATCGTCAGCGGAATGGGGCTGTAGACGTGCTGGGTCAGCGTCACGTAGGGCGCCACCTCGTAGAACTTGTTCGCGTAAATCGTATCGATCGGGTTCTCCTCACCACTCACCACACCCTGTTGGATCGCGAGATAGACCTCGGGCAACGGCAGGATCACCACGTTGAAGCCCATCGCTTCCAGCGTCCAGCGCATCATCTCGTTGGGGAAGCTGCGCAGCTTCTTGCCCTTGGCGTCTGCGGGTGTGCGCAACGGATCCTTGGTGGTCATGCTGCGAAACCCCGCCTCCCAGGTCGCCAGGAAGCGGAAGCCCTTGGCGGGACCCTTCCCGAACTGCGCATGCATCCATTTGGAATCGTCGTAGAGCCTCCAGCCCTGCGCGTAGGTCTCGACCAGGAAGGGCAGCGCGGTCAGGTTGAGCGACGGAATGTGAGTCGCGTAGGTCCCGGTTCCGGTCACGGTGAAGTCGATGCCGCCCAACTGCAGTTGCTCGACCCCCTTGGGGTCGTTGGCGAGCTGTCCCGCCGGGTAGACCTGCACCCTATAGCGGCCCTGAGTGTATTTCTCTACTTTCTGCGCGAACATCTCAGCTGCTTTCTGCCGCGCTCCACCGGGCTGGTCGGTATGGCTGAACTTGAGGTTCGTCTGCGCTCGGGCGATGCGCGGGAGGCCAAGCATGGGCGCGGCGGCCGTCGCGGCGGCGAGACGCTGCACGAACTGTCTGCGTTTCATGGGGATCTCCTCGGTGAGTGCATTCAAGCGGGAACTGCGCCGTCGCCAACGGGTTCCGGTCGCAGAGGGTCGAACGTAGCGAGCTCGATGCGGCGTCCCTCGGCCGCCGAGCGGTAAATCGCCTCCTGCACACGCAGATTGGCGAGGTAGTCGCGCGCCGTGTTCTCCAGCGCTGCACCTTCGGTCAAATGGCGAACGACGTGGCGCTGCAGCCACTCGCAGGCGCCGCCGCCAAATGTGTCCTCCGGACCACGGTCGTAGTGGTGCTCGAACTCATCGTGCTGGTGTGGCTTCCACCACAGGCGGGCTTCGCCGTCCAGACGGAGCACGCCTGCAGATCCCTCGATCCATGCCTCCCCCATGGTTCGGCGTGGATTGGTCGCAACGTGATCGTTCAGGCGGTTGCCGTCGAAAAGGCCGGTTGCGTGGCCTTCGAATTCGAAGATGATGTAGCCGGCGTCCTCGCCGGCGATCGACGGATTCACGCGGCGCAATCGCGCATAGATGGCGAGCACCTCGCCCATCAGGAAGCGGAATGTATCGATCCAGTGGATGGCCGTCTCGGCGACCAGGAAGCGTGGCATCGTCTGAAAATAGGGTTGCCGGTCGAGATAGGCGCGCGGCCCCTGCCCGTCACCAGGGCGCAGGCGGAAGGCGACGCTGTGCAGCTTGCCAAGTGTTCCCGCGTCGATCAGGCGCCGGGCTTCGCGGTACCAGGGTTCCCAGCGGAAGTTCTCGTGAATGACCAGCGGCACGCCCGCCCGCTCTGCAGCCTCGGTAATGGCCAGCGCCTCGGCGTAGCTCGTCGCAAACGGCTTCTGGCAGATCGTGGGAATGCCGCGGGCGAGGGTCTTGGCGACGTAGGCGCGGTGCGTGGTTGGCGGCGTGATGAGGTCGACGAGGTCGGGCCTGACCTCGTCGAGCGCCGTGTCGAGGTCGTCGAAGACCTGAGCGATGCCGAAGCGCTTCGCCATCGCCTGCGCCTTCATTCGGTCCCGGTTGACGATCGCGACGCATTGGGCCTGCTCGATGTTTCGCCACCCCAGGTATTGGAATTGGCTGAAGTAGCCAGCCCCGACGCCTAGAACCCGCAGCTTCTCCACGGCGCGCGCCTCAGAGATTCGATGCCACGGCGTCGGCGATCGCTGCAGTGCCGTCGAGGCCCCCGAACTCGTACGGCCGAAGGCGTCCCGATCCGAAGGCAGCGTCGATGGCGCGTTCCAGGCGTTCGGCCCCGCGCGCCATCGATTCGAGGCCGCTGCGCTCGCCGAGCCAGTCCAGCATCATGGCCGCCGACAGGATCGTCGCCGTCGGGTTCGCCTTGCCCTGTCCCGCGATGTCGGGTGCCGAGCCATGACACGGCTGAAACAGCGCGTGGTCGTCGCCGATGTCACCTGACGGTGCCATTCCCATGCCGCCGACCAGTCCAGCCGTCTGGTCGGAGAGGATGTCGCCGAACATGTTCTCCGTGACCAGCACGTCGAAGTCCCAGGGCTTGCGGATCATGTCGAGCGCAGTCGCATCGATGTAGTTGTGCCGAGCCTCGATGTCCGGAAAGCGCGCCGCGCGCTCATAGAAGACCCTTCGGAAGAATGCCATCGACCGGAACACATTGGCCTTGTCGACGCAGGTGACCCGTCCCGGGTGTCCCCGCCGCTTGCGGCGCTGCGCGAGCCTGAAGGCGAAATCGAAGACACGCTCCGATCCGGCGCGCGTGATCACCATCGTGTCGCGCGCCTCGGCATCGTCGATCACCTCACCCTTGCCGCGCGATGCGAAAAGCCCTTCGGTCGACTCGCGAATCACGACCAGGTCAATCTGCGCAGCGCGCGGGGCGGCCAGCGGCAGGGGGATGCCGGGAATCGCGCGGACCGGGCGCACACCTGCGTAGAGCGCGAGTTCGATGCGCAGGTCGAGCTGTGGCGCGATCTCGGTGCCATCGGGATAGCGGATCTCCGGCCAGCCCATCGCCCCGAACAGGATTGCATCTGCGCTGCGCGCCGCGTCCAACGTCGCCCTAGGCAGGGCGTCGCCCGTCGCCTTGAAATGCAGGGCACCCCCTGGGTACGACTGAAACCGGAAGCCCCAGTCCTGGTTGCGCGAGAGTTTCTCGAGCAGGGGCACGGTGACGTCGATCACTTCCGGTCCGATCCCGTCGCCCGATAGGACGGCGATGTCGAACAGGCGCAAGTGAGGCGCAGGGGTCATGTCGGTCTCAAAGATGTTGTAGTCGGTAGCGCTCGAGGATCGCGAGCAGCTCCTGGCTGCCGCGCTCGCGGTGCGCGCGATGTGCCTCGAAGGCGCG
>JAGXBK010000178.1 GCA_018971195.1 Betaproteobacteria bacterium
CTTCCACCGGCACCACCCATTTCCGTCACGCCGCGCGCCGGTCCGTCTCCGCCTCCGGCGTCACCTCGCACAAGGCCCTGATCTGCGGCTGTCGCAGCGGCAGGCGCACCGTGAACCGGGTCCCGCGCCCGACCTCGCTGTCGACGTCGATGCGGCCGCCGTGCTTGCGGACGATGGAGTTCGACACGGCGAGGCCGAGCCCGGTGCCCTGCCCGACCGGCTTGGTGGTGAAGAAGGGCTCGAACAGGTGGCCAATGTTCTCGGGAGGTATCCCGCAGCCGTCGTCCCCGAAACGGACCCACGCTTCGTCAGCATCGGCGCCGGTGTCGATGGTGATCGTGCCGTTGGCTTCGATCGCCTGGCTCGCATTGACCAGCAGGTTCAGGAAGACCTGTGAAAGCCTCGATGGCAGACACTCGATCTCGGGCAGATCGCCGTACGCCCGGACGATCTTCGCCTTGTACTTGATCTCGTTGTGCACGATGTTGAGCGTGCTGTCGAGCGCCCGGTGCAGGTCGATGGTCTCCCAGACCTCCTCGGTGCCGCCGCGGGAGAAATCGCGCAGGTCCTGCACGATCCGCTTGACGCGCAGCAGGCCGTCGCGGGATTCGTCGATGATCGCCCGGACGTCGTCCCGCAGAAAGTGGAAATCGACCCCGTTGCGCATCATGCGCGCGGCCGCGAGCGGCTCGGGCGCCGACGCGCCCATCGCGTCGTCGGCCTCGATGTAGGCGCCGAGCAGTCCGAACACGGTGGCCAGGTAGCCCTCCAGCGACCCGAAGTTCGACAGGACGAACGCCAGCGGGTTGTTGATCTCGTGCGCGACGCCGGCCGAGAGCTGCCCGATCGACGCCAGCTTTTCCGATTGCACGATCTGGTTCTGCGCGTCCTCGAGCTGGGTGTTCATGCGCTGCATGGTCGCGTTGAGCGTCGACAGCTCCAGAATGCGGCTCTCGCGTTCGACGTGCATCCGGTGGTTGGCCACGACCAGCGCCAGCAGGCTGGTCAGCGCCAGTCCCCGGTCGAGATCGCCCGCCGTGTACCGGGGCCGGTCCGCGGCGCGGTTGACCGCGACCGCGCCGATCGTGCGTCCCGCCACCCGCAGCGGCCAGCACATCGCAGAGTTCGTCGAGCGCTGACGCGCCTCCTGCAGGCGCAGCGGCAGGCGGGTCTCGGCGGCCTCGCCGTTCACGAGCACCGGCTGCCCGGTCGCGACGACATGCCCGTAGACACCGACGCCGCGCGGCAATGCGCTTCCGATCACGCCCGGCGGCAAGTCGGTCCCCGCCGCGATCTCGAGCTGATCCTCGGTGCCGTCGACGATCAGGGCGATCGAGCCGCTCTCGGCTTCGAAGCCCAGGACGATGTGCCCGAGAATCTGCTGCAGCACCTCCTGCGGATGGGCACCGTTCGCCGCTTTCTGTCCCAGCTCGTAGAGCGCGCTGATCCAGGCGATGTCGGTGATCTTGTCGGTGTCGGAGAGCATCGGTGCAATCGCGTCCTGAGAGTATCGATGAGTGCGCCGGCCGCAGCGCCGCGCGCCGATCGTCGCCGGTGCCCCAACGGGGCAGCGGCGCGCCTGGCGCGCGGCCTGCGTTCTAGTCCTGCAGCAGCACGCCGCCGTTGTCGGCCCAGCGCACTCGCGTAATCCCCGGAGACTCGCGCTCGAGGCGCTCGAGCTCGAGCTGTTGCTCGGTGATGACGCCGCGCTGCCAGCGCAGCTCGTCGGCGAGCCGGCGGTTCTCGATCAGCAGGTCCCGATGCGCAAGCACGTCACGGATGGCCGCCTTGAGGTCGGGATCGGACCAGGGCTTGCTGACGAAGCGGAAGATGCCGGCGCTGTTGATCGCCCGGATGATGCCGTCGAGGTCCGTGTACGCGCTCATGATCATGCGTGCCGCGTCCGGCTGCAGGTCCCGTACGCGCGTCAGCAGGGCGGCGCCATCCATTTCGGGCATCCGGTAATCCGAGAGCACGAGCTCGACCTTGTGTGCGCCGACGTACGCAAGCGCCGGCACGGGCGAGCTGAAAGTCACGACGGTCAGGTCCGACAGCGCCGGGGGAATCGCGCCATTGAGAAACATGCGCCGCAAAGCGCTCAGGACGTTCGGTTCGTCGTCGACGATGACTACGGTTGCCACGGCTGACTCCCAGGATGAGCTTGCGAATGCGGGCTTGCGCTCCGCGTGTCGGGAATCAATCGAGCAATCGGCATGCCATCGCCCGCAGGATCCGACGGGCGTCGAGCGGTGGACAGCTCGTTGCCACGCCCTGTCGAGCACAACATTGCCGACGACGTCAGGCTTCGCGCGCCGTGCGCGGCGGATTCAGGCTTCGCGCTCCATGCGCGGCTGATACGCGCCCTGGCGCGCGAGGCCGTTGAGCCGCGCCCGGCGGTGAAACACTCGCTGGGCCGCCACGACGTTCTCCGGCTTGCCCTCCCAGGTCTTCAGCACCGGCTCCTGCAGCGCCCTGCCGTAGGAGAATGACAGCGCCCAGGGTGCCGTCGGGAAGCCGAGATTGATGGCATTCAGATTGGCCGTCGCCTCTTCCGGCCCCTGCCCGCCCGACAGGAAATTGATGCCCGGCACCGCGGCGGGGACGGCGCGCTTCAGCACCCGCAGCGTCGCGGCCGCCACCACGTCCGGCGCAGCCTTCGGCCCCGATGCCTTCCCCGGCAGCACCATGCTGGGCTTGAGCAGGATGTGCTCGAGCGTGACGCGATGGCGGTGCAGCGCATCGAACACTGCATGCAGGACTTCGAGCGTCACCTCTTCGCAGCGCTCGAGCGGATGGTCGCCGTCGATCAGCACCTCCGGCTCGACGATGGGCACCAGGCCTTCCGCCTGGCATGCGGCTGCGTAGCGCGCCAGCACCTCGGCGTTCACAGCAATCCCCAGCAGCGTGGGATTGTGCGGGCCGATGGTGTAGACCTCGCGCCACTTGGCGAAACGGGCCCCCAGTCCGCGGTAGGTCCGAAGGCGCGCGCCCAGACCGTCGAGTCCCTGCGTCACCTCGTCGCCCGGCGCGCCCGCGAGCGGCACCTTGCCCTGGTCGACCTTGATTCCCGGGACGATCCCGGCACGAGCGAGGACCTCGGGCAATGGCGTGCCGTCTCCGGCGCGTTGCGCGAGGGTCTCCTCGAACAGGATCACCCCGCTGATGAAGGCATCGGCGCCGGGCGTGGTGAACAGCAGCGAGCGGTAGGCGCGTCGATTCTCGGCCGTCGCTTCGATGCCGACCGCGGCAAAGCGCTTGGCGATCGTGGGCAGGCTCTCGTCGGCGGCGAGGATCCCCTTCCCGGCCCGGACGAGGCGCGCGACCGTGTCCTGCAGATCATCATCGACGCTCATGGCGTTGCTCCCACGGAGGTCGGCGATCGCGATGGCGCGCGCGCGTTGCCGCCGCGCGTCCATTTTTCCCCGCTGCCCGCGCGCGCGATCCCCGGTGCCGATTGCGGGCAGCTTACACCGCTCGCCGCCGGCACCCTTGATGGAAATCAATGGCGATGGGCAGGAAGCATCGAGGCGGCGCTCGAGGGAACCCCGAGGCCCGCGCATGCCGCCGGGGGGCCGGTTGGGTCAGTCGGCGATGCGGGGGCTCGCCACGCTCGCGATCCAGCGCGCCGTCAGCTTCTCCTGCACGGCGTTCTGCCGCAGACGCGCATCCAGCGCCGGAAAATCGACCTGGTCGAGCGGCTGGTCCTGGTTGAAGCACGAGAACACGTAGCTCGTCTTGCCGGTGACAGGATCGCGATGCGGTTGCAGGCACTGCGCGCAGATCTCCTTCATCATGCACTGCATCGGCGAATTGATCGACCCGATCGCCTCGTGGTCCGGGGCGAGGTAGGGTGCCAGCACCGTATGCCGCGCAGCTCCGACCGCCGCCATCATCCGGTCGGAGCCGATCGCGATGATCCTGCTGCAGTCGGCGAGGGGAATGGTCTGCGCGCCCATGTCTCCGCTCGCGTAGGCTTGCATCGCCCTGACGATGTTGCCGACGTAGGAGCGATCCTGGGGGCGCGTCGGCGCGAATCCCGGCCCCTCGTCGCAGCACCAGACGACGACGTCGGCGGCGGCCTCGATCTCGGCGATCTTGTAGCGGTCGACCATGCGCCGGTAGCCGGCGAAATACAGGACCCGAGCGCCCGCCTCGCGGAACGCGCGCCCGATCGAGAACAGCACGGCGTTGCCCAGGCCGCCGCCCGCCAGGATGACGCTTCGATCGCTCCCGATCTCGGTCGGCGCGCCGGTCGGACCCATCAGCACCACCGGCTCGCCCGGCTCGAGCGAGGCACACAGGTTCGAGGATCCGCCCATCTCGAGTACGATCACCGACACCAGGCCGCGCTCGCGATCGACCCACGCCCCGGTCAGGGCCAGGCCTTCCATGGCGAGCCGCGTCCCCCGGGATTTCGACGCCCGCGCCTCGTAGTTCTGCAGCCGGTAGAACTGGCCGGGCCGGAATCGCCTCGCGGCGGCCGGCGCGTGCACGACGATCTCGACGATGGTCGGCGTCAGCCGCACGACGCGTTCGACGCGTGCGCGCAGCGCGTCGTCGAGCATCGCGAAGAACGCGGCGTCGCTGCGCAGGTCGGAAGGGGCGATGCGTGCGAGCATTCGGCTGACGATCGGATAACCCTGCTTCGCGCTCGCCATCGCCTTGACGACGTTGCCGTAGAACGACGGATGCAGGTCGCCGAAGAAGCTGATCGCCCGGCCGTCGCCGCGGATCGTCGTCAGCACCGCCGGCATCGAAGGCTTGGCGAGACCCCGCAGCGGCCGCGCGACCGAGCCGTCCTCGTTGCGCAGCTCGAAATACCGTCCGTCGAGCGGGAAATGCGCGGGATCCTCGCGCGCCAGCACGGTGTTGGGTTGGGTGCCCGCGGCAACCAGGATCGTCCGTGCCGGCAGCAGTGACCGCGGCCCTTCGCTCCAGTTGCCATTCGCGTCGCGCTGCTGCCGCGACACGGTGAGTCCGATCGCGTGCCCTGCTTCGTCGACCTCGATCGCAAGCGGCGTGAGCTCTTCCGCGAAGCGGATCCCTTCCTCCAGCGCCTTCTCGACCTCCTCGTGGTTCAGCGTGTACGCGGGGCTGTCGACCAGCCGCTTGCGGTAGGCGATCGTCGCGCCGCCCCACGCGCGGAGCAACTCGACGAC
>JAGXBK010000179.1 GCA_018971195.1 Betaproteobacteria bacterium
CCGCCATATTACAGCTCTGACCCCATTTTCCCCGCCGCCATATTACAGCTCTGACCCCATTTTCCACGACCGCGATTTCTATCGAGGTTCGGGGATCACCGGCGCGCGGCTGCCGACCTGCCAGACGCGGCCATCGGGCAGGCGCAGCGCTGTCAACGCGCCCCCCCACACGCAACCCGAGTCGAGCATCAGCACGTTGGGGGCGAGCATCAGTGCCAGCGTCGACCAGTGGCCACAGACGATGCGCGTTCCGGCAGTGCGCCGCTGGTCGTGCGCGAACCAGGGCGCGAAACCCGCAGGCGCGAACGCGGCGCCGCGCTTTTCGCGGAAATCCATCCGGCCTTCCGGCGTGCAGAAGCGCATCCGCGTGAACACGTTGACGATGATCCGCAGCCGGTCGTAGCCGTCGAGATCGTCGCGCCACGCCTCGGGCCGATCGCCATAGAGCGCCTGCAGGAAATCCTCGGCGCCGTCGCTCGCGAGTACCTCCTCGACCTCGCGCGCGCGCGCGAGCACGTCGTCGACGCTCCATTGGGGCAATACGCCGGCGTGGACCATCAGCAAATCGTCCTCGGCGACGGCGAGCGGACGCCGCGCGAGCCAATGCAGCAATTCGTCGCGGTCGGGCGCTTCGAGGATCGGCGCCAGCGTGTCGCTGCGATGCGCACGGCGATGGCCCGCAGCGACGGTCAGCAGGTGCAGATCGTGATTGCCCAGCACCGTTGTCGCCGCAGGGCCCAGCGCCTTGACTTCGCGCAGCACCGCGAGCGAGTCGGGGCCGCGATTGACGAGATCGCCGACCAGCCACAGGCGATCGCAGGCTGGCGAGAACCCGATCAGCGACAGCAGCTCGCAGAATTCCGCGTGACAGCCCTGGATGTCGCCGATCGCGTAGAGCGCCATGGAGTTTGCCGGAACGTCACCCACTATAATCGCGGCGCATTGTAGCAACCCCGGCAGCGACTTCCCTTGACTCCCTCCCTCAACGCCGCGCAGCGCGAGGCCGTGCGCCACGACTGCGGGCCGCTGCTCGTGCTCGCGGGCGCCGGCAGCGGCAAGACGCGCGTCATCACCGCCAAGATCGCGCACCTGGTCGAGCGCGGCGTCGCGCCCGAGCGCATCGTCGCGATCACGTTCACCAACAAGGCGGCGCGCGAGATGCGCGAGCGCGCGCAGGACCTGCTGCGTCGCCATGACGCCGCCGACGCGGCGAGCGCCGTGAGACTCTCGACCTTCCATTCGCTGGGACTTTCGATCGTGCGCGCCGAGCATCGTGCGCTGGGGCTACGCTCCAGCTTCTCGATCCTCGATCCGGGCGACCTCGAGTCGATCGTCGGCGAGCTCGCAGCTTCCGCCGACCGCGGACGCACGCGGGCCATCCAGTGGAAGATCAGCCAGTGGAAAAACGCGCTTGTTTCACCGGAGGAGGCGCTGTCCGCCGCATCCGACGACGCCGCGCGCATCGCCGCGCGTGCCTACCTCGGCTACGCCGAGGCGCTCCGTGCCTACCAGGCGGTCGATTTCGACGACCTGATCGGCCTGCCCGTCACCCTCCTCGACAACGATGGCGCCGCGCGCGAGCGCTGGCAGGCGCGCTGCGCCCACGTGCTGGTCGACGAGTACCAGGACACCAATCCTGCGCAATACCGGCTGTTCCGCTATCTGGTGGGCGCGGCGACGCCGTTCACGGCGGTGGGCGACGACGACCAGGCGATCTACGGCTGGCGGGGCGCGACGCTCGACAACCTCGCCGCGCTGCCGCGCGACTATCCGCAGCTTCGCGTCATCAAGCTCGAGCAGAACTATCGCTCGACGGTGCGCATCCTGCGCTGCGCCAACGCGCTGATCGGCAACAACCCCAAGCTTTTCGACAAGCGCCTGTGGACCGAGCTTTCGCACGGCGATCCGCTGCGCGTGACGCCGGCGGCCGACGACGAGGCCGAGGCCGAGATGGTCGTCCACCGGCTGCTCGCGCACAGGTTCGAGCACCGGTCGCGCTTTTCCGATTACGCGATCCTCTACCGCGGCAACCACCAGGCGCGGGTGTTCGAGACGGCGCTGCGCGCGCAGTCGATTCCCTACGAGATCTCCGGTGGAACCTCGCTGTTCGAGCGCACCGAGATCAAGGACATCGTCGCCTACCTGCGCCTCATTGCCAACGACGACGACGATCCGGCATTCCTGCGCGCGATCGCCGTCCCCAAGCGCGGCGTCGGGCAGGCGACGCTGCGGCAGCTCGGCGAGATCGCGACCGCGCGCAAGGTTTCGCTGTTCGCAGCGGTGTTCGAGCCCGAGGCGGCCGGCACGCTCGGCGCAAGGACGAAGAGCGCACTGGCCGAGTTCTGCGCGCTGATCAACGGCCTCCGCCACCGTGCCGGGCACGAGCCGGCGGGCAGGCTGCTGGACGACATGATGCGCGGCATCGGCTACGCCGACTGGCTGACCTCGACCCTGGACCGCAAGGACGCGATCACGCGCACGCAAAGCGTCGACGACTTCATCGGCTGGCTGTCGCGCAAGGGCGAGGCCGACGGCAGGAGCCTGCTCGAGCTGACACAGATGATCGCGCTGATCACCATGCTCGAAGGCCGCGAGAGCGGAGAAGGCGACGGACCCGACGCGGTTTGCCTGTCGACGCTGCACGCGGCCAAGGGCCTCGAGTTCCCGCACGTGTTCCTGGTGGGACTCGAGGAAGGCATCCTGCCGCACCGCGAGGCGGTCGAAGCGGGGAACGTCGACGAGGAGCGGCGGCTGATGTACGTGGGCCTGACGCGCGCGCAGCGCAGTCTGCAGCTGTCGTACTGCCGCAGCCGCAAGCGGGCCGGCGGGAAGGTCGACTGCGCGCCCTCGCGCTTCATCGCCGAGCTCGCGCAGGACGACCTTCGCCATTCCGGGGAGCCGCTGTCGGCCGACGAGGCGACGCGTGCGAAGAACAGCGGCAACGCGCGGCTGGCCGCGCTGAAGGCTCTCGTCGCGCGCTGAAGGGACTGCGCCAACCCGCAGTGCCCGGCAGTGCTGCGGACCCGCAGCGGTGCCGGGATTACTTCGCCGCAGCCGTCATGTAATCGACGGCGGCCTTGACCTCGGCGTCGGAGAGGTTCGCGTTCCCGCCCTTCGGGGGCATCGCGCGCAGTCCGTGCAGCGCCGCGTTGTAGAGCGTGGCCATCCCGGTCGCGATGCGCGGCGCCCAGGCGGCCTTGTCACCGAATTTCGGCGAGCCCACGAGCCCCGTCGCGTGGCAGACGTGGCAGGTTCCGTCGTAGACCTTCTTGCCCTCGACGCTGCCTGCCGAGGCCATGGTCGCCGCCGGTGCTGGCGCCGGGGCGACCGCTGCCACCGCCGCGGCCGCAGGTGGTGCCGCCGGCGTTGCCGCGGCTACTGCCGCAGGCGCTGCGGTCGGTAAAGGTTCCTTCCAGCCGGCGCCTGCGAGATTCGCCATGTAGACGACGGCGCGATGGACTTCGTCGTCGGTCAGGTCCGGGTTGCCGCCCTTGGCGGGCATCACGCCCGCCTTGCCCTGGAACCCGGCGAGGGCGTGCGCCAGCAGCACCTTCTCGCCTTGCGCGATGCGCGGACCCCACGCGGCCTTGTCGCCTGCCTTGGGCGCGCCCGCGAGACCGGTCTCATGGCAGGTCTTGCACACCTGCGCGAACACCTCCCCGCCGGTCAGGTTGCCCTTCGGACCCGTCGCTTCCGCCATGACGATGCTGCCGACGGGCTTGATGCGTGCGGTGATCGCGTCCTCGCTCCCTTGGCCGGCCGGGACGCCGCTGGTCATCAGTTGCGACAGCAATGCGAAGAGAGCGATGGGGACCGCGAAGGCGAGCAGGACGATGACGATGAGCTGCTTGGGCGACTTGATCGGGGAGGCGTGCTGGTCGGGTTCCATGGCGGCAGCGGCGGTCGGGAAGGGTGGCATGCCGCCGGGCGACGCTCGCGCGCCGCTCGAGGGCAAAGGATCGAATTATACGTGGGTGCGCAGTGGCGCGTGCGCAGTCTATGCGTGGGTGCGCAGCGGCGGGTGCGCAGTCGTGCGCGCCGCCCGCCGCATCGGCCGTGGTCCCGAATGGCGTCGGGATATAATCGACGCCACGATGCGCCCGTAGCTCAGTTGGATAGAGTATTGGTTTCCGAAGCCAAGGGTCACAGGTTCGAATCCTGTCGGGCGCGCCATCTTCCGGGCTGGAAGGGGATCTGCCCCTTTCGCCAAGGGGAAGGCGAGCCAGGATAAAACGGGGTTGGCTATACGCTGCTTTCAGAGCTTGGAAGCAGGCAATGGCCTTCAAAGTCCGCCCCCGCCGGAACGGCAAGTTCCAGGCGACTGTCGAAGCCCCCGGGTTCCCCCCGGTGAGTGGCACGTTCCCCGATGAGGGTTCGGCACGCTCGTGGGCCATCGCTACGCACACCACCGTGCTCTCTGGTGGCTTCCTGCCGCTAAAGCCCAAGGCGCGCGCCTTGGTGAAGGTCGTCCTCGCCGAGTACGAGAAATGCGAACTCCCGGCGCAAGCCAGCGAGATGTCGAGCCGCTCGCGCATCAAGACCCTCACTCGCCTGCTCGGGGACCTCACCCTTGCCGACCTCACCGTCGAGACGCTCGAGGCGTTCAAATGCATCCGGATGGGAACGGTGCACGGGCCGGCAAGGGGTGGTAAGCCGGACCAGCCACGCGAGACGCGCTACCGACTGAAAGGCCGGGCTAAACGTCTGGTCGAAGCCGGAGAAAAGGAGAAATCGACGGTCTCCAGCCAGAGCTGCCGGCATGAGGTGATGCTGCTGCAGCGCGCAGTGCGCTGGTGGTCGTACAAGCACGGGCTTGCCCTGGAGAAGCGGGGTCATCCTCTGTTCGATGTGAAGCTTCCCGCGAAATCCTTGCCGCGCGAGCGTCGGTTCGAGGTCGGCGAGGAGGCACGGCTGTTCGCGGCCATCGACGACGACAAGACCCTCCTTGGCCGAGCGGTGACGTTACTGCTTGAGTCCGGAATGCGGCGCAGCGAGCTTGCAGGAGCCGCGCGCTGGGAGAACCTGGTCATCGACGACGACTATGCGGTGCTTTGGCTGCCCGAAACCAAGCATCCGGACCCGACCGTCGCGAACGGACGCTTCGTTGCCCTCTCGCCCCGCGCAGTGGCTGTTCTGCGCGAACTGGGC
>JAGXBK010000180.1 GCA_018971195.1 Betaproteobacteria bacterium
GGCCGCTGTTCGTCCCGTGGAGCGACGAGGTCCGCTTCCGCTTCGATGCCGTGCAACGGGAGTGGGAAGCGCTGCGCGTGGCGTGGACCACCCCTGCCGCGGCGGCGCTGGTCACCCCGCGGACGGAGGCTTTCGTCGCCGCCGTCGACCAATTGGTATCGGCGATCGAGCATCGGCTCTCGCACTGGACCGCGATCCTCAACGTCATCCAGATGGCGATGATGGCGCTGGCCATCGCGAGCGCCGTCGTGTCGCTCTACGTCGGCTACCTGTTCGTGCTGGATCCCGTCGCACGGCTCAAGGCCGGCCTCGCGAGCATCGCGACGGGCGACCTGGCGGCGCGCATTCCCGTGACGTCGCGCGACGAGTTCGGGGAGCTCACCGAAGGCTTCAACCGCATGGCCCAGACGCTTGCGTCGCTCTACCACAACCTCGAGGACAAGGTGCGCGACAAGACCGCGAGCCTGGAAATCGAGCGCCAGCGGCTGTCGGCGCTCTACGAGGCCAGCGCCCTGCTTTCGCGCGCCGGGTCGCTCGACGAGCTGGCCCGCGGATTCGCGCGCAAGATGCGCACGATCGCCCATGCCGACGCCGCCGCGATACGCTGGTCCGACGAGACCAACTCGCGCTACCTGCTGATCGCAGGTGATTGCCTGCCGGAGACGATGGCCGAGGACGAGAGCTGCCTGCTCACCGGAACCTGCCTCTGCGGCCAAGGGCAGGGGCGCGCCGTCACCCGCGTGATTCCGATCCACCCGGCGGCTCCCGCGCCGCTGGGGAATTGCGCAACAGCCGGCTACGAGACCCTGGTGAGCGTGCCGATCACGCATCAGCAACGCGTCCTCGGCGAGGTCGATATCTTCCATCGGAGCGCGCGTGCCGTCTCCGGGGACGAGCGCAACCTGCTCGAGACGCTCGCAAGCCATCTCGCGAGCGGGATGGAGAGCCTGCGTGCAAGCGCTCTGGAGCGCGAGGCGGCCGTGGCCGAGGAGCGCGGCCTGCTCGCCCGCGAGCTCCACGACTCGATCGCGCAGTCGCTCGCCTTCCTGAAGATCCAGGTCCAGCTCCTGCGCGACGCGATGAAGCGCCAGGACACGACGGCCGCGGAGCACACGCTCGGCGAGATCGATGCGGGCCTGCGCGAGAGCACCGGCGACGTCCGCGAGCTGCTCGTCCATTTCCGTACCCGCACCAACGCCGAGGACATCGAACCCGCCTTGAGGACGACGTTGCGCAAGTTCGAGCACCAGACCGGTCTCGCCACCCATTTCAGCACCGGGGGCCACGGAATGCCTCTCGACCCCGACCGGCAGGTGCAGGTGCTGCACGTCATCCAGGAAGCGCTTTCCAACGTCCGCAAGCACGCCGCTGCGCGTCAGGTGTGGCTCGACGTGCGGCAAGCCCCGCAATGGCGCTTCATCGTGCGCGACGACGGCCACGGTTTCGCCGCCCGCGACGCCGTCGACGAGACGCACGTCGGACTGCGCATCATGCGCGAGCGCGCTGCGCGCATCGGTGCGCAGGTCGAAGTGAAGTCGGCACCCGGTGGGGGGACCTCGATCGTTCTGACCGTGCCGTCGAGCACGACTGCCTTGCCGCGACGCGAATCCGAGGCGGCCTGAGGACCTGGGGCCTGACATGTCCGCGATCCGCATCCTGGTCGTCGACGACCATACGCTCTTTCGCCGCGGCTTGATCGCGCTGCTGCGGCAAGACGGCCGCTTCGCGGTGGTCGGCGAGGCGGGCGATGCGGGCGAGGCGCAGCGACGCGCGCAGGAGCTCGGGCCCGACGTGATCCTGCTCGACAACCACCTGCCCGGCGTGGCGGGCATCGCCGCGCTGCCGGGCCTTAAGGAAGCGGCGCCCGCCGCGCGCGTGCTGATGCTGACCATGAGCGAGGACGAAGGCAACCTCGCGGCCGCGCTGCGCGCCGGCGCCTGCGGTTACCTGCTGAAGACGGTGGACAGCGAGACTCTCGCGCAGGCGATCGCGCGCGCGATGCAGGGCGAATCGGTCGTCAGTCCCGAGATGACGGGCAAGCTCGTCAGTGCCTTCCAGCAGGCCAGCGCGCGCCCCGCTGCGGATGAAACGCCAGCGCCACCCGCAGCCGCCGACCCGATCCGGTCGCTGTCGCCGCGGGAACGCGAGATCCTGCAGCACATCGCGCGCGGCGCGAGCAACAAGGAGATCGCGCGCGCGCTGGCCATCGCCGAGACGACGGTCAAGATTCACGTCCAGCACATCCTGCGCAAGCTCGACCTCAATTCGCGCGTCCAGGCCGCTGTCTACGCCGCCGGCCGCGACGGCTGGAAATTGGGGTCAGAGCCGTAATAATTCCCTTGCGCATCCGCCGGAGTCGATACGCATTCCGACGGAATTATTACGGCTCTGACCCCAATTTCCAGGCCCGATTTCCGTAATCCTTTCGAACGATGGGGGGGAGGCCACCCGATAGTTCCTCCCGCCTGCCCGCCCCGCTCCAGCGGAGGATGTTCGAAGGCTCCGCGAGCCGCGATAGTGGATCCCGTCTTACACCGACGAGGAACCCCACCGTGGCAGGCACCCGCAACCCGGCGACTGGCGCTACCGAGACACTGTCCCACCGGCGACACGCGTGGTCGGTGCTGACCGCGAGCACGTTGGCCTTCACCGTCTGCTTCATGGTCTGGATGATGTTTGGGGTCATCGGGATTCCGATCCGCAAGACGCTGAACCTCAACGCGACGGAGTTCGGCCTGCTGACGGCCACGCCGGTGCTGACCGGGTCGCTGATCCGCGTCCCGCTGGGCATCTGGACCGACCGCTACGGCGGCCGGATCGTGATGGCGGCGCTTATGGCGGTCACGGTGCCTGCGATCTGGCTGATGGCCTACGCGACCCTGTTCTGGCATTTCATCGTCATCGGACTTTTCGTCGGGCTGGCCGGTGGATCGTTCTCGGTCGGAACACCCTACGTCGCGCGCTGGTTCCCGAGGAACCGGCAGGGGATGGCAATGGGCGTCTACGGCGCCGGCAACTCGGGCGCCGCGGTCAACAAGCTGCTCGCGCCGTCCCTGGTCGTGGCCTTCGGCTGGACGATGGTGCCGCAGGTCTACGCCGCGGTGATGCTGGGCACGGTCGTCCTGTTCTGGCTGCTGACCTACAGCGACCGGTCGCACCTGGTGCCATCGACGACGCGCTTCCGCGACCAGCTGAAGGCGCTCAAGGACCCGACGGTCATCAAGTATTGCCAGTACTACAGCATCGTCTTCGGCGGCTACGTGGCGCTGTCGCTGTGGATGGTCCAGTACTACGTCGGCGAGTACCAGCTCGACATCCGGATCGCTGCGCTGCTTGCCGCGTGCTTCTCCCTGCCTGGCGGTGTGCTGCGCGCTATCGGCGGCGTGCTCGCCGACAAGTACGGCGCGCACAGCATCACCTGGTGGGTCATGTGGGTGAGCTGGATCTGCCTGTTCATCCTGTCCTACCCGCAGACCGATTTCACCGTGCTCACCACGGCGGGTCGGACGACCTTCCACATCGGCCTCAACGTCTACTTGTTCACCGCACTGATGGCGATCCTGGGCGTCGCCTTCGCGTTCGGCAAGGCCAGCGTGTTCAAGTACATCAGCGACGATTACCCGTCGAACATCGGCACCATCAGTGGTGTCGTCGGCCTTGCCGGCGGTCTGGGTGGCTTCGTGCTGCCGATCATGTTCGGCGCCCTGCTCGACATGACGGGCATCCGGTCCAGCGCCTTCATGCTGATGTACGGCGTCGTCTGGGTCTCGCTGATCTGGATGTATTTCACCGAAGTCCGCAGGACGCGGGTCATGGGCGCCGAGGCAACGCTTGCGCACGGGCATGCCCGCGGCTGAACCCCGCATTCCCAAGGAGACAAGATCGTGAGCACGACCGCATCAGGCACACCCAAGTGGCGCGGCGGCCGGGTCCTGACCATCTGGACCCCCGAGGACAAGGCGTTCTGGGCGCGCGAGGGTGAGGCCATCGCGAAGATCAACCTGTGGATCTCGATCCCCGCGCTGTTCCTCGCCTTCGCGATCTGGCAGGTGTGGAGCGTCGTCGCCGTCAGCCTGCCGTCGCTCGGTTTCAAGTACTCGACCAACCAGCTCTTCTGGCTCGCGGCAGCACCTGCCCTGTCCGGGGCGACGCTGCGCATCTTCTACTCGTTCATGGTGCCGTTGCTGGGCGGCCGGCGCTGGACGGCGCTATCCAC
This sequence comes from Betaproteobacteria bacterium, assembly GCA_018971195.1. Taxonomy (GTDB): domain Bacteria; phylum Pseudomonadota; class Gammaproteobacteria; order Burkholderiales; family Casimicrobiaceae; genus VBCG01. The sequence goes on from JAGXBK010000180.1 coordinate 4,217, forward strand.
TGCGTCGCTCCTGATTCCCGCGCTCGGCATCGGCTTCGCGATCCAGGACCCCACCACGAGCTATCCGACGATGCTGATCCTGGCATTGCTGTGCGGCCTGGGCGGGGGCAACTTCAGCTCGAGCATGGCCAACATCAGCTTCTTCTTCCCGAAGGAGCGCAAGGGCTCGGCGCTGGGGGTCAACGCCGGACTGGGCAACCTCGGCGTGTCGGTCGTGCAGTTCCTGAGCCCGCTGGTCGTCACCGCCGGCATCTTCGGCATCTTCGGCGGCGACCCGCAGACGATCATCAAGAACAACGAGCCGATCCAGGTCTGGACGCAGAACGCGGCCTTCATCTGGGTGCCGTGGATTGCGCTCGCCGCGCTCGCCGCATGGCTCGGCATGAACGACATCGCCGACGCCAAGGCCTCGTTCGCCGCACAGGCGGCGATCTTCCGTCGCAAGCACAACTGGCTGATGTGCATCCTCTACCTCGGAACCTTCGGCTCGTTCATCGGCTATGCCGCGGGCTTCCCGCTGCTGATCAAGAGCCAGTTCCCCGGCGTGAATCCGGTCGCATTCGCGTGGCTGGGTCCGCTGGTCGGCGCCGTCGTGCGACCTTTCGGCGGCTGGCTCGCCGACAAGCTGGGCGGTGCGCGCGTCACTTTCTGGAACTTCGTCGTCATGGCTTGCGCGGTCGTCGGGGTCCTCTACTTCCTGCCGAGCGGATCCTCGGGAGGAAGCTTCGCGGGCTTCTTCGTGATGTTCCTGGTGCTGTTCCTGACGACGGGCATCGGCAACGGCTCGACCTTCCGCATGATCCCGGTGATCTTCCTGACCCAGAAGCTGCACGGGGTCGATCCCGCCGACGAAGCCGCGGTCGCCCAGGCGACCAAGGAGGGCAACACCGAGGGTGCGGCGACACTCGGATTCACCGCGGCGATC
>JAGXBK010000032.1 GCA_018971195.1 Betaproteobacteria bacterium
ATCACTTGATCAACATCAAGTTTTTCACGCCCTACTCAGCGTAGCGTCCGTTTTCGTACAGCCGACAGGCCGAAGCTCGTTGACCACGTGGGGGAGAACATGGCGGAAGTGACGGACATCAGCGCGGTGACGGAAGACGACGTTCCCGAGGAGCCGATTCCTGCAATGCAGCAGCTGCTCGACAACCCATTTCTGCTGCTGTTCATCGGCATCGCGATGCCTACGGTGCTCTACATCATCTGGGGCGTGATGGAGATCGCCTCGGTGCCGATCGCCAAATAGCAGGCACGTAGCAGGCACGCAGAATTGCAGGCACGCGCGGCCGTCACCAAGGGGGGCGAAGCATGAGCGCAATCGAACCGCCGGTACAGCGGCTGTGGTGGAAGCAGCCGCTCGATCGCGCGGAGCTGCTGTGGATCGTGATCGCACTGGTGTGGTGCCTGATCCTGTTCTTCATGATGCCGTACTGGCATTTGTACGGGAAGCAGAACCTCGCCAACGAGGCCTACCGCGAGTCGCCCGACGAGTACGCCAAGAAGACCGAGGCGATGGTCGCCAAGTACAAGGTGCGCGAGGAGGGCGGCGACCTCAAGGTGCCGGTGGTGCATCCGCCCGCCGGTGGCGACGCCTACCTGATCGCGCGGCTGTGGAGCTGGTACCCGATCCTCGAACTGGAGGCGGGCAAGACCTATCGCCTCCACCTCATGTCGATGGACTACCTGCACGGCTTTTCGCTGCAGCCCGAGAACATCAACATCGAGGTGCTCCCCGGCTACGACCACGTCATCACCGTGACGCCCACGCACCCCGGCGCCTACGGGATCGTGTGCAACGAGTACTGCGGCATCGGCCATAGCACCATGACCAATAAGCTGTACGTCGTCAAATAGGAGAGGGGTGATCATGGCGGTCAACCGGATGTTCAGGACCTGCCCGACGACCGGACTGGTCTTCCATCAGCCTGCCGAGCAGCTCATCAAGGCGAACGCCGTCGCCGGGGTGGTGTTTCTGCTCATCGGCGGCATTCTCGCCATCGGGGTGGTGCTCACGCGCTGGCCGGCGGTCCACCTGCTGCCGGCGGACCGCTTTTATCAGGTGCTGACGGCGCACGGCCTCGACATGCTGATCTTCTGGGTCATCTTCTTCGAGATCGCGGTGCTCTATTTCTGCTCGAGCACGCTGCTCAAGGCCCGCCTGGCGACCCCGCGCATGGCCTGGGCGGCGTTCGGCCTGATGGTGCTCGGCGCCCTGATGAACAACTACTCGGTCACGCGTGGCGACTCGAGCGTGATGATGACGTCGTACGCGCCGATGGGCGCGCACTGGACGTTCTATCTCGGGCTGATCCTGTTCGCGGTGGGCGCGCTCGTCGCCTGCTTCGTCTTTTTCGGCACCCTGGTGGTGGCCAAGGGCGAGCGCACGTACATCGGCTCGGTGCCGCTGGTGACCTTCGGCGCCATCACGGCCGCGATCATCGCCGTGTTCACCATCGCCTCGGGCGCGATCATTCTGATCCCCACCTTGCTGTGGTCGGTCGGGCTGATCAGCCACATCGACCCGCTCATGTACCGCACGATCTGGTGGGCTTTCGGGCACTCGTCCCAGCAGATCAACGTCGCGGCGCACATCTCGGTGTGGTACGCGATCGCCGCCATCGTGTTCGGCGCCAAGCCGCTGTCGGAGCGGGTGAGCCGCAGCGCGTTCCTGCTCTATATCCTGTTCCTGCAATTGGCGAGCGCGCATCATTTGCTCGCCGATCCGGGACTGAGCTCGAACTGGAAGATCTTCAACACCAGCTACGCCATGTACCTGGCGGTGCTGGCTTCGATGGTGCACGGGCTGACGGTGCCAGGCGCGATCGAGGTGGCGCAACGCGAAAAGGGCTACAACCAAGGACTGTTCGAGTGGCTGAGGAAGGCGCCCTGGGGCAACCCGGTGTTCTCGGGGATGTTCATCTCGCTGATCGGCTTCGGCTTCCTCGGCGGCATCTCGGGCGTGATGATGGGCACCGAGCAGCTCAACCTCATCACCCACAACACGCTCTACGTGCCGGGGCACTTCCACGCGACGGTGGTGATCGGCACCACGCTCGCGTTCATGGCGCTCACCTACTTCCTCATCCCGGTGCTGTTCCGGCGCGAGATCATGTTCCCGGCGATGGCGAAATGGCAGCCCTACGTGTTCGGCTTGGGCATGGCCGGGGTGGCGCTGTTCCTGATGGCCGCCGGCACGCTCGGTGTGCCGCGACGGGACTGGGACATCACCTTCGCGGGCAACACCTTCCCCTATGAATTCCCGGGCTCGGCCTTCCTGATGCTGGGGCTCGCGGGGATCTCCGGCCTGATCGCGATCGTCGGCGGTGCAATGTACCTGCTGAACACCGTCGGCTCGGTCTTCTTGGGCAGGAAGATCGCCACGCCCGGGTTCCGCCACGTCCGCGCGACCGAAGGCGTGGCGTCGGCACAGAAGCCTGTGGCGCAGCCATCGACCGTGGCGGCGGCGATCACCGGCCACGGCGGCCGTATCGGCGCCTGGGGCCTGGTCGCGCCGGGCACGTTCTCGCTCGCCATGGTGTTCCTGGTGTCTTTCGTCCTGTACTACTTCATCAACTGGAAGTACCTGGCAACGGTATGGCCGTTGAGGTGAGCTGCGCGGGGGCCGCGTGAGAACGACCTGACCCTTTCACATCGCCTACCCTTCGGACAAAAGGCTCGTCATGGACCTCAGGGCACTGCCGGACCTGTTCAAGCTGCGCATCGGGGTGGCGATCGCATTCGCGGCGCTTGCCGGCCTGGCGGTGCAGGCGGGGCCGGCGCTCGCGCCCTGGCAGGTCGCCGCAGTCACGGTGTCGGTGCTGGTCGCCTCTTCGGCCGCGGGCGCATTCAACCAGTACGTCGAGCGCGACCTCGATGCGCGCATGACGCGCACGCGCGGCCGGCCGTTCGTCACCGGACGCTTCGCGCCCGGGCCGGCGTGGCCCCGGCTGATTGCCGCCATGGTTTCCGGCGCATTCCTCCTCGCCGCATATGCGTCGAACCTCGTGGCGGCTGCGTATGTGTTTCTCGGCGCGTTCGTCTACGGCGTGGTGTACACCGTGTGGCTCAAGCGCCGCACCTGGTGGAACATCGTGGTCGGCGGCCTGGCAGGCAGCTGCGCGGTGCTCGCGGGTGCGGCGGCGGTCAGCCCGGTGCCGAGCCCCCCAGCGCTCGCGCTTGCGGTGGTGCTGTTCCTGTGGACGCCGCCCCACTTCTGGAGCCTCGCGATCGCGTACCGGGAGGACTACGCCGCAGCGGGCGTGCCGATGCTGCCGGTGGTGGTCGGCGAGGCGCGCGCCGCGCGCGCGGTGCGCGCCGGTGCGTGGTTGCTGGTGATTGCCTCCCTGACGCCGGCCGCGCTCGGGCTGCACTGGGTCTACGCCGCAGCGGCGCTGGCGGGCGGAGGATGGTTCCTGCTCAAGTGCCAGGCCCTGGTCGCGCGGCCATGCCGCGACACGGCGCGCGCCAGCTTCCATGCCTCGCTGGTGCAGCTATGCGGGGTGCTGCTCGGCGCGATGCTCGACACCGCCTTGTTCTAGGGCCTGTTCACGCCATGTCTGCAAGATGCGTTGCGAGCGGACATAGCGTGAACAGGTCCTGGATGCGCGCGCTGCTTGCAGCCTTGGCCGGCGGCGCGGCGCTGCTCGCGGCGGCCGGCGTGCATGCCACGTTCGATCAGGAGGCGGCGCTGCGTGCGAGTCAGGCCGCGATCGGCCGCCAGATCGGCGACTACCGCCTGCGCGACACCGACGGCAACACCCTGCGCTTGGCGTCGCTGCGCGGCAAGCCGCTGCTGGTGAACTTCGTCTACACCGGCTGCTTCCAGGTCTGCCCGACGGCGACGCGGCTGCTCGACAAGGCGGTGCGCGCGGCCGAGCGCGAGCTCGGACCGGATGCGTTCCGCGTCGCGACCATTGGCTTCAACCTGCCGTTCGACACGCCCCAGGCAATGAAGGATTTCGCGCTCAAGCAGGGAGTGAATGCGCCGAACTGGTATTTCCTCAGCCCGGACGGAAACTCGCTGCCTGCGCTGGCCGCGGACTTCGGCTTTCGCTACGAACGCACGGCCGCCGGATTTGATCACCTGCTGCAGGTGAGCGTCGTCGACGCGCAGGGACGCGTGTACCGGCAGTTGTACGGCGCGTCGCTCAGCGCGCCGCAGCTCATTGCGCCGCTGCGCGAGCTGCTGGAGCGGAGGCTCCAGCCGGCAGTGCCCGCTGCGGCGGGTTGGCTCGACAAGCTTCGGCTGGTGTGCTCGGTGTACGACCCGGCCACCGGCACGTATCGCTTCAACTCCGCATATCTCGTCGAATTGCTCATCGGGGCGAGCATCATCCTGTTCGGTGCCGCGAGTGTCGTATTCGAATGGCGGCGCAAGCGACCGCCGCGCGCCTGACCGCTGCTGCGGTCGGTGGCGGCGGTTCGGTTGATGCACATCAAAGAGCGTCCCGCCCGCGCTCCCTAGGATGGACTTGAGCGACCGGCGCGCTTGCGCCGTGATCAGGAGATCGATTTGCTCAAGCGTCTGCATCTGGCCGGACAGTGGGTGTTCCTGCACGTGGAAGGCCTGTTCAACCTGGCCTTCGGCGAGAAACTCAATCCGCTGTACTACCTCGGGCCGATCGCGTACTACCTGATGTGGGTGGTGGTGGCGAGCGGTCTGTATCTGTACGCCTTCTTCAAGACCGGTGTGCAGGGGGCGCATGCCTCGGTCGAGTACCTCACCGTGCAGCAGTGGTACCTGGGCGGGGTGATGCGCAGCCTGCACCGCTACGGCGCCGACGCAGTGGCGCTCACGATGCTGCTGCACCTGACGCGACACTGGTGCTTCGATCGCTATCGGGGCTTTCGCTGGTTCTCCTGGGTGAGCGGCCTCGCCCTGCTGTGGCTGGTATACGCCGCCGGCATCAACGGCTACATGCTGCCCTGGGACCGGTTGTCTCAGTTCGTGGTGGTGGCGACGGCGGAGTGGTTCGACCGGTTGCCGATGTTCGGCGGCGAGCTGGTGCGCAACTTCATTTTCCCCGAGAACGTCAACGACCGGCTGTTCTCGCTGCTGACGTTCGTGCACATCGGCGTTTCGCTCGCCGTGCTCGCCGTGCTGTGGGTGCACACCCAGCGCGTGCCGCAGGCGAAGACGCTGCCGCCGCGCCCGATCGCCGTCACGCTCACGATTGCGCTGCTCGCGCTGTCCCTGGCGAAGCCCGCGGTGAGCCAGGGCGAGGCGAATCTCGCCGCTGCGGTCACGACGATCGGCTTCGACTGGTTCTATCTGCCGGTCTACGCGCTGCTGTACCGCTGGGGACCCGGCGAGGTGTGGGGCCTGGTCGGCGGCCTCACGCTGGTCCTGGCTCTGCTGCCCTGGCTGCCGCCGCGGCGCCGCAAGGGCCCGGCCGAGGGCTATCACATGCTGGTGCGCCCGGACAACCGCATTGTCGCCGTGCGCGAGGGCGAGACGATCCTCGACGCCGGTCTGCGCGAAGGGATCGCGTTCCCCTACGAGTGCCGCAACGGCGGCTGCGGGCAGTGCAAGGCGACGCTCGCCTACGGCACCGTGGACTACGGCGCCTACCAGCCGGACATGCTGACCGCGCAGGAGCGCGGCGCGGGCAAGCTGCTGCTGTGCTCTGCTACGCCGCTCGGGGACCTCGAGATCGACTATCAGCCGACGGCAGTCCCGGGCGGGATCCGGGCGCGCGTCTGGACGGCGACGGTCGACGCGCTGGACTTGCTCGCGCCCGATGTGATGCGTGTGATGCTGCGCCTGGAAGGCGGCGAGCGAATCGAGTTCTACCCCGGGCAGTACCTCAACGTGTTGCTCGAGGACGGAGAGAAGCGTTCCTTCTCGTTCGCCACGGCGCCGCACGTCAACGACCGCATCGAGCTGCACATCCGACGCATTCCAGGCGGGCGTTTTACGACGCAGCTGTTCGAGCGCACGAAGGTCGGCGACAGGCTGCGCTTCGAGGGGCCGCTCGGCTCGTTCTTCCTCCGGGAGGACTCGGACAAGCCGATCATCTTCGTCGCCGGCTCGACCGGTTTCGCGCCGGTGAAGAGCATGCTCGAGTATGCCTTCCACCGCGGGCTCGCGCGCCGCATGATCCTCTATTGGGGCGTGCGCCGGCCCGAGGACCTGTATCTCGCCCTGCTGCCGCGGCAGTGGGCGCGCGAGCATGCCAACTTCAGCTTCGTGCCGGTGCTCTCGGACCCGCGCCCGGAGGATCACTGGCAGGAACGCACCGGTCTCGTGCACGATGCCATCCTGGCCGACTTTCCAGACTTGTCCGGGTATCAGGTCTACGCCTGCGGCTCGGTCGAAATGGTGGAGGCCACGCACCCCGCGTTCACCGCACACGGCCTCAGGCAGGACGACTGCTTCTCCGACGCGTTCCGCCTGGCAGCACGCGTCCGCTCCCACGCTCCCGAACTGGTGAGACTCGGAGGGACCGCATGAAGCGCGCGCCGCGTCTGGTTGCGCAGGTCGCGTTGTACGTGCCGCTGATGGCGTTGCTCGGCTATCTTTCGACGCGTCCGCAATTCAGCGTGATCGCGCCCGACGAGGCGCTGTTGCGACTGTCGTTCATCCACGCCGCGCACCGCGCGCATGCCTGCCGGTCGCGTAGCGCCGCCGAGCTTGCGAAACTGCCACCCAACATGCGCGCCCCGCTCGATTGTCCCCGCGCTCGCGTCCCGCTGCGGGTGGAGCTGCAACTGGACGACCGGGTGGTGCTCGAGCGCGAGGTGACGGCCGCGGGGCTTCGGCACGACGGGGAGGCGACGGTCTACTTCCGCACCGCGGTCCCGGCGGGCCGCCACCTCATCGCTGTGCGCATGGGCGACCGCCCGGGAGGCGGCTTCAACTACACGCGTACGGCGACGCTCGATCTTGCCGCGGGCAGCGCATTGGTGATCGACTTCGATCCCGCCAAGGGCGGGTTCGTGTTCCGGAGCTGACGCGTGCCCGCACATGCGATTGCTGCGGCGCCGCCGGCCCCGATGCCGGGTCTGTGGGTGGCGTTCGAGCGCATGCTCGACCGCGCTTTCGGCCCCGCGGCCAATCCGCTGCGCAACCTCGGCGCGCTCGGCTTCCTGCTGTTCTGGGTGCTGGCGGCGAGCGGCATCTACCTGTACGTGCGCTTCGACACCAGCATCGAGGGCGCCTACGCCTCGATCCAGCATCTGTCGCGCGCCGAGTGGTATCTCGGCGGCGTGCTGCGTAGCGTGCACCGCTACGCCGCCGACGCGTTTGTCGTGGTGACGCTCGCGCACCTGGCACGCGAATGGGCCGCGGGGCGCTTCCGGCGCTTTCGCGCGTTCTCCTGGATCTCCGGCGTGCCGCTCGTCTGGCTGCTGTACGCCTCGGGCATCGTCGGCTGCTGGCTGGTGTGGGATCAGCGCGCGCTGTTCTCGGCGCTCGCGACCGCGCAGTGGCTCGACGTGCTGGGGCTCGGTGCGGAGCCGATGACGCGCAACTTCGTCGGCGTTGGCAGTGTCGGCAACCGGCTGTTCTCGCTGTTCGTGTTCCTGCACGTCGGGTTGCCGCTCGCGCTGCTGGCCGGCATGTGGGTGCACGTGCAGCGCCTGGGCCGGCCGCGCACCGCCCCATCGCGTGCGCTTGCGCTCGGCATGCTCGCGATGCTGCTGGCAGCGGCGCTCGCAAGTCCCGTCCAATCGGCCGCACCCGCCGATCCCACGCACCTGCCAGCGATGCTCGAGCTCGACTGGTTCGTGCTGTTCGCTCATCCGCTCATGTATGCCACCTCGCCCGGAGCACTGTGGGTTCTGGTCGGCGTGGCGACCGTGGCGCTGATCGCGCTGCCGCGCTTCGCACGCGGGGCGGCGCCGGTCACGGCGCAAGTAAGCCGCGCCGACTGCAACGGCTGCGGGCGCTGCGTCGCCGACTGCCCGTACCAGGCGGTGTTGCTCGGGCCGCGCAGTGATGGCCGGCGCGGCTGGCAGGTGGAAGTGCTCGCCAAGCGCTGTGCAGCCTGCGGCATCTGCGCAGGCGCGTGTCCGTCATCGACGCCGTTTCGCAGCGTGCGTGAGCTGGTCTCGGGCATCGACCTTCCCGATCTGAAGGTGCACGATCTCAGGCGCCGGCTTGCGCAGGCGCTCGCGCGCCTCGCCGGTCGCCCGAGCGTGCTGGTCTTCGCCTGCGCGCAGGCCGCGCGCAGCGATGGGCTCGCAGGTCCGGGAAGCGCCGTGGTCGGCCTGCGCTGCCTGGGCATGCTGCCGCCATCATTCGTCGAGTATGCACTGCGCCGCGGTGCGGGCGGCGTGCTGCTGCTGGGCTGCCGCGAAGGCGAGTGCGCCTACCGCCTGGGGACCGATCTCACGGTAGCACGGCTCGCCGGAGCGCGCGAGCCACACCTGCGCGCCAACGTGCCGCGCAGCCGGGTGCGCGTGGCCACCTGCGGCGCCGGCGAGGAGGCCCAGGCGGCCGCGGAGCTGGTGCAACTGCGCCGCGCGCTCGCGCGCGAACCGGACAACGCCCATGCCTAGCGGCGCATCGCTCGCGCAACTCGCCACCTATGCCGCGTTCGGCGCGCTGCTGGTCGCGTTGTCGCGCCATCCGGCCTATCGCCCGGTGCCGCCGGGCGATGCGCTGCTGCAGGTGAGCATCGCGCACGCCGGCGTGCGCCTGCGCCCCTGTCGGCGGCTGAGCGCGCAGGAGCTCGCCGCGCGGGCGCCGAACATGCGCGCAGCATTCAAGTGCCCACGCGCCCGCTCGCCGGTGCGCGTGAGCATCGCGCTCGACGGCCGTGCATTGCTCGACGAGACGCTGGCGCCTTCGGGATTTGCGCGCGACGGTCTGTCGACGCTGTACCGGCGCATTCCGGTGGCGGCTGGCACTCACCTGCTGCGCGTACAGGTCGACGACGACGTGCGTGCACCACACGCCGGCGCACTGCGCGAAATCGAGCTGCGGCTCGACGCCGGGCAGGTTCTGAGCATCGACTTCGGACCGCAGCGCGACGGAATCGCGATCTCATGAGCACCCGGGCACTCGCTATCGACGCCTTGACCGCACGCCGTGCCGCGGCGCGCTACCTGCTGGCGCTGCCTGCGGACGCGCGCCGCACGCTCGCGGCGGGATGGATGGTGCTGGCGCTCTCCGCGCTCGCGGCCTCGGGCGTGTTCGCGGTGCTGCTGGTGCTCTCGCGCACCCCGGGAATCAAGGACGTTTTTCCGCTGGTGGACTTCTTCCATGTCGCGCTGGTGGTGCACGTGGACCTTTCGGTATTGGTGTGGTTCCTCGCCTTTGCCGGCGCGCTGTGGTCGCTGAACAGCCGGCCGCGGGCCATGGCTCTGGGCTGGGGCGCGCTTGCGCTCGCTCTTGTCGGCACGGCCATCATGGTGTTCGCGCCCTTCGCGGGCGTCGGACGGCCGGTGATGAGTAATTACGTCCCGGTGCTCGACGAGCCGGTGTTCCTCGCGGGCCTTGCCGCCTTCGGGGGCGGGATCGCGCTGGCCGTGCTGCGCGGCATGCTCGCTGCGCCCCCGGTCGGCGTGCGCATGGATGGCGCCGCAGCGCTGCGTTTCGGCCTGAACACGTCGCTGGTCTCGGCGGGCGTGGCGCTGCTCGCCTTCGGCTGGTCGCTGTGGCAGGTGCCGCGCGGGCTCGTTCCGAACGCGTACTACGGGCTCGCTTTCTGGGGCGGCGGGCACGTGCTGCAGTTCACGTACACGCTGCTCATGTTCGTCGCGTGGCTGTGGCTCGCCGAGGCGGGCGGGGCACCGCTTCCGCTCACCGCACGCACCACCGCGCTGCTGTTCGGCATCGGGCTGGTGTCCGTCTTTGCCACGCCGGTGATCTACCTCGCCTACGACGTCGGCTCGGTCGAGAACCACCGTCTGCTCACCTGGTTGATGCGCTTCGGTGGCGGACTCGCGATCGCGCCGTTCGCGCTCGCGGTGACGCTCGCCCTCGCGCGGGCGGCGCCGGCCTCGGATGCCGAGCGGCCGCTGCGCGCCGCACTTCTCGCATCGCTCCTGCTGTTCGGGGTCGGCGGGGCGCTCGGGTTCACGATCAGCGGCAGCAACGTCAAGATTCCCGCCCACTATCACGGCTGTATCGTGGGGGTGACGCTCGCCTTCATGGGACTCGCCTTCCACTTGCTGCCCCGGCTGGGCTTCGGTGCGGTGCGCGCGCGGCTCGCCACGGCCCAGCTCTGGCTGTACGCGACCGGACAGCTGCTGCACATCTCGGGTCTCGCCTGGTCGGGCGGCTACGGCGTGCAACGCAAGGTCGCGGGCGCGGCCGAGGCGCTGCGCGGCGCGAAGGAGATCGCGGCGATGGGCGTGATGGGGCTGGGAGGCTTGATCGCGGTCGCGGGTGGGCTGCTGTTTCTCGTGCTGGCGCTCGGCGCGGTGCTGCGTCGTTCCGGGCGGGCCACAGGTGTTCGCACGCAGGCGTGATGATGGACTTTGTCTATTTTGCCGTCATCGCCGTCGCGCTCTATTTCGTCGCGGACCGGCTGCTCGACTGGCTCGAGCGCAGGCGCGGCGGGCGTTTCGACAATCGGCAACTCGTCTACCTGGCGATCATCCTGCCACTCGCGCTGGCGACATTCTGGCTGGTGCGCCTGTTGGGGGGGTAGCTCACGAGAGTCCGTGGCTGCCAGGTTCGGAGCGGCCGCACCGCGTCGCGTCACCTTGCCCTGCGGGCGCTTGATGCGCATCAATGCATCCGCTGCGCGACGTCTCGAGAATTCCTCGATGACCGTGGCAATCGCCGAGCGGGTGAACAAGCTGGTGGACATCATGTCGGCGCTGGACCCGTGGGTCGCTCGACTCAGCGTCCCCGCCGATCGCCCGCGGCCGGTGGTGCTCCCGAGCTACGGTGGCGCGGTCGAAGTTCCGAATCTCACCGCCTTGCTCGCGCTGCTACTGCAGCGCTACGGCGTGCCCGTGCTGCTGCATGGACCGGCCGACCCAACCCGCCTGTGCGGCCGTGTTGCGACGGTCTCCGTGCTCCGCGAGCTCGGAATCGACCCGGCGGGCTCGGTTGCCGAGGCGCAGCGCCGCATCGAGAGCGAGCGCATCGCCTACGTCCCGACCGATGTCGTCGTCGCAAGCAGCGGCGAGCCGATGTCGCGCGACAGCCGCCGCACACCGTGGGACGGCACGCAGGCGTGGACGCGGCTCATCGATCCATTCGGAGGCGTCGGCCTGCGTGCCATCGCGGTACCTCGGTCGAGCTGCCTGGAGGCGATGCGGGCGTACCTCGCCGCGACGCGGGCGGATGCAGTTCTTCTGCACGAGACCGAGGGTGAGCCGTTCGCCAATCCCTACCGGCCGCCGCAGCTCGAATGCTTCCGCGACGGGGTCGGGACGGTGCTGTTCGACGCGACCGGCGTACCATCGACGCAACCCGTGCTTCCGGCGGCGATCGACGCTGCGACGACGGCGGCGTGGGTATCGGCTGCGCTCGCCGGCGAGCAGCCCATTCCGCAGCCGATACTGAACGAGCTGGCGTGCTGCTTGCACGCGATTCGCGGGGGCTGCGCCCCATCGGGGAGGTAGCGCGCGATGTCGGCCGGCCCGGCGCCTTGCGGAAACCGGCGTCGGGAACCAACCGACTTCAATCGGCGATGCAGGCGGCCTCGGCGCCGGCGGACCGGCACGCGAGCGCATCACGCAGGTTTACGACCTCGCCGACGATGATCAGCGTCGGCGGCTCGAGCGTCGCCGCGCGCACTCTTGCAGGCAGCGTCTCGACGGTTCCGACGAGCACGCGCTGGCGCGGTGTTGTGCCGCGCTCGACGACGGCGGCCGCCGTCGACCCCGGCAGGCCGTGCGCGACGAGTTCGCGGCACAGCTGCGGCAATCCCAGCAATCCCATGTACACGACGAGCGTCTGGTGCGCCCGTGCGAGCGCGGGCCAGTCGAGCTCCATCCTGCCGTCCTTCAGATGCCCGGCGACGAACATGCAGGACTGCGCGTGATCGCGGTGCGTGAGCGGGATGCCGGCGCAGGCCGCGATACCGTTGGCAGCCGAGATCCCAGGCACGACCTCGAACGGTATGCCATGCGCTGCAAGCGCCTCCGCTTCCTCGCCACCGCGCCCGAAGATGTACGGATCGCCGCCTTTCAGGCGCACGACGCGATTGGCGGCGCGCGCGAGTCGCACGAGCATGGCGTTGATCTCGCCCTGCGGTAGCGTGTGGCGATTGCGCGCCTTTCCGACGTCGATGCGCAGCACGCGAGGCGGTGCGAGCGCGAGGATCTCGGGCGCGACGAGCCGGTCGTGAACGATGGCGTCGGCGCGCTCGATCAGTCGGAGTGCCTTCAGTGTCAGCAGCTCGGGGTCGCCGGGCCCGGCACCGACCAGCGCCACGACGCCCGGCTTGCCGCCGTTTCCCCGCAGCCGGATCGCAGGCACCTGGGAGCGAAACCCGCCGCGCACCACACCGTCGGGCGGTTTCAATGATGTTGCAACCTCGTCCATCGCCGCCCCTCGCCTGCGCGTCGTACGCAGCACGACTCTAGCCAGCGGCGGACGCGGCGACCTTGATCATCGTCAAAGAGCGCTTCGCTCGGATCGACGATCCTTGGCGCATTCGCAGGGGAGTGATTCCGTTGCTGATCCGGAGGGAGGGTGTGACATGAAAAACAGGACCGCATTCGTCAGGACGCTGCTCGCGATGGCATTGATGCCGCTTGCCATCGCCGTTGCCGGCGCGCAGGAAGCGAAGACCGAAGCCGCGGGTGCGCAGCAGGCGGCGCCGGCGGGCGCCACGAAGGGCGGGAGCGCGGCCGCGACAGGCGAACAAGGCCACGGGGAATCCCCGCTGCTTCGATACGAAGGCGCGGGGAGCTCGCCGCTCGCCGCCGAGCCGATGCACCAGGACGTCAACCCCAGGGCTCCGAAGATGACCGAGGCGGAGTTCGAGGCAGGCAAGCAGATCTACTTCGAGCGCTGCGCAGGGTGCCACGGCGTGCTGCGCAAGGGGGCGACTGGCAAGCCGCTGACGCCCGACATCACGATCGGCAAAGGGACCGATTACCTCAAGGTATTCATCGGCTACGGTTCGCCGGCGGGCATGCCGAACTGGGGAAGCTCGGGCCAGTTGACCCAAGCCGAAGTCGACTTGATGGCGCGCTATGTCCAGCAGACGCCGCCGACGCCGCCCGAGTTCGGGATGAAGGAAATGCAGGCGAGCTGGAAGGATGTCGTGCCGCCGAGTCAGCGCCCGAAGCGCAAGCTCAACAGCTACAACATCGAGAACCTGTTCTCGGTGACGCTGCGCGATTCGGGCGAGGTCGCGCTCATTGACGGCGATTCCAAGAAGATCATCAACATCGTGAAGACCGGCTACGCCGTGCACATATCGCGGCTGTCCGCTTCGGGGCGCTACCTGTACGTGATCGGACGCGATGCCAAGGTCAACCTGATCGACCTATGGATGGAGAAGCCCGACAACGTCGCCGAGATCAAGGTCGGGCTCGAGGCCCGGTCGGTAGAGACATCGAAATACAAAGGCTACGAGGACAGGTACGCGATTGCCGGCTCGTACTGGCCGCCGCAGTACGTGATCATGGAAGGCGACTCGCTGAAGCCGCTCAAGATCGTGTCGACGCGCGGCGAGACGGTCGACCCGCAGGAGTACCACCCCGAGCCGCGCGTCGCGTCGATCGTCGCATCCCACTACCACCCGGAGTTCATCGTCAACGCGAAGGAGACAGGCAAGATCAACCTCGTCAACTATCAGGACCTGCACAATCTCAAGGTCACGACCATCGACGCCGCCCGCTTCCTGCACGACGGCGGCTTCGATTCGACGGGGCGCTATTTCCTGGTCGCCGCGAACGCGTCGAACAAGATCGCCGTCGTCGACACCAAGGACGACAAGCTCGTAGCGCTGATCGACGTCGGCAAGACCCCGCATCCCGGCCGTGGTGCCAACTTCGTCGATCGCAGGTTCGGGCCGGTGTGGGCGACGGGTCACCTCGGCGATGAGACGATTGCGGTGATCGGCACCGATCCGAAGCGGCACAGCGCCAGCGCCTGGAAGGTCGTGCGCAGGCTCAAGGGCCAGGGCGGCGGGTCGCTGTTCATCAAGACCCACCCGAAGTCGAGGAACCTGTGGGTGGATACCGCGCTGAACCCCGACCCGAAGATCAGCCAGTCTGTCGCCGTTTACGACATCGACAATCTCGACAAGGGCTTCGTGGTGCTGCCGATCGCCGAGTGGGCGCAGCTCGGCGAAGGCGCGAAGCGCGTCGTCCAGCCCGAATACAACCGCGCGGGCGACGAGGTCTGGTTTGCGGTGTGGAACGCCAAGGACCAGACATCGGCGGTCGTCGTCGTCGACGACAGGACCCGCAAGCTCAAGGCGGTGATCAAGGACCCGAGGCTGATCACGCCTACGGGCAAGTTCAACGTCTACAACACGCAGCACGACGTCTACTAGGCGGCGCGGGGGCCGGATGTGCGTTCGCCCGCGGATTCGCATCGCCGCTGTCGCTTTGCTGGGGACGGCGGCGGTGCTCGCGCCGGTGGGCGCGCCGGCACAGTTGACCGGCGCCGGGGCGACGACGACAGCGGCCGGTCCGGCGCCGGCGCCGGCGCGCCAGCGCGAGCTCCGTGCGTTGCTCAGGCAGGACTGCGGCGCGTGCCACGGCATGCGCCTGACCGGGGGCCTCGGTCCGCCGCTCACCGCCGAGGCGCTGTACGACAAGCCGGCGGACAGCATGACCGAAACGATTCTTTCCGGCCGGCCGGGCACGGCGATGCCGCCCTGGCGGCATTTCATGACCGAGACCGAGGCAGCGTGGCTCGTGGCGAGGCTGCGTAACGGAACGATCGATGCACCCGATTCCCGCTGAAAGCGATCGCGCCGCGTCGCATGGGTTGCCGACGACGGGTCACGCCGGTAAGGGGCCGGGCGTGCCCGCCGGGTGCCGGCGCGCTTTCGCAGTGTTCGCCATGCTGGCAGCGCTCGCGCTCGCGGGTTGCGCGGCGCCGCTGCCGCTGCGCGGCACCGGCGATCTGGGCGTCGTCATCGAGCGGGAGGACGGCCGACTGCAGGTCGTCGACACCTCGGCGCACGCGACGCTCGGCACCGTCGATGGGCTGGGTGACCTGTCGCATGCGTCGGTCGTCTACTCGCGCGACGGGCGCTACGCCTACGTGTTCGGCCGCGACGGCGGCCTCACCAAGGTCGATCTCCTCGAGCGGCGCATCGACAGGCGCACGCTGCAGGCGGGCAATTCGATCGGGGGCGCGATCAGCCAGGATGGCCGTGTCGTCGCGGCGCAGAACTACGCTCCGGGCGGGATCAAGCTGTTCGACGCGCGGACGCTCGCGCTGCTCGCCGACATTCCGTCGGCCGCCGGTCCCGACGGTCAGCGCTCGAAGGTCGTCGGGCTCACCGATGCTCCCGACGGCCGGTTCGTAGCAAGCCTGTTCGACGCGGGCGAGATCTGGCTGATCGACGCGAGGAATCCGCGCATGCCGCAGGTCACGCGCTTTCGCGGCATCGGCCGCCAGCCCTACGATGGTCTGGTGACACCCGACGGCCGCTACTACGTTGCGGGCCTGTTCGGCGAGGACGGCGTCGCGCTCGTCGACCTGTGGCACCCCGAGCGCGGCGCGACACGGATCCTCGATGGTTACGGGAAGGGTGAGGCGAGACTTCCTGTGTACAAGATGCCGCACCTGCGGGGCTGGGCCATCGCGGACGGTTACGCGTTCCTGCCGGCGGTGGGTCGCCACGAGGTGCTGATCGTCGACACGCGAACCTGGCGCGAAGTCGGCCGCGTTGCGGTGGCCGGACAGCCGGTATTCGTGATCGCGCGGCCCGATGCCCGCCAGGTCTGGGTCAATTTCGCCCTTCCCGACAACGGCAAGGTGCAGGTCATCGACACCGAGACGCGAAGGGTCACGGCGACGCTGGCACCCGGGCGGGCGGTGCTGCACCTCGAGTTCACGCCGCGAGGCGAGGAGGTGTGGATCTCGGTACGCGACGACAACCGCGTCGTCGTCTACGACACCGCGACGCTCGCGCGCATCGCGACGCTCGCCGCGAACGCCCCGAGCGGGATCTTCTTCACAAGTCGAGCCACACGCATCGGATTCTGAGGCAATGGACGCGGCCGAGCACTGTCTGCTGAATGGGTTCCAGCGCGATTTCCCGCTGTGCGAAGCGCCGTACGCCGCAGTCGCGGCGGCGCTGCATGCCACCGAGCACTGGGTCCTCGCGGCGCTGCGTCGAGCGATGGACGAAGGCGTGGTGAGCCGCATCGGCCCGGTCTTCAGGCCGGGGAGCGCCGGCGCGAGCACGCTGGCGGCGATTGGGGTTCCTCCGTCGCGCCTGGAGGAGGTGGCGCGCAGCGTCAGCGCGCATCGCGGGATCAACCACAATTACGAGCGCGAGCACCGGCTCAATCTCTGGTTCGTCGCGAACGCAGCGGATCCGGGGCGCCTCGAGGCGCTGATCGCGCGCATCCAGCGCGAGATCGCGCTTCCCGTCGTCGTGCTTCCCCTGGAGCGGGAATACCACATCGATCTCGGTTTCGACCTCGACGGCGTCCACGCTCGGGTCGTGCGCGCGGCCGTCGGTGTTGCGCCACCGGGGCTGCCTCTCGATGTCGAAGGCCTGCGCATCGCGGCGGCGCTGCAGGAAGGCTTACCCCTTTCGCGGCGCCCCTATAAGGCGATTGCGCTGCGCGCGGGGCTCGCGGGAGACGAAGGCGAGCAGCGGGTGCTGCGGCGCCTGCGGGCCTGGCTGGACGACGGTGTGGTCAGGCGACTGGGCGTGATCGTCCGCCACCGCGCGCTCGGCTATGTCGCCAACGTGATGGCCGTCTGGGACATCCCCGACGAGGACGTCGACGCCGTCGGCGTCGACCTCGCGCGGGAGCGCGGCGTCACCCTGTGCTATCGGCGCGCGCGTGGCGGGCCCGCATGGCCGTACAACCTGTTCTGCATGCTGCACGGCAGCGACCGTGGACGGGTTGAAGCTGAACTCGACGCCATCAGCGCGCGCCGGGGGCTTGCCGGCTTCCCGCAGGCGCGCCTTTTTTCGCGCCGCGCGTTCAAGCAGGGCGGCGCCCGTCACTTCGACGAGGCAACCCTCCATGGATGAGCTCGACCGCGCGATCGTCGATCGTCTGCAGACCGGGTTTCCCGTCTGTGAACGGCCGTTTCTCGAGGCGGCGCGGATGCTCGGGACGACCGAGGAGGAACTGCTCGCGCGCATCGAGCGGCTGCTGCGCGACGGCACGCTGACGAGGTTCGGACCGCTGTTCCAGATCGAGCGCATGGGAGGCACATTCACGCTCGCGGCGATGAGCGTACCCGAGGCGCATTTCGAGCAGACGGTCGCCGCCGTCAATGCGCTGCCCGAAGTCGCGCACAACTACGCGCGCGAGCATGCGCTCAACATGTGGTTCGTGCTTGCCACCGAGACGGCCGACGATGCGCGCGACGCGGTGCGCAGAATCGAGGCCCGCACCGGACTGCCGGTCATGATGCTTCCGAAGGAGCGCGAATACTTCGTCGGACTCTCGCTCGCGAGCCTGCGATGAACGTTGACGGACTCGACTCCCTCGACCGGAGGATCGTGGTGGCGCTGCAGGTAGGACTGCCGCTCGTCCCGAGGCCATATGACGCAGTGGCCGAATCGATCGGCGCAGCGCCCGACGTCGTGCGCCAGCGCATTGTCGCGATGCAGGGCGATGGTCGCATCCGGCGCATCGGCGCGGTGCCCAATCATTACCGGCTGGGCTGGATCGCGAACGGCATGAGCGTATGGGATGTCGACGATGCGCGCGTCGACGAGCTGGGCGGGCGCGTCGGGGCATTGTCGGAGGTGACGCACTGCTACCTTCGTCCGCGCCGGCTGCCGCAATGGCGCTACAACCTGTTCGCGATGGTGCACGGGCGCGATCGCGGCGAAGTCGCCAGCAAGGTCGCCGGCATCGAGCGCGTCCTCGGCGCTGCCGCGCGCGCGCACGACGTCTTGTTCAGCACGCGGATTCTCAAGAAGACCGGCGTGCGGATAGGCGCAGCGCCGCCGGAAGGGAGGCGGGCGGGCGACGCCGGGCCTGCGGCCGGCCCGATCCACCGACCAGCGCGCGCCGGCAGCGCGCAGGGATGAGCCCAATGTTTCGCGTCACGCAATACCTGCACGAAGTCATGCATCCGGTTCCGTCCGCCCGCAAGCGGGTCGCGCCCGGACCGGTGGTGATCTGGAATCTGATCCGGCGCTGCAACCTGGCGTGCCAGCATTGCTATTCGATTTCGGCCGACATCGATTTCCCGGGCGAGCTCTCGACGTCCCAGATCTACGCGACGATGGACGATCTGAAGGCCTTCGGCGTGCCGGTGCTGATCCTCTCGGGCGGGGAGCCGCTGCTGCACCCGAACATCTTCGACATCTCGTGTCGCGCGAAGGCGATGGGCTTCTACGTCGGTCTGTCGACCAACGGCACGCTGATCGACGAATCGCTGCTGCCGCGCATCGCGCAGACCGGCTACGATTACGTCGGCATCAGCATCGATGGCATCGAATCGACGCACGACCGCTTCCGTCGCAAGCAGGGCGCGTACATCGCGTCGCTTCGCGCATTGCGCCTGTGCCGCGACGCGGGCATCAAGGTCGGGGTCCGCTTCACGCTGACGCAGGACAATGCGCACGATCTTCCGCGTCTGCTCGACCTGATCGAGGGCGAGCGCATCGACAAGTTCTACCTGTCGCACCTGAACTACGGGGGCCGCGGCAATGTCAACCGCAAGACCGACGCGATGTTCCAGACCACGCGGCGTGCCATGGATCTGCTGTTCGACGCGTGCTGGCGGCTGCTCGAGGCTGGCACGCCCAAGGAATTCGTCACCGGAAACAATGACGCCGACGCCGTGTACCTGCTGCACTGGGTGAGGCGTCGCATTCCGGCGCGCGAAGAGGCGCTGCGCGCAAGCCTTGCGCAGTGGGGGGGCAACGCGTCCGGTGTCGGCGTGGCGAACATCGACAACCTCGGGAACGTCCATCCCGACACGTTCTGGTGGGACTACCGGCTCGGCAACGTCAAGGAACGGCCGTTCTCGAAGATCTGGCCCGACGTGTCCGATCCGCTGATGGCGGGACTCAAGGCGCCGACGCGTCGGGTAACGGGACGCTGCGCGTCCTGCGCGTATCTCGACGTCTGCGGCGGCAACACGCGCGTGCGTGCGTGGCAGTTGACCGGGGATCCGTGGGCCGAGGACCCGGGTTGCTACCTCGATGACGACGAACTTGGCATCGCGCCGGGCCGCGAGCGGCTGCGCATGGAGCCCTGGGTCCGGACCCGCCGTCCGGACCGGGCCGCATAGCCGCCATGGAGCTTGCCCGGATCCTCGCGCAGGGCGCGATCGTCGCACTGGGCGCAGTGGCCAGCGCGGTCGGGGCCCAGGCGGCGCCGACCCCGGCGGGCGTCGCCGCCGCGGTCGTGCCCGTGAGCGGCATGACGACGAGCGCCGCGTCAGCCGCAGCGAATTATGCGATGCATTGCGCGTCGTGCCATGGAACCAACCGTCTCGGTGGAATGGGTCCGGCGCTGTTGCCGGAGAATCTCGAGCGGCTGCGCAAGTCGGAGGCCGTCGAGACGATCGCCAAGGGCCGGATCGCCACGCAAATGCCGGCGTTCGGCGACAAGCTGTCGGGTGACCAGATCCAGGCGCTCGCCGACTATGTATACGGGCCTCCCGTGCAACAGCCGGCGTGGGGCGAGGCCGAGATCAGGGCATCGCGGATCGAAAAAGTCGCGCCCGGAAGCCTGCCGGACAGGCCGGTGTTCGAGGCAGATCCGCTGAACCTCTTCGTCGTCGTTGAAAGCGGCGACCATCACGCGACGATCCTCGACGGCGATACCTTCGAGCCGATCGCACGCTTTGCGACGCGCTTTGCGCTGCACGGCGGCCCCAAGTTCTCGCCCGAGGGTCGCTACGTGTACTTCGCATCGCGCGACGGCTGGATCAGCAAGTACGACATCTGGAACCTTGCCCTCGTTGCCGAGATTCGGGCGGGGATCAACACCCGCAATCTCGCCGTGTCGTCGGATGGCCGCTACGTGCTGGTCGGCAACTACCTGCCGCACACGCTCGTGATGCTGGACGCGCGCGACCTGGCGTTGCTGAAGGTCATTCCGGTGCGTGATGCGCACGGCAGGAGCTCGCGCGTGTCCGCAGTCTACGACGCCGCGCCGCGGGAGAGCTTCATCGTCGCACTCAAGGACATTCCGGAGGTATGGGAGCTGCCATACGGCGCCAAAACCGGGCCGGTGTACGAGGGACTGGTCCACGACTACCGGATGGGAGAAGGCATCGCAGCGGCGAGGCCTTTCGCCATCCGTCGCACGGTGCTCGCCGGCATCCTCGACGATTTCTTCTTCGATCCGACCTACGATCATGTGATCGGTGCTGCGCGCGACGGACACACCGGGCAGGTCGTGAATCTCAATGTCAGGCGCAAGATCGCCGAGGTCGAACTGCCTGGCTTGCCTCACCTCGGTTCCGGGATCACGTGGCAGTGGCGCGGCCACCCGGTGCTCGCGACGCCCAATCTGAAGGAGGCGCTGGTGACCGTCATCGACATGACGACATGGAAGACCGTCGCGCAGATACCCACGGCGGGGCCCGGTTTCTTCATGCGCAGTCACGAGAACACGCGCTACGCGTGGGTCGATGCGTTCAACAGCGCAAACCACGACGTATTGCAGGTGATCGACAAGCAATCGCTCGAAGTGGTCGCGACGCTGAGGCCATCGCCGGGCAGGAGGGTGGCGCACGTCGAGTTCACGCGCGACGGGCGGTTTGCCCTCGCGAGCCTCTGGGAGAACGACGGCGCGATCGTCGTCTATGACGCCGCGACGTTCAGGGAAATCAAGCGCATTCCGATGGTAAAGCCATCAGGCAAGTACAACGTCTACAACAAGACGACCCGCTCGTCCGGCACCAGCCATTGACAGCGGCGTCCGATGCTCACTGCGCGCGCATCGGATGCGCCTCCGCGGATTCGTGGCGGTTCCCGGGCATGGCCGGATCGGCGCCGCAGGTTTCAGCCATGGTACGTGCGCAGCCTGGCGATGTCGACGATCCGGATGTCGCGGCCTTCGACGCTGATCAGGCCGGCCGCCGCAAGCTCGTGGAGGATCCGCGAAAGATGCTCGGGCGTCAGGTTGAGCCTCGATGCAACGATGGTCTTCGACGTGGGCAGGGTGACCACGTAGGGTGCATTCGCGCTTGCCTGCTGCTCGTCCTGCCGCAGCAGGTAGCCTATCAGGCGCTCGGTGCCGGACTGCAGCGTATACGCCTCGACGTCCCCGATCAGTCCGTGCAGCCGGCGTGACAGGCCGGCCAGCATCTTGCGCGCGAACGTTGCGTCGCGCTCGATCGCATCGAACACCACCTGCCGGGAGACGTGGAGCAGAAACGTGTCGGCGAGCGCCTGCGCCATGACGACGTAGGGCCGTTCCATGAACATCACCGCCTCGCCGAAGGAGTAACCGGGGCTGATGATCTCGACGATCTTCTCCCCCCCATGCGGCGTGATGATCGCGAGCTTGACCTGCCCGTAGACGACGAGGTGGAACCCGGTGCAGGGGTCGCCGCGGTTGAACAGGATCTCGCCGCGGGGAACGTGCAATTCGGTCGTACCGGCGGCGATCCGGTCCAGGTCGGCCGACCCGAGGTCGTTGAACAGGGGCAGGCGGGAGAGAAACGCCTGGGTCGCGATCCGGGGACTGGGCATGGGAACCTGTGCGGGGTGGAAAGCGCGATCCTAGCGCATCGGGCGAAGCGGGCCGTGACCGTTCCCTGGGGGTCCCCCTTCGTTCCCCGAGCGAGCGGTCAGGGGCGATGCACGCGCAGCGTCGCGACGTCGAGAATACGGACATCGCGGCCCTCGACGCTGATGAGCTTCGCTTCGGAGAGCTCGTGGAGGATCCGCGAGAAGTGCTCGGGAGTCAGGTTGAGTCGCGAGGCGACGACCGTCTTCGACGCCGGGAGCGTCACGACGTAGGACCTGCCTGACTGGGCCTGCTGCTCGTCCTGGCGCAACAGGTAGCCCACGACCCGCTCGGTCCCGCTCTGCAGCGAGTACGACTCGACGTCGGTGACGAGCCCGTGCAGTCGGCGGGATAGCCCCGCCAGCATCTTCTTCGCGAATGCGGGATCGCGCTCGAGCCCTTCGAACACCGCGTGCCGTGAGATGTGGAGCAGGAACGAATCGGCGACCGCCTGCGCCATCACGTAATAGGGTCGCTCCATGAACATGACCGCTTCGCCGAACGAATAGCCTGGCCCGATCAGCTCGATGATTTTCTCGCCGCCCTGGGGCGTCACGATCGCGAGCTTGACCTGACCGTACACGACAAGATGGAAGCCGACACAGGGATCGCCGCGGTTGACGATGACCTCGCCGCGGGGGACGTGAACTTCGGTCGTGCCGGCGGCGATCCGGTCGAGCTCGGCCGGCGCGAGGTCGCCGAACAGCGGCAGTCGGGACAGGAACGCCTGGGTCGTGATCTTGTGGTTCGACATCGGGAGTCGAGGAGGTGATCGACGCGGCCTAGTCTTCGAACGGCAGACCGACGTAGTTCTCGGCCATCGCCGTCGAGGCCGCGCGGGAGCTCACCAGGTAGTCGAGCTCGGCGCGCTGCAGCTTGCGCCCGATCGCCCCGGTCTCGGGGAACCGGTGCGTCAGCGACGTGAACCACCAAGAGAAGCGCTCGGCCTTCCATACCCGGCGCAGGCAGCGGTCGGAATACGCGTCGATGCCCGCCTCGCTGCGCTCGGCGTGGAACTCGATCAGCGCACGCGCGAGATAGCGCACGTCGGACGCGGCGAGATTCAGGCCTTTCGCGCCGGTCGGCGGCACGATGTGCGCGGCATCGCCGGCGAGGAACAGCCGGCCGAAGCGCATCGGCTCGGCGACGAAGCTGCGCAGCGGCGCGATGCTCTTTTCGATCGACGGCCCCGTCATCAGGCTGTCGGCGGCCCGCGGGTCGAGACGCCGCCGGAGCTCGTCCCAGAACGCGGCGTCGCTCCAGTCCTCGGCCCGGTCCTCGAGCGGGACCTGGACGTAATGGCGGCTGCGCGTCGGGGAGCGCATCGAGCACAGCGCGAAGCCTCGCTCGTGGTTCGTGTAGATGAGCTCGTGCGACACCGGCGGCTGGTCGACGAGGACCCCCAGCCAGCCGAACGGGTAGACCTTCTCGTAGTGGGCGACCCCGCCCTCGGGAACGCTGGCGCGGCTGACGCCGTGGTAGCCGTCGCAGCCGGCGACGAAGTCGCACTGGAGCTCGTGCTCGGCGCCGTCCTTGCGCCAGGTGAGGGTCGGGTGCCGGCCGTCGAAATCGTGGACTGCGACCGACTTGGCCTCGTACACCGTCGAAAGCCCGAGCCCGGCGCGCGCGTCCATCAGGTCGCGCGTGACCTCGGTCTGGCCATAGATCATCACCTGCTTGCCCCCGGTCAGGCCGTGCATGTCGATCCGGTGGCGCGCTCCTCCGAACGAGAGCTCGAAGCCGCCGTGGACGAGACCTTCGCGGTGCATCCGCTGCCCGACGCCGGCCTCGTCGAGCAGGTCGATGCTCGTCTGCTCGAGCACGCCGGCGCGAATGCGGCCGAGCACGTATTCGCCGGTCTGGCGCTCGACGATGACATTGTCGATACCCGCCTTGTGCAGGAGCTGCCCGAGCAGCAGGCCGGAGGGGCCCGCGCCGATGATGGCGACCTGCGTGCGGCTGCTGGGCATCGTCGTCGGGTCGCAGTTCGTCGAGGTCCGGTACGAAAGGAGGCGTCTGCCGCGCCTCAGCGCGCCGGCCAGTTGCCCGGGAGGTCGAACAGCAGGACCTCCGCGTCCTTGCCGGCGTCGATCACGATGTCGCCGCCGTCGGCCTTGAGCGCGTCGCCCGCGGCCAGCTCGCTGCCGTTGACGCCTGCAGACCCGCGCACGACGTGGACATAGCCCTTGCGGTTGGCGGCGAGGGCATGACGGGCATGCTCGGCGCCGTCGAACAGCCCGGCGAACACTCGCGCGTCCTGGTGAATCGACACCGATCCGTCGCGTCCATCGGCAGATGCGATCAGGCACAGGCGCCCGCCTTTCTGTTCCGCGGAAAAGCTCTTCTGTTCGTAGGAGGGAGAGATGCCGGCAGCCGACGGCTCGATCCAGATCTGCAGGAAGTGGGTGACGCCCGCCTTCTCATGGTTGAATTCGCTGTGCGTGATCCCGGTCCCCGCGGAGAGCCGCTGCACGTCGCCGGGCCGGATCGTCGATCCGTTCCCCATCGAATCCTCGTGGCCCAGTGCGCCTTCGAGGACGTAGCTGATGATCTCCATGTCGCGGTGGCCATGCGTGCCGAAGCCCTGGCCCGGCTGGACGCGATCCTCGTTGATGACCCGCAGTGCGCTCCAGCCCATTTGGCGCGGATCGTGGTAGTCGGCGAAGGAAAAGCTGTGGTACGAATCGAGCCAGCCATGGTTGGCATGGCCGCGCTCGTTTGAGCGTCGGATCTGGTTCATGGACTCTCCGCGCGCCGGATTCGCGCCGGCAATGCGCCATTCTGAGGCAATTGGCGGCGGCGCGAGCGGGCAGGCGCCGGCCGGCCCGAGCCGGTGGTCGCGGCCCCGCGATCGCGCGGGGCATCGCT
>JAGXBK010000181.1 GCA_018971195.1 Betaproteobacteria bacterium
AAAGGCGATCGCCGCGGCGGTCTGACGATTTATGGCACGATAGCGCCTGCCACCGGCCGCCGCAGCCGCAGCATCCGCATTCGCGACGGTCGAACCGCAGGGGACAACACCATGCTGATCGGCATTCCTCGCGAGACGCGACCGGGAGAGACCCGTGTCGCGGCCACGCCGGAGACCGTCAAGAAGCTTTGTGCGAGCGGCAAGCACGACGTCGTCGTCGAGGCCGGCGCGGGAATCGCCAGCAACGTCCCGGACGCCGACTACGCAGCCGCGGGCGCTCGCCTCGGCAGCGCTGCCGAGGCGCTCGGCGCGGCGCTGGTGCTGAAGGTGCGCGCGCCGGTCGGCGACGAGGTCCCGAAGCTCGCGCGCGGCGCCGCGCTCATCGGCATGCTCGACCCGTTCGATGCCGCGGGCATCGAGGCGCTCGCCCGCGCGGGCGTCACCGGCTTCGCGCTCGAGAGGCTGCCGCGGATCAGCCGTGCGCAGTCGATGGACGTGCTCTCCTCGCAGGCGAACATCGCCGGCTACAAGTCGGTGATCCTGGCCGCGAACGAATACGGCAGATTCATGCCGATGCTGATGACCGCCGCCGGCACCGTCAAGGCGGCGCGGATGCTGATCCTCGGCGTCGGCGTCGCCGGCCTGCAGGCGATCGCCACCGCCAAGCGGCTGGGCGCCGTCATCGAGGCCTCCGACGTGCGTCCGTCGGTCAAGGACCAGGTCGAGTCGCTGGGCGGCAAATGGGTCGACGTCCCCTACGAGACCGACGAGGAGCGCCAGATCGCCGAAGGGGTGGGCGGCTATGCGCGCCCGATGCCGCCGGCGTGGATGCAGCGCCAGGCCGGCATCATCGCCGAGCGCTGCCGGCAGATGGACATCGTGATCACCACCGCGCTCATCCCGGGACGCCCGGCGCCGAAGCTCGTCAAGGCCGACACCGTCGCTGCGATGAAGCCGGGCGCGGTGATCGTCGATCTCGCAGTCGAGCAGGGCGGCAACGTCGAGGGCTCCGAAGCGGGGAAGGTCGTCGTGAAGAACGGCGTGAAGCTCGTCGGCCTCGGCAACCTGCCGGCGCTGGTCGCGGCGGACGCATCTGCGCTCTACGCGCGCAACGTGCTCAATTTCCTCGCGCTGTCGCTGAACCTCAAGACCGGCGAGTTCGCGCTCGCCCGCGAGGACGAGATCGTGCAGGCGACGCTGGTCTGCGACAACGGCGCAGCGGTGACGCGGACATGAGCGCCCGCCGCGTCATCGGCAGCACGCGCATTGCCTAGAAGGAGGGTAGCCATGGCCGCAGGTGTCGATCCGATTGTCTTCTACCTGATCATCTTCGTGCTCGCGATCTTCGTCGGCTACCACGTCGTCTGGAGCGTGACCCCGGCGCTGCACACGCCGCTGATGTCGGTCACCAATGCGATATCCGGGATCATCCTGGTCGGCGCCATGCTCGCGGCCGGCCCCGTCGCGTTCGACTGGGGCGGCTGGGTCGGCGTGCTCGCGGTGGCGCTGGCGTCGGTCAACGTGTTCGGCGGCTTCCTGGTCACCCAGCGGATGCTCGAGATGTTCAAGCGCAAGGAGCCGGGGGCGAAGGCCGCCGGCAAGCATTGACGGGCGCCTCCATGGACATGCCAGTTTCGGGAGCGAGCATGCATCGTGATTGCGCAGCGGCGGCATCGGGCGGCAGCGTGAGCGGGGGATCGCGATGACCGCCAATCAGGTTGCGCTTTGGTACCTGGTCGCCTCGATCTGCTTCATCCTGGCGCTCAAGGGCCTGTCGCATCCGTCGACGGCGCGCCGCGGCAACATGCTCGGCATCGCGGGAATGGCGATCGCCGTCGTCGTCACGCTGGCGCTCGTCTACTCGCACACGCGCAACGTCGGGATGATCCTCGCCGGCATCGCGGTCGGCGGCGTCGTCGGCGCGATCATCGCGCGCCGCGTGCAGATGACGCAGATGCCCGAGCTCGTCGCGGCCTTCCACTCGCTGGTGGGGCTGGCCGCGGTGCTGATCGCGATCTCAGCGATCCACGATCCCGCGGCCTTCGGCCTCCATGTTCCGATCCCGTCGGGCAACCGGCTCGAGCTCTTCATCGGCACGTTCATCGGCGCGATCACGTTCTCCGGATCGGTGATCGCGTTCGGCAAGCTGTCGGGAAGGATCCGCAGCGCGCCCGTCGTGTTCGCCGGCCAGCACATGCTGAACCTCGCGCTGGCGGTCGCGATGATCGCCTTCGGCGTCTGGTTCTTCATGTCGCCGGACGAATCGAAGTGGCTGCCGTACATCGTGATGACCGCGATCGCGTTCGTGCTGGGCGTGCTGATCATCATCCCCATCGGCGGCGCCGACATGCCGGTGGTGATCTCGATGCTGAACAGCTACTCCGGATGGGCGGCCGCGGGCATCGGCTTCTCGCTCAACAACCCCATGCTGATCATCGCCGGGTCGCTGGTCGGGAGCTCAGGCGCGATCCTGTCCTACATCATGTGCAAGGCGATGAACCGGTCGTTCTTCAACGTGATCCTCGGCGGCTTCGGCGCCGAGCCCGGCGCCGCGGTGGCGGGAGGCGAGCAGAAGTCCGTCAGGTCGGGCTCGGCCGACGACGCGGCATTCATAATGAGCAACGCCGAGAGCGTGGTCATCGTTCCCGGCTACGGGCTCGCCGTCGCGCGCGCCCAGCACGCGGTGAAGGAGATGGCCGAGAAGCTGCGCGCCAAGGGCGTCAACGTCCGCTACGCAATCCACCCGGTCGCCGGCCGCATGCCGGGCCACATGAACGTCCTGCTCGCCGAAGCCGAGGTGCCTTACGACCAGGTGTTCGAGATGGAGGACATCAACAGCGAGTTCGGCTCGACCGACGTCGCGCTGATCCTCGGCGCCAACGACGTCGTCAATCCGCTCGCCGAGCAGAAAGGCAGCCCGATCTACGGCATGCCGATCCTGGAGGCGCACAAGGCGCGTACCGTCATCGTCAACAAGCGCTCGATGGCGGCGGGCTACGCCGGCCTCGACAATCCGCTGTTCTACATGGACAAGACGATGATGGTGTTCGGCGACGCGAAGAAGGTCGTCGAGGACATCGTCAAGGCGATCGACTGACGACCGGGCGCCTGTCGCGCGTGCTTGCGGGGACATGGTGAACGGCGTCACGCGCAGTCCTGCGTTCTGGATCGTCTATGCGCTGGCCTCGCTGGGGGCGCTGGCGGTTGCGCTGCGCCTGTTCCCGCTCGCCATTCCGATCGTCAATCTCGACGTCAAGACCTCGCGCGCCGACGCGGTCGCGGCCGCCCGGGCGCTGGCAGCGCGGCTCGAGCTCGCGCCCGCCGATGCGCGCGCTGCAGTACGCTTCAGCCACGATTCTGAAGCGCAAAACTACATCGAGCTCGAAGGCGGCGGCAAGCGCGCATTCGCGCGCCTGACCCGCGGCGGCAGCTACGCGCCCTACTGGTGGGACGTGCGGCTGTTCCGCCTCGGCGCGATCGACGAGACCGTGGTCCGGCTTCGTCCCGACGGCAGGCCCGACGGCTTCGAGCGGCGCCTCCCGGAGACCTACGTCCGCGATCCGGCGCGCAAAGCGCTGCCCGAGTCCGAGGCGCGGCAGATCGCCGAGACCGGTGCGAAGGAGGATCTGCACATCGATCTGTCCGCCTACCGTTTCCTCGAGCATTCGCAGCAGACCCAGCCGGGCGGGCGCGTCGACCAGAGCTTCACCTACGAGCGTCCCGAGGGGCTGAAAGACGCGCGCGTGCGCCTGCGGCTGGTGGTCTCCGGCGACGAGCTGACCGGCGTGACGCCTTTCGTGCACGTTCCGGAGGCGTTCGACCGGCGCTTTGCCGAGCTGCGCAGCACCAACGACCTGATCGCCAACCTCGCCACGCTCGCCGCCGGGATCCTCTACGGCCTCGGGGGCTGCGTCCTCGGCGTGCTGTGGCTCGCGCGGCGGCATTGGCTCGAGTGGAAGCCTGCGGTCGTCGCGGGACTGTGCGTCGGCGGCCTGCTCGCGCTGGCGAAGCTCGCGTCGGCGCCCGCGGCGTGGTTCGACGCCGACACGACGCAGACCGTCGCGACCTTCTGGGCGAAGCAGGCCGGCGCCGCGCTCCTGATTGCGGTAGGCGGCGGACTCGCTTATGCGTTGACGTTCATGGCGGCCGAGAGCCTGTCGCGGCGCGCGTTTCCGCAACATCCCCAGCTGTGGCGGCTGTGGTCGCGCGAGGCCGGTGCGACGCGACAGATCGCGGGGCGCACGCTGGGCGGCTACCTGTTCGTGGCCATCGACCTCGCATTCATCGCCGCGTTCTACTACGCGACCAACCGCTGGCTCGGCTGGTGGCAGCCTTCGGAGGTCCTGACCGATCCGAACATCCTCGGCTCGTCGGTGCCCGCGGCGACCCCGATCGCGATCGCGCTCGAGGCCGGGTTCATGGAGGAGTGCGTGTTCCGCGCGATCCCCCTGGCGCTGGGCGCGTTGATCGGCGCGCGCTACGGGCGCCGCAGCCTGGGCATCGCGCTCGCGGTCGTGCTGCAGGCGCTGGTGTTCGGCAGCGCGCACGCGAACTACCCGGGTTTCCCTGCGTATTCGCGGCCCGTCGAGCTGCTGTTGCCGTCGATCGTCTGGGCACTGATCTTCCTGCGCTTCGGCCTGCTCCCGACGATCCTGCTGCACGCGATTTTCGACCTCTCGCTGCTTTCGATTCCGGTGTTCCTGGTCGAGGCCCCGGGCGCGCGTCTGCAACAGGCGCTGGTGGTGCTGGCAGCAGCGAAGCCGCTCCTGGTGTTGCTGTGGCGCCGCCTGCAGGCCGGCAGATGGGGCGAGCTGCCGGACAGCCTGCGCAACGCCGGGTGGCTTCCGGCAACTGCGCAGGTGGAGCCGAAGTTCGAGGCGAAGGTGGACCTTCCGGTCGACCCGAGGGTCACGCGGTTCCAGAATGCACTGCCGCTGCTCGGCATCGCGGGGGTCGCCGCGTGGCTCGCGTTCGCGCCGTTCCGTGCCGATGTCGCGCCGGTGACCCTC
>JAGXBK010000033.1 GCA_018971195.1 Betaproteobacteria bacterium
GCAGCACCTGCGCGATCGCCGTCTCGACCGCGTCTTCGGGCAGCAAGCTCGGGTTCTCGGGTGCCACCGGACGACTCCGATCTCCGACAGGGTGACATGAAGGCCTTGCGTCGACGTTCTAGGTTAGCGTCCCGCCGCGCAAACGGCTTTGCGCTAGCGCAAGCTTGATGCGACACGAGGCTGGCGTTGGTCATCGCGGTATCCGGTGCGGGCGCGCCATCCCGCTCGACATTTGCACGCCGGGCCGCTATGTTGGGAGCCAGGCCGCGAACCGCGCGCCGCATCGTCGAAAGGGCAGGCCCATGACCACCGCGCGCAGCGCATCGGCGCCCACTGTCGTCGCTGTGCGACCCGACCGCGAAATCCTCACCCGGCAGCGCCTGCCGTATTTCGTCGGCATTTCCGGCGAGACCACCGGCAGCCGCGGCCTGTCGATGCACATCGTGGTCATCCCGCCGGGCGGCTCTGCCGCACCGCACCGGCACCGTGGCTACGAGACCGCGATCTACGTGCTCGAAGGGCGCGTCGAGACACGCTACGGTCCGGGACTGCGCGAGCGCGTGGTGACCGGCGCGGGCGAGTTTCTGTTCATACCGCCCGGCGTCGCACACCAGGCATTCAATCTGAGCGACAGCGAAGCCGCGCGCGCGATCGTCGCCCGCAACGATCCTGCGGAGCAGGAGAACGTCGTTCCCTACGATCCTGCCGAGGACACCTGAGGACCGGACCGATCACGCTCCACTGAACGCTTCCGGTCGGTAGACAATCGCGACCGGGCGTGTCGGCGCAAGCGTGAGCCAGCTCCCCAGCAGCCCGTCGAGCGAGGCCGGCTGGAACCGGTTGAGGCCCTTGTTCGGGTAGTTCG
Organism: Betaproteobacteria bacterium; assembly: GCA_018971195.1. Lineage (GTDB taxonomy): Bacteria > Pseudomonadota > Gammaproteobacteria > Burkholderiales > Casimicrobiaceae > VBCG01. The sequence goes on from JAGXBK010000033.1 coordinate 866, forward strand.
TGAGCTCGCCGAACACGACGCGGCCGGCGACCTCGTAGAAATCGACGCGCACGAAATCGATGCCGGTCGCGAGCGTCCGCGCCGCCTCGATCATGCGGGCGAGCGTGACGGGTGGCGAGAGCGGCGTCCCCTGCGCGGCCGCGACGACGCCTTCGATCGGTCGCCATTGCGGGTCGTAGAGCACCTGCGTGTGACGCCCATGGCGGTCGCGGTCCACCTGGATCATCCGCACCTCGCCGTCGAACGTGAACAGCTTGAAGTCCGGCGGCACGCCGCCGGAATCGTCGCGCAGCAATTCTTCCGCGTACACAGCACGACGCACGTCGCGATACGCCCATTCGCGCCCGACGATCGTGAAATCCGACGCGAGCCATTTCCGGGCGAGGCTCACGAGCTCCGCCTGCCCGACCTCGCTCTTGTGCGGGACCATGCGCACCCATCCGCTGCCGTGGTTCGCCTTGAGCACGAACGACTCAGGCAGCAAATCGCAGGGCAGCGCCTCGGCGCGCTCCGACCACCCGTACAGACGCGGAAGGACGAGCTCGGGCATTCGCTGGCGCACGTAGTCGCGCACCCGCAGCCGGTCCGCGAACAGCGTCAGGTATTCGCGCCGGTCGGTGAGGATCTTCACCAGGATCTTCTCGTTGAATCCCGACGGGTGGTCGAGGTCGGGGAGGCGCCCGAAGCTCTTTCGATAGAGACCTGCGAGATAGGGCCGATCACCGACGAGGCGCGCCGCGATGCGGCGCCGCGCCTCGATGCGCCAATCGCGCCAGCGCCGGGACGAAGGTTCCTGCGGCATCGCTGATGTTCCGGTTTCGGGCTGTGTAGCCTCCGGGCGCCGCCACGATAGCACCTGTGGCTGCACCCGACCCGCTCGCGCCCGAACTCGCGAAATTGCAACGGGTACCCGCGCGGAATGCCCCCGCCGCCGAGAGCGGCGGCGGGCCTTACTTGAGTCGAACCCCGGTGCTGTCGTAGACCGCGACCTCGATGTCGATCCCTTGCCCGACGCTCTGCGCAACCGTGCAGAACGCCTCGAACTGGCCGAGCGCACGGTCGAGGTGCTGCAGCGACGACGCCGGAACGCCGAGCGTGATGCGCACGCCGATGCGCTGGACGCGAAGTCGATTCTGCGGATTGCGTCCGACGCTCGCCTCGACGACGGCGCGAATCGGCTCGGGCGCCTGTTTGAACTTGCGCAGGGCGAACAGCAGGCTGTCGGACAGGCAGTTGCCGACGGCAGCCGCAAGAAGCTGGACCGGCGTGGGACCCGCACCGTTGCCCAGAGGGGGTGATTCGTCGGCGGCCAGCACCGGAATCGAATCGCCGAAGCGAATCGTGAAACGGAAGTCTTCCTGCTGCTCGAGCTCGACGGATTCGGACATCGGTCAGGATGCGGCTCTAAAGTGCAAACCAAAGTGCAAACATTACAAGTACACGCTCGCGGCATGGGTGACCGAGGGGGCCGCCGGCTCGACGCGATCGAGCGGATGATGACACAGCGCGGTCGATGCGGCACGCTGGGGCAGGCGCACGCGAGGATGCAAATCATTGGCCGCCCGTTCATTTCGTTGTAGCATCGCCGCCGGAGAGGCTCATTGATGACGGTAGATACCTATCGCCCGCTGGCGCGCGGGCTTGCCCGCGCATGGCGCGTTTCCGAGTCGTGGGTGTTCGCGCGCGAGCTTCTCGACCAGCCAGCCGCGATCGGCGCCATATGGCCCAGCTCGAGCCGGCTGGCCGCCCGCATGGCCTCGCGCGTGCCGCGCCATTGCGACGGCCTGGTGGTGGAACTCGGCGCCGGCACGGGTGCGGTGACGCGCGCGCTGCTGAGCGATGGCATTGCGCCCCGCCGGCTCGTCGTCATCGAGCGCTCGACGCGATTCGTCGGCTACCTGCGCTCGCGTTTTCCAGGAATACGCGTGCTGCACGGCGATGCCGCGCGGCTCGCCGAGCTGGTGCCGCCCGATCACCCGATCGACGCCATCGTCTCCAGCCTGCCGTTGCGATCGTTGCCGCCGAAGGTCGCCGCTGCCATCGTCGCGCAGTGGTGGGCAGTGCTGCCGGCAGGAGGCACGGTGATCCAGTACACCTACGACTTGCGTGCCCGCGGTCTTGCGTCGCTGCCGGGGTTCATGGAACGCGCAAGCGACATCGTCTGGGCCAACTTGCCGCCGGCGCGCGTGATGGCGCTGGAATGCAGCCGCGCAGATCCCCGATTCGCGCCGGCGGCAGGCGACTGAGGATCGCGCAAGGGATCACTGCGCCCAGCGCAATACGGCGCTCATCGTTCACACGATGGCGATGATGGTGACGAACGATGCGACGATCGTCCCCGGGGGGGCGGTCGCCTGGACCCTGCCGACGCGGGCGACGCGTCCCGAAAACGGGCGCACAATGCATGCTCGGATGTCCGAAGGAGCGCGTCATGAAGCTCTGCCCGGTTGCCATTGCCGTCGGTTGCAGGAAATGCCCGGTGTTCACGTTCTGCCCGGTCAAGGGGATCATCGGCGATTACCGCCCGCAGGAACCCCCTGCCGAAAAGCCGCAACCCGCGCGCAAGTCGCGCGCAGGAAAGCGGCGCTAGCGCTTTTTGGACCGGGAACCATCGCCACTGCTCCAGTCTAATGAGACGCGTGGGCTGCCCGAGGCCCCGCCATCCGACCGAGGCGCGCATGGACAAGCACAGGGACAAGCACGATGCCGACGAACGCGTCGACCACGATGCCGGCGGAGCCGTGGCTTCGTCGGCCGATGACCATCGTTCGTCGAGCCGCAAGGATCATTTCCTGCAGTTGATGTTCTTCCAGGCAAGCCACGGTGCCGGCGAGCCCGGTCAGGCGCACCCGCCCAAGCTCGCACCGGGGCATTACGTGCCGCTGCGCAATTCCCGAGGGAGCGCAGGGGACAGATACCGATTGCCGGTGCCGGGTGCCGCCGCACCGATCCGCCTGGACTCGCCCGCGACCGAGGTGATGACCGACCTGCGCCGGACCAGCGCGGTGATCATCGAGCCCGGTACGTCGATCGCCGCCGCCAACCAGGCCATGATCGCGCGTGGCGTGCGCGCGCTTTTCGTCGTGGACGAGGCCCGCCGCGTCCTCGGCATCCTGACCTACACGGACATCGTGGGCGAGCGGCCGATCCAGATCGCGCAGTCGCGCGGAATGCATTACGACGAGGTCATGGTGCGCGACATCATGACGCCCGCGGAGCGCCTGGAAGTCCTGGATCTGCGTGAAGTGCTGGAGGCCCGGGTCGGCGACATCATCGCCACGCTGAGGCTCGCGGCGCGGCAGCACGCCCTGGTGGTCGAGATCCCCGAGCCGGCCGCGGCCGGCGATCGAATGGTATGCGGCATCTTCTCCCTGACGCAGATCGGCCGGCGCCTCGGCATTCCCGAGCAGCCGGTCCACGATATCGCCCGCACGTTCGCGGAAATCGAGGCCCTCATCGCATCCGGATGAATCCGGCCGGCGGGGCGTTGCGTATACTGCCGAGCGCGATCCATGCCTGACCGGACGTCGACCCTGGCGAGCACGCCCCGGTCGCTCCACTGTGCCCGCATTGCCGGATGGCCATCGAGTTCGTCCTCGCGTCGCTCGCGGCGGTTTCGCTTGCCCTGCTCCTGCTCGTCCTGTTCGAGCCGAGCCTCGGCTACCACCTGACGGCCCAGCCGCCCGACCCGGCCTCAGGCGAGTTCCGGCGAATCCTGGCTGCGAACACCGGCGCCCGATTGCAGACGGCGCGCACGGCCGAGGTCCTGACCGACGGCGCCGCATTCTACGGGGCCGAGCTCGAGGCGATCCACGCGGCCGCCCGCAGCGTGCACGTCGAAGCGTTCATCCTTCACCCGAGCGCGATCGGCGACCGCTTCCTCGAGGCGCTGACCGAACGGGCACAGGCAGGCGTCGCCGTGCGCGTCGTCGTCGACGCGATCGGGAGCTTCCCCACGCCCGACGCCTATTTCGCCAGGCTGCGCGCGGCCGGCGGCCGCGTTGCGTGGTACCAGCCGATCCGCTGGTACACGCTCAAGCGCTTCAACAACCGGACACACCGCGAGATCATCGTCGTCGACGGAACGACGGGGTTCGTCGGCGGTGCCGGCATCGGTTCGCACTGGCTCGGCCCCAAACACCGGCGCCAGGCGTGGCGCGACACCATGCTTCGCGTGACCGGACCGCTGGTCGCCGGGCTGCAGACCGCATTTGCCGAGAACTGGCTCGAGTCGACCGGCGAAATCCTCGCGGACTCGGCGATCTTCCCTGCGATCGACGGCGACGCGGCCGATGCGCCGGGGCTGGTCGTCATCGGCACACCCTCGCCCGCCCGCTCCTCGCCGGTGCGCGTCCTGTTCCAGATACTGCTGGCCGGCGCACGCGACTCCATCGACATCAACTCACCGTATTTCCTGCCGGATCCCAGCGCCCGCAGCGAGTTGATCGCCGCCGCCGGCCGCGGCGTGCGGGTGCGGGTCATCACGCCGGGGCGCGGCAACAACCACCCGATTGCCCGGCTCGCGAGCCGCAGGCGTTATGGTGAGTTGCTGAAGGCAGGCGTCGAAATCCACGAGTACCAGCCGGGGATGATCCACGCGAAGATCCTGGTCGTCGACGGGCTTTGGTCCGTTGTCGGCTCCACCAACTTCGACAGCCGTTCCTTCGATCTCAACGATGAGATCAACCTCGCGGTGTCCGATCGCGCACTCGCCGCGCGCCTCGCTGTCGATTTCGCGCGCGATCTCGCGCTGAGCCGGCGCGTCACCTATGTCGAATGGGAAAACCGGCCCCTCGGCGAAAAAGCCCTGGCGACGCTGGGGGTGTTTCTCGAGCGGCAGGAGTGACCGGCCCGCCCCCGCCGCACCTCGCGAGCGGGCCTCTGCGTGCAAAAACATCGTTTGACGCGCAGGAGCAACTCGTGTACAAGGGGACGGCAGGCTCCTCAAGCAGCGAAATCGCTGGTCCGTCGTAACCGCGCAGGCGGTGCCCCTCAGATCACCCTCTCTCCCTTGAAGGTCCCGCACTTCGGGCCAAGCCCATCATTCGTCTTTCAATGGAGTTACACATGAGCACAGGGATCGTCAAGTGGTTCAACGACGGCAAAGGATTCGGATTCATCACCCCGGACGGCGGAGGCAAGGATCTCTTCGCCCACTTCTCGGCGATCCAGGGCGAAGGTCACAAGAGCCTTCGCGAGAACCAGAAGGTTTCGTTCGACGTCACGACCGGTCCGAAGGGGGACCAGGCATCGAACATCAGGGCACTCGACTGAGTCGTCTGCGCGCTGAGCAAGGGCCCGGTTTTCGGGCCTTTTTCTTTTACGCCGCTCGACCCATTCCATGACACCGACGCCGATGCAGCGCAAGTTGACTGCGATACTTTGCGCGGACGTAGTCGGCTACAGCACGCTGATGGAGGCCGACGAGACAGGGACCCTGGAGCGTCTCAAGGACAATCGCCGGAGCATCTTCGACCCGCATGTCGCCACCCATGGCGGACGCGTGTTCAAGCTCATGGGCGATGGCGCGCTGGTCGAGTTCCCGAGCGTGGTTGCCGCCGTCAATTGTGCGCTGGCGATACAGCAGGCGACGGCGCGAGCCGGAAGCGATCGCTCCGACGCGGGGCGCATCAGCTACCGCATGGGCATCAACCTCGGCGAAGTCATCGTCGAGGGTGATGACATCTACGGCGACGGGGTGAACGTGGCGGCGCGACTGCAGGCGCTTGCCGAGCCCGGCGGCATCGCGTTGTCGCTGGGCGTGCGCGACCAGGTCGCGGGCAAGGTCCCCGGCGAGATCCAGGACCTCGGGGAGCACAGCGTCAAGAACATCGCGCGCCCCGTGCACGTCTTCGCCCTGCGTCCGTCGACGGCCGGAGTGTCCCCTCCGGCCGTGCTGCGCGAGCGGCAGCGGCTTTCGATCTGCGTGCTTCCTTTCGCCAACATGAGCGGAGACCCCGAGCAGGAGTACTTCAGCGACGGCATCACCGAGGACATCATCACCGACCTGTCGAAGGTGTCCGCCCTCGCCGTCGTCTCGCGCAATACGGCCTTCACATTCAAGGCCAAGCACATCGATGTCGCACAGGTCGCCCGCGAGCTGAAGGTGAGCCACGTGCTCGAAGGCAGCGTGCGCAAGTCCGGCAACCGCGTGCGGATCACCGCGCAGCTCATCGATGGCGCGACCGACAGCCATCTCTGGGCAGAGCGGTTCGACCGCAACCTGGACGATATTTTCGCGCTGCAGGACGAGATCGCCGAGGCCATCGTCAACGCGCTGAAGCTGCAGTTGCTGCCCGCCGAGAAGCAGGCGATCGAGCAGCGCGCGACGACCAACCCGGAAGCCTACAAGCTCTACCTGATGGCGCGGCAGTACAACGCAACCGGAAACTCGCGGCATCGAGACATCACCGTACGGTTGTGCCAACGTGCCGTCGAGATCGATCCCGGGTATGCGCGCGCGTGGGCGCTGCTCGCGATCTCCCAGGCCAACCGGCGCCTGGTGAACGTCGACACGGGGGATACGGGGTGGGCGGCAGCGGAGCGCGCGCTTGCCCTTCAGCCTGACCTCGCTGAAGCGCACGCGGCCAAGGGCCGCATTCTCGGCGATGCGGGTCGCTACGACGAGGCGCTGACGGAGCACGCGACGGCGCTGAAGCTGGACCCGGACGGCTACGAGGTCAATGCCGCGGCGGCACGCTGCTACATCGGATTGCGACGAAACCAGGACGCCGTCGGATGCCTGGAAAGGGCGGCCGCCGCGATCGAGACGGATTTCTGGGCACTCGGCATGGCCATTCAAAGCTACGAGGCGATCGGCGACATCGACGGCGCACATTCGGCGGCCCGGCGCTGTCTCGCGCGCGTCGAGAAAGCCATCGTCGCCGAACCCGATCATGGCCTCGCGATCGGATGGGGCGTCACTGCCCTCGTCGCGCTGAAGGAGGTCGACCGCGCCAAGGAGTGGACCGCGCGTGCCATGCTGCTCGACCCCGACAACACGAACCTGAATTTCAATCTGGCCTGCAGCATGGTGTCGCTGGGCGAATTCGACACGGCGATCGAGCTCCTCGCGCCCATCATCACCCGCGCGCAGCGGCAGAACCTGGTCTGGTTCGAGTCCGACACGAGCCTCGACCCGATCCGCGGCGACCCGCGCTACCAGGCGCTGGTCGCGCAGGCCGAAGCCCGGCTGACGTCGGCGCGATAGGCGCGCCGCCCGATCGCGGCCGATCGCTACTTCCCGGGCTCGTCAGGCGGCGAGGGCCTTCATCTGCGCGTGGAGGTCGGCCTTGCCTTCGAAACCGATGCCCGGAAGCTCGGGCATCGTGATGTGGCCGTCGACGACGCGCACGCCGTCGGGGAATCCTCCATAAGGCTGGAACAGGTCCGGATAGCTCTCGTTGCCGCCGAGCCCCAATCCCGCTGCGATGTTGAGCGACATCTGGTGGCCGCCGTGCGGAATGCACCGGGCGGGTGACCACCCGTGCGACTGCAGCACCCCGAGCGTACGCTGGTATTCGCACAACCCGTAGGAAAGCGCACAGTCGAACTGCAGCCAGTCGCGATCCGGACGCATGCTCCCGTAGCGGATAAGGTTGCGCGCATCCTGATGGCTGAACAGGTTCTCGCCGGTCGCCATCGGGCCCGCATAGAGTTCGGCGAGCGACGCCTGCAGATGGAAATCGAGCGGATCGCCCGCCTCCTCGTACCAGAACAGCGGGTAATCTCGAAGCATCTTGGCGTAGGCGATTGCCGTTTCGAGGTCGAACCGCCCATTGGCGTCCACGGCCAGCCTCGCCGCGGTTCCCACTTCGTCGAGCACCGCCTCGATGCGCTGCCGGTCCTCGTCGATCGACGCGCCGCCGATCTTCATCTTCACGACCGTATAGCCGCGCTCGACATAGCTGCGCATTTCCGCGCGCAACTCGGCGTCGCCTTTGCCGGGATAGTAGTAGCCGCCTGCCGCATAGACGAACACCCGCGGGTTCGCGCGCCGTCCGTGCCGATCCGCGAGCAGCCGGAACAGCGGCTTGCCGGCGACCTTCGCGACCGCATCCCAGATGGCCATGTCGAGCGTGCCGACGGCAACCGAACGTTCGCCGTGACCGCCGGGCTTTTCGTTCGCCATCATCGTCGCCCACGCCCGGTCCGGATCGATGTTTTCTCCGGAATCGTCAAGGAGGCTCCGTGGATCCGCCTCCAGCAGGCGCGGCGCGAAGCGCTCACGGATCAGGCCTCCCTGCCCATAGCGACCGTTCGAGTTGAAGCCGTAGCCGACCACGGGCGCGCCATTGCGTTCGACGTTGGTGACGATGGCGACCAGGCTGGTCGTCATCTTCGAGAAATCGATGTAGGCGTTGCGGATCGGCGAGGCGATCGGCTTTGTCACTTCACGAATGTCGACGATGCGTACCGGCATTACAGCGGTTCCTTTCCGATCTAAAGAGACGATCCACCGCAGATGACGAGCTGCTGCCCCGTGATCGCCGCGGCGTCGTCGGAAAGCACGAAGGCGGCGAGCGCGGCAACCTCCTCGGGGCGTACGAACCGGCCGATGGGCGGTGTTCGTGGTGCGATCGCGCCCCGGGCCGCGTCATGAAGCATCGGAGTCTCGGTGGCAGCGGGCGCGATGACATTCACCGTGATGCCCCGCGGCGCCAGTTCGATGGCCCATGACCGCGCCATGCCGACCAGCGCGGCCTTTGTAGCCGCATACTGGCTGCGGCCTGCGGCGCCGGACGAAGTGCGGCTCCCGATCAGCACGATGCGACCGCCCTCGGACATGCGCGGTGCGAGCGAATTGGCGAGGTATCCGGCCGCCTCGACGTGCAGGCGCCACATGTCGCGCCCGTCGCCGGCGTCGAGCTCTCCGATCGGTGCGACGCGCATGAACCCGGCGGCATGGACCAGCGCACTGATGTTGCGCAGGCCGTCCACGAGCGCGGCCACGCGATCCGTTTCGAGGAGATCGACCTCGAACCCCGTGAAGCGCGGCCCGCCGAGGGTAGCCGGCACACGATCGAGCCCGAACACTTCCCAGCCGCTGTCCAGAAGCCGCAGCGCGATGGCCGCGCCGATGCCCGAGCTCGACCCCGTCACCAGGACACGCCGCGACCTCGGGCCCGCCCGCCCCGGTTGCACCGCCCGGATCACGTCTTGAACGCCGCTGCCTGCGCTCGCACCTTCTGCGCATCGAAATCGTTGATGGGATCGATCAGGTCGTTGGTGTAGAACGGGCTGAAATTCCTGATCTCAAGCCCGTTCATCTCGGCCTCGGTCTTGAATTCCTGCGGATTGATGCTGCCCATCTTCGCGCCGGGGTAGGGCGGGTTGTAGAGCCGGATGCGTCGACTGATCGTCTGCAGGATCGCCTTCACCGCCTCCTCCCCGCTCCGTCCCTTGGGTGCTGCTCCCGGATACATGTCGAGGAACGCCTTGGCACCTGCGGCGGGATTGGCAAGGATGAACTGCGACGCCTTGCATACGGATCGGCCGAAGCCGATCAGAAGCTTGCGATCGTTCGCGAACATTTCCTTGCGCGCCATCAGAAACTGGCCGCCGATCAGTGGCAGCTGCTTGGGTCGCGGCAGGAACTCGAGCTTGATTCCGGCCGCTTCGATCTGGCCGAATCCGGTGTCGTAGTACGCGAGGGCATCGATCGAATCCCTTTCGAGCGCGACGCCTGCGGGAACCCCGTTCCCGACCGCGATCCATTTGACGTCCCTGTCCGGATCGAGGCCCAGCGTCTTCAGGACATTGCGCGTCACCGGATATTCGGTGGCCGCGAAATCGGATACGCCGATGCGCTTGCCCTTGAGCTCGGCGTAACTGGCAATGGAAGATCCCGGCTTGACCGCGACGTCCCACTTGTACGGGTACGTATATTCGTAGTAGTTGAGCGCGCCCGCCCAGTTTCCCTTGGCGAGCAACGGGAGGCCGAACGACGGAACACCGATCCCGATGTCGACATCACCGCGGTCGACCGCGACCTGGACGTTCGAGTTTCCCCCCAGCGCCAGCGCCTTAAGGGTGAAACCCTCCTCCTTGTTGTAGCCCAGCACCTCGCCGATCACCGTGTTGATGACCGTCGCGCTCATCGCTTTCAGGCCGACGCCGAAGCGCAACGGCCGCAACTCCGCCGCGTTCGTCGTGCGCGAACCGATGGCCAGCGCCGCGGCGAAGGAGCCGGATGCCTGCAGCCACTGTCTTCTCGTCAGGTTCATTTCATTCTCCTCTCAGGGATTCGATCATTGCTTGCCACGCCGGCCCCAATGGACGACGCGATGCTCGAGACGCCGGATCGACGTGTGCAGCACGATGCCGAGTGCGCCGAGGATCACCAGCGCCGCAAAAACGCCGGCAACGTCGGACACGGCCTGGGCCTGGGTGATCACGACGCCCATGCCCTGCTGGGCGCCAAGGAATTCGGCCACGATCGCGCCGAGCAGCGCGTAGACGACCGCCATGTCGAGGCCCGCGAAGATGAAGGGTGCGGCATTGGGAAGCTTGACGATGCGGTAGGTTTCGAAGCGTGTCGCGGACAGCGATCGCATCAGGTCGATGCGTTCCGGCTCGGTCGACCGCAGGCCCGTGAAGCTGTTGATGAGCACGGGGAAGAAGGCAAGAAGCGCCGCGATGGCGACTTTGCTTCCGTCGCCGAAGCCGAACCAGATCACGATCAGCGGTGCGATGGCGACTTTCGGCAGGCTCTGCAGCGCGAATGCGTACGGCATCAGCAGCTTTTCCACCATCCGGCTCTCGGCCATCAACGATCCCAGCAGGAGGCCCATCCCGGTTCCGATCGCGAATCCCGCTGCGGCGTTGCTCAATGTGCTCCACAGCGGAAGGTAATAGCCCTGCGGACTTGCCGGATTGACCGCGAGCCCGGCCCACAGCGCCCGCAGCACCGCCTCCGGTGCGGGCAGGATGTAGGCGGGGACGTGCATGAAACGCACCGCGGATATCCAGCCCGCGATCAGCACGATCAACCCGAACCCCGCGATGACCGAGCCATCGACCGTGTACCGGTTGCGCCTGCGCCGGGTCGAGGGCGCCGCGTCGGCTGCTTCCGGTGCCTCCGGATCGAGGCTCATCTCGGTCTGGTCGAGCAAGGTGGCCGGGTCGGCACCGACCTGCGTACCAGTGTTAGTCATTGGGCGCTCCTTCCTGGGCATTCAGCAGGCCGCGGATCGCGCTGGCGAGCCCTGCATAGCGTTCATGGCTGACGATGGTGTCGAAGCTGCGAGGTCGTGGAATCGGGACCGGGAGGTCGGCAAGTATCCGCCCCGGGCGCGCCGACATCACGACGACACGATCGGCGAGGAAGATGGCCTCGGAGATGCTGTGCGTGATCAGCATGATCGTCTTGCGATTCGACTGCCATATCCTCTGCAGCTCGATGTTCATTCGCTCCCGGGTGAGCGCATCGAGCGCGCCGAATGGCTCGTCCATCAGCAGGATCTGCGGATTGCGTGCAAGTGCCCGGCAGATTCCCGCCCGCTGCTGCATGCCCCCCGACAGCTCGTATGGATAGCGGCCGCCGAAGTCGCCGAGGCCCGCCATGGCCAGCAGGTCGTCGATTCGCGTGTCGGCCGGTTCGTGGCGCCCACCGACGCGCAGAGGCAGCCGGACGTTCTCGCGGACCGTGAGCCAGGGAAGAAGGTTCGCTGCCTGAAACACGACACCGACCTCGCCCGAGGGTCCTTCCACCTCGCGTCCGGCGAGGGTGAGCCGGCCGCCATCGCACTCGTCGAGGCCGGCGAGCATGCGAAGCAGGGTGCTCTTGCCGCAGCCGGAGGGCCCGACGACACAGACGAATTCGCCCTCCAGGATCGCCAAGTTGACCCGTTCGAGCGCATGCACTTGACCGCTGGATGCGGTGACATAGGTCTTCGACGCGTTCTCGATATCGATCAGCGGCCGGGTCGACCGGGTATTCATCACTCTTCCCTCTACGCTGCCACGCGCTCGGCGAGCCCGGCCGCCCGGATCGCAGCCTTGATCGCGGCGCTCTCCTCTGGCGTCGGTGCGTGCGTCGGCGGCCGAACGCGTCCGTTGGGCAGGATTCCAACAGCCGCCATCGCTGCCTTCATCCGTCCGTGTGCCTCGCCGGTCGGCTCCCCGGCGCCATAGACCGCGTCTTTCAGCGGATCGATGCGCGCCTGGATTGCCATCGCCTTCCTGAGATCGCCGGCCCTGACAGCTTCCAGGAGCTCGTTGATCAGGTCCGGCACCAGCGAAGCGAAGCCCACGAGGGCGCCGTCGATGCCCTGGACCATCGACGCCAGCAGGTATTCGTCATGGCAGGTCAGCAAGGCCTTCTCCGGGGCCGCCGCGCGAATGGCCTTGATGTCGCGCGCATACTTGTTCATGTCGCGCGTTCCGATCTTGAAGGCCCGCACCTGCGGCAGCTTCGCCAGCTCCGCGAGCAGCTCCGACGAGAACGAGGCCCGCGTCCAGGCCGGATACACGTGAACGATCAGGCCCAGGCCGCTCGCGCTCCCGATCGCATTGAAATAGTCGATGCAATGCTCGGGCTTGAACCCGAAACGCAACCAATGATGCGGCGGCATGATGTCGAGCGCCGCCGCACCCGCCTCCTTGGCGAGGCTCGCGTGATCGACCGCCTCCGAGATCCCCTCGCAGACAATGGAGGAGATCACCGGGCAGGCGTCCTTCACGGCGTCCGCAGTGATGCGCGTGACTTCCGCGCGCTCCCGCGTCGTCAGCGAGAAGACCTCGCCGGTATGACCATTGGTCATGAGACCGACGACGCCCGGGCGCCGTGCAAGCCATAGCGCGAAACGGCGCAGTTCGGTCTCGTCGATGCCAAAATCGGGACGAAACGGCACCGCGATCGCGGGGATGATGCCGTGGAAATTTGTCATGGTACGCACGAAAGGACCCTCTCCGTAGGTGGAAACTCGGTTACGCGTGTGTGGAATGCAACGCAAAGCCGCCGGCCGCATTCAGACCGCGCGAAAGGACCCTGGCCGCCTCCAGCAATGGTCCGGCTCCGGCCTTTGCGAACGCCTGCGCGGACATGCGGAACGCCGGCGCCGCGACGCTCAGCCCGGCGATCGGCAATCCGTCCGCACCGACGATCGGCGCCGCCAGCACGCACAGCCCGGGGACGTTCTCCTGGTCCGAGACGGCATAGCCGCGAGCCCGTACCTCCTTGAAACGCTGGAGCAGCGACCGGACGCCCGTGACGGTCTTGTCGGTGACCTTCCTGCGCGGCGCCGCCGCGAGGATCCGCTCCTGATCGTCCCGGGGCAGGAAGCTCACGATCGCATGACCAATGGCCGTGGAGTGAACGGGTACGCGACTTCCGATGCGCACATCGACGCCAAGTCGCGTCATTCCGGCCTGCATCCGTTCGATGTAGACCACCTCTGCACCTTCGAGGACGCCGATCGATGCCGCCTCGTTCATTTCTCCCACGAGGCCGCGCAAGACCGGCCGCGCCCGCGTCCGCAGGTCCGAGCGGGCGATCGCATTGAAGCCCAGCTCAAGACACTTGAGGGTCAGGCGGAAGCGCCGGCTGCCCTCGACCCGCTCGACGTAGCCGAGCATCACCAGCGTGTTCAGCAGGCGAAAGGTCGTCCCGTTGTCGAGCCCGGCGCGCCTGGCGATCTCGGCCAGGACGAGCTCCGGCTCGTCGCTCGTGAATGCTTCCATCACGCTGAAGCCCTTGGCGAGCGACTGTACGACGTTCTTGCTGGTTTCGGGTTCGGTCATTTGTTCGGAATGCGAACTTTAGTTCGCGATACGAACGAACGATAGACCCTGACGAAAGCTGTGTCAAGTGCCCCCGAGCCGCGCTCGCCGCGATCAGCGAATGCCCGCGGATTCCCCGGGCCCAAAGGAGCGGCCGGGCAAACTGCGGTACGATCGAACGGTTCCGCTCGTAACCGGTATCGCCGCTCGTCACTGCGCCGGGAGAGCCGCGTGAAGCAGTCCCAACCGCGCCGGATGCGGGTTCAGATCGGCGCGCGCAAGTACACCAAGATCGGCGTCACGCGCCGCGGCTGGCGCGACGCCTACCATCAGGTCCTGGCGCTCAGCTGGCCCGGGTTCTTCCTGCTGATCGTGCTCGTGTACCTGGCCACGAACGTGGCATTCGCCGTGATTTACGGCCTGCAGCCCGACGGGGTCGCCAATGCCGGCCACGGTTTCCTGAACCGCCTGTTCTTCAGCATCGAGACGCTGTCCACCGTCGGCTATGGTTACATGTATCCCGTGAGCGTGTACGCACACGTGGTCGCCTCGATCGAGATATTCATCGGGCTGCTGAGCCTCGCACTGGTCACCGGAATGATGTTCGCGCGCTTTTCGCGTCCGCAGGCTCGCATCCTGTTCAGCAGGGTCGCCGTCGTCTGCAGCTTCGATGGCGCGCCGACGCTGATGGTCCGCGCGGCGAACGAGCGGCACAACACGATCCTCGAGGCCGACGTCGCGATGACACTGGTCCGCGAGGAGATCACCGCCGAAGGCGAGCGGTTCTACCGGCAGCATGATCTGCCTCTCACACGACATCATTCCGCTGCATTCGCGTTGAGCTGGACGGTGATGCATCCGATCACGGAGCGGAGCCCGCTGCACGGCTGGACGCGCGAGCGGCTGGATCGCGCCCATGCGCTGTTTGCCGTTTCGATCACGGGCCTCGACGATGTCCTGGAACAGTCGGTGCATGCACGCGCCGAGTACACGGCCGGGCAATTGCTGTTCGGCAGGCGCTTCGTCGATGTGATCGTTCCGGCCGACGGCGGAACGATCCTGGACCTGACACGGATCCACGACACCGAACCGGAGCCGGCGGTGGCGCCCTCCGGCGGCATGCACGCACCGCGACACCGGTCCTCGCCGACCACCTGACGGCAATGCAGACTCGGATGCGTCGCGACCGGGCGATGGCAACCCGATGCGCACGCCGGACCTGGAGGCGCCGACGCCAGGAGGAGGCAGACCGGGGCCGGCCGCTTCGGCGACGGATTCCATTGCCTTCGATGCGTTTTGGCGCTAGCCTCGAACTTTTCCCTACCGAAACGCCAACGCCATGTCCCTCTGGAGAGACAGCACAGCCTCGCGGCCGGCCCCGGTGCCCGCCCCCGTGACCAAGGAGCCTGCCCGCTTCGACCCCCCGTCGAAGCCCGAGCTGGTTCCCGCCTCGGCGATTCCTCCGACGGCACGCCCCGGCGCTGGGCTGCCCCACAAGGAATCGCTGATCGCCGCCGATATCACCATCGAAGGCAGGATCGAAGGCGGCGGCAGCGTACGCATCGCCGGCAGGTTCAAGGGCGATGTCGACGTCCAGGGCGATCTTGCCGTCGATACCGGCGCCAAGCTGACCGGGAGCGTGCGCGCCGACAAGGTCACGATCGGCGGCGAGCTCGAAGGCAACGTCGAAGAGGCTTCCCGCGTCGAATTGCTGCCGACCGGCGTGCTGATCGGCGACCTCAAGGCCGGCTCGCTGACCGTCGCGGCCGGCGCCCGCATGCGGGGTCAGGCCGATTTCGGCTGGGACAGCGGGAAGGGCGCGAAAATCACGATTCACGGCGGCGGCCACGGCGCGGAGCGCGGCAACGGCTCATGAGCAGCGAGCGCCCGGGCACGCACGGGGCCACGCGCGCATGTCCGCACTGTCGGGAGACCATACTCGAGAGCGCCGGCGTGTGTCCTGCCTGTCGGCGCTTCCTGCGCTTCGACGGTGACGCCGAAGCCGATCAGACCCCTGCGCTGACGCCGCTGCGCATCGAAGGCAGCATCCGGCATCCCGCCGACGGCGAGCCGTGGGAATACACGGTGGTCGTGTCGATCCGCAACGACCGCGGCGAAGAGATCGCCCACAAGCTCATCGGCGTGGGTGCGATGACCCCGAACGAGCAGCGCAGCTTCATCTTGTCGGTCGAAGCCGTGACCGCCAGAACGAGAGGCACCGGCAAAGGCGGCACGCGGCACTGAGCGTCACCAACAGATCGCAGATCGGCGCGAGGCCGTCCGCAGGCGGCACTCGGATGGAACGGGACCTGCTTTTCCCGCTGCGCGGGGTCGCTGCTGTTACTGCTCCGGGTCGTCGAAGCCGGCGTCGCGCCACATGTCCGCTTTGACGTCCTCGCGGCTGCGCTCGTAGACGATCTCGCGCCCCATTGCGTTACCCACGTACGCCGCGCCGTTGGGCGTCGGCAGCAGGTCGCAGCGAACGCTGTGCGCGCCTTCGCCGAGCACGACCTGGATCATGTCCGGACGCCTGTTGACGACGACGACGCCGAGGATCCTGCCGCTCCCGGTCGCGCGGACCTGGATGGTCGGGTCGTTCGTCCGGTGTTCCATCGTGATGCTGCCCCGTGATGCGCCGATCGGCGTAACGCGGCCGATCAGTGCCTCCGGCGCTGCGGCGTGACCGGGGTGCGTCCCTCGATGTGCCGGAACCTGATCCGGCCGATGCTCAGGTCATAGGGAGAAAGCTCCAGCATGACCTTGTCGCCGGCGATGATGCGGATGTGGTGCTTGCGCATCTTTCCCGCGCTGTAGGCGATCAGCTTGTGGCCGTTGTCGAGCGTGACGCGGTAGCGGGAATCCGGCAGCACTTCTGCCACCACGCCATTCATTTCGAGAAGTTCTTCCTTGGCCATGATCGTCCCCGATGGAAGGATGGAAAGAAAAAGCCCGGCAGGTGCCGGGCCTTCCCAGAAGGACTGACAGCGCGGCAGAAACGCCACGCCCGCCCGGGCATTCAATCCGCCGAGCGGATGTTCGACGCCTGCTGCCCCTTGGGGCCCGTCGTCACATCGAACTGGACTCGCTGACCTTCGGTCAGGGTCTTGAAGCCCTGCCCCTGGATCGCGGAGAAATGCGCAAAGAGATCCTTGCCGCCGTCTTCCGGAGTGACGAAGCCGAAGCCCTTCGAATCGTTGAACCACTTAACCGTGCCTGTCGCCATGTCTTGAAATTTCCTGAATGAACAATAAAAGGGGCATGCCCCCGGTGTGGGACGAAGGTCAAGACGGCGGGTGATGAACGGAAGTACCGCAGGACTGCGGATACCGGGCCAGCAACAGCACTGCTTGAACGTCGAACTTGTGAAGTATGCACGATAATGCCTGGACTTGCAAGCGAAGTCCCTCGCCGCCCGGTTTCGCCCGGACGGTCCGGCTGCGCGTGGTGCTCGTCTGCACGTTACCATTGAACTCGAGCCCGCCGCTGGCGCGCTCGCCGCGTACCTCCACGCAAGACCGACATGCCGGCATTGCTCCTGTCACTCGCAGCGTTCCTCTCGACACTGGGCGGCGGTCTCTTTGCGCTCAGGTTCCGCCGATGGATGCATTTCATCCTCAGCTTCACGGCCGGGGTGCTGCTCGGCGTGGTCAGCTTCGACCTGCTGCCCGAGGTCTTCGAACTGGGGCATAAGCTCGGGACGGACGCGAGCGGAGGAATGATCGCGCTGGTGCTCGGGTTCCTGCTGTTTCACGGCCTCGAGAAGTTCGTACTGGTTCATCACGGCCACGAAGCGGATTACGCCTCCCATCACCATCCCAGGGTCGGCGTGCTTTCGGCACTTGCGCTTGCCGGACACAGCTTCATGGACGGCGTCGGGCTCGGCCTGGGGTTCCAGGTGTCGACGGCGGCAGGGGTTGCCGTGGCCGTCGCCGTGATTGCGCACGATTTCTGCGATGGGCTCAACACCGTGGGCTTGATGCTGGTCAACCGCAACACCGATCGACGTTCGCTGGCAATGCTCCTGCTGGATGCGATCGCGCCGATTCTGGGAGCCGCCGCGACACTTGCGTTCACGGTGCCCCCCCGTTTCCTGATGCTCTACCTGGGCTTCTTCGCCGGCTTCCTGCTCTACATCGGCGCGTCCGACATCCTGCCGGAAGCGCATTCGCGGGCCGGCCCCCGGACCGCAGGCAGTCTGATCGGTCTGACCTGTCTGGGTGCGGCGTTCATCTTCGTCGTGGTTCGAGTTGCAGGGTAGCGGACCCCAGGACGCAGGCTGGCGCGGGTCGAACGTGAGCGAGGACCCGCAACAGCCGTCGTTCGGGGACCAGCTCCAGGCGCGCGCCGGAGGTGAGCACCGACGTGATGTCGCAATCGAAGCCCGCGAGCATCGTCAGGTCGGCGAGCGCAGTGCCCTGCGCGATGATCGGATTGACCGAATTGAACACCAGCGCCAGCGGCGTGACGCCGCGCGTCTTCATCTCGTGCAGCATCCATGCGGATGCCACGCCGCCCTTGGCCGTGTCGAGCACCAGGATGCGATCGCGATACGATTGGCCGACGAGCTTGTGCGCAGGCCGGGAGAACACGCCCTGGATTCGGTCGAGGTCGTAACGCGCCGAAAAGCCGTCCTTGGCGACCAGCGCGATGCCCTCGACGCGCGAACCCATCGCGTGGCGCGCGGTGTATTCGCCCGGGCTCATTGCAGGTCCCGCGCGCTTGCAGCCCGCATCATGGCGCTCATGCCAGTCTCCCCGTGCATCCGGCCTCGACGCACTCCTCCATCGACGCCAGCATCGGCCGGTATCCGTAGCCGCCCAGGATGTTGACCATCTTCGCGCTGTTGGTCACGAGGGACTTCCATCCGTTGGCCTCGGCGATCTCGCGCGCGTACGACTGATAGAAGCACATCCCGGCGAGCACCGTGCCGCCGGCGCCTTCGATGCGCTCGGTCAGTCCCATGCGGTCGGCGTCGGGCTTGATCTGGGGGCTGGTCACGGCAAGCACCGGGATCGTGAAGTGCCGTCCGTCGCACAGGTCGGCGAGCGCTGCGAGCTCGATCAGCGACAGCTGCGGCCCCGAGAACACGACGACGTCAACCTTGTCGCCAACGCGGTACGACGATTGCAGTGCCAATGCATCGGCGCGTCCGACTCGGACTTCCGGAATATCGACGCCTGCGACGTCCTGCAGGCGCGCGGCCTCGGGCGTCACTCCGGGCATGTGAAACAGCGCGATCGAGCCGAAGCTCGCCATCGCCGCACCGAAGTGCTTCAACTCGTCGGAGCCCGGCGCACGGTCGATACCCTCGACGACCGGGACCGCCCAGTAGTTCCCAGCCAGCCGCCCGATCACGCCACCGAGCGCACCCCATTCGTTCAGCGTCGTCGGTGTCCAGTCGGTGCGTACCGTGAGTGTGGCCCGGCGCTGACTGTCGAGATGATAGCCATAGCGCGGCGTGCGCCCGGTGAGACCGGCGGCGAGGGCCGAGGGCCCGCCTTCGAAGTTCGACCGTGCCCCGCCGACCGAATTCGAATAGATCACGACGCCGGTGTCGCCGAATGCCACATGCTCGGCGCGGGTCGCCGCGAGCACCGTCTGGTAGTTGATGCAGGTGTCGGTCATCATCACGCCGAGCTTGACCAGGGCATCGATCGCCCGCTGCTCGAGATCGAGCATCCAGAGCGCCTGCTTGAGCAGCGCGGCCTTCGAGAAATCCGTGCCGCGTGGATCGGTGATCGTCGGGATGCACACCTTGCGTTCGGCCCCCGAATGGCTTGCCAGCCTCTCGAGCCAGGCGACCCCGGCCTCGCCGAGGCTCTCGGTGTCGGACATGACGTGCGCCTGCGTGACCGGTACGAAATCCGCGGCGCCGAAGAAATCGCCGACCTTGATCTGGTGCTGCAGGGCGATCTGCCGCACCGGACCCATCTCGCCCGCGAGCATCGCCTGCTCATGATCCGAAAGCCGCATGTCAGTCCACCGATGCGCCCGAATCGCGCACCGCGTTGCCCCATTTGACGAGCTCGCTCTTCTGGAACCGCGCGAATTCCTCGCGCGTGTCGCCGCTCACGGTCACGCCCTGCGGCACGAGCAGCGCCCGGAATGCCTCGTCGCGCACGACGGCGTTGATCGCGGCATTGAGCCGATTCGCGATCGCCGGCGGCAGATTTGCCGGGCCGAAGACGCCCCACCACGCGGTCGCCTCGAAATCCTTGAGGCCCGATTCGGCGAACGTGGGCACGTCGGGTGCCGCGGCAGAGCGCGCCTTGCTGCTGATGGCGAGCAGCTTCAGCCGGCCTGCCCGCACCTGCGGCAGCACCGACTGCAGAGGATCGAACATCATCTGAATCTGCCCGCCCAGCAGGTCCGAGACCGCGGGCGCGCTGCCCTTGTAGGGGACGTGCTTGATGTCCACCCCGGTCGCTGCGCGGAACATCTCGCCGGTGAGGTGGCCCGGCGTGCCGTTGCCGGCCGTACCGAAATTCAGCGTCCCCGGTTTCGCTTTGGCGAGTGCGATCAGGTCCGCGACCGAATTCGCCGGGACCGACGGATTGACGACCAGCGCCACCGGCGCGGCGGCCACCAGCGAGATCGGCGTGAAATCCTTGACCGGATCGTAGGAAAGCTTCTTGTAGAGCGTCGCGTTGATCGCCTGCGTGCCGACCGTGGCCATCAGCAGCGTGTAGCCGTCGGCCGGCGCCTTCGCGACCACGTCGGCGCCGATCGCGCCGCCCGCGCCGCCGCGGTTGTCGACGATGATCTGCTGCTTCAGGTATTTGCCCAGGAACTCCGCCAGCGGCCGCGCGACCATGTCTGTCGGCCCACCCGGCGGAAACGGCACCACCAGTCGGATCGGCTTGTCGGGATAGCCGGCCGCAAGCGCCGCCGGCACGCACATCGCGCCCGCAACCAGCAGCACGCCGGCTCGCAGGACCTTCCCGAATTCCGGCCACGCACGCTGCTTCATGGGTGCTCTCCGTCAGGAATGGATCGTGACACGATACCTCGGCGCAGGGCCTCGGCGATTACGTATCGAGAGGGGGAATTCGACCGAACCGACAGCGTTTCTACCGTACCACAGCACCAGCGGGGATCGCAACGGCGATCCTGGATCGAAGTGATTGATCCAAATGAATCTGGCGTTCTGGTCGCTGACGACGGTCCTCACCACGAACTGCATCGGATCCAGGTTAATCGTGACCACCGGGCCCAACACGCCGAACGTGTCGAAGCTCTTGGCCCGGGTTCACTGCGCGACGCTGACATCCAGGTTGAGGATGCCGATCGCGGTCACGCCGTTGATGTACGTGCAGCGAAAGATTTTGCGCTGTACTTCTGCCTCGGAGACCGCACGGCAGGTCTTCCCGATCACGACGCCGAGCTCTCTCTCGTACACGAAACTAACGCCGTTCGACTTCGGTACGTGGATGGTCTGGCCAGTGGCGAGGTGCGAGTGGTTTCGCTTGATGAAATATAGCGACTCGATCGGCAATGCGTTGCGGAGCTTCGCTGCAATCGAGCGAAAGTTGTTCGAGAGCCCGACCATCTTGCCCGCTGCCGTCGGCGTCAGCACGACCACCGAACCGCGCGCGAGCGACCGGCCGGTCGACTGGGGTGAGGCGCACATGTCGCCCCCGTACACTTCGATGCGTTCCCCATCGAGCGTACCGGAGCCGGCGACTCCCGCTTCGGCAAAACAGATCCGCTGCGTCATCGACCACCCTACTTCATCGTGATCGACACGGCCCGCGAGGCAGGTGCTGCCGTCTCCCGGTTACCTCCGCGCTAGCAGCGGCGAACCCTGAACTCGACCCGGCGATCGAGGGCATCGCGCAGGTCGTCGGTGCCCGAACCCACCAGATTCTCCCGGAATCCCATGCCCACCGACTGCAAGCGATCCGCGGTTTCCGGCGCGAGCGCTTCGATCCGGCGCTGGATGGTCACGGCACGCTGCAGGGAGAGCCTGTCGTTGAACGCCTCGCCTCCGGTACGGCTGGTGTGGCCGACGATGGTTACGCAGGCACGGGAAGAGGCGATCTCGCTCGCCACGATGCGTAGCCACATTTCATATGCGCCGCTGATTGCGGAGTCATCCAGGAAGTCGAGCGAACCGGGGCGGAACAGAAACTTGACCGCCAGGCTATTGGTTGCGAGGCCGAGGGCGACGATCTTGTGAAATGCCCCTTCGGCATCATCGGTTCGTCCGAGGTGGATGTTCGCAAGGTACAAGCCGTTGAAGACGCGCAGCTGCTGCCCCCCGGGTCGTCCCGCGGCCGACTGATAGTAGCGCAGCGCATCGACATAGTTGCCGCTCTCGTAGAGCCTGGAACCTTCGCCGATCAGGGCGTCGATCGGAAGCCCGGCCAGGTACATCTCGTCGGCGGTGCCTCCGGTTGGCGTCTGTGCGGTCCGGATCTGGCCTTCGACGACCCGATCCTTGGTCAGCGACGGGCTGTCCCGGTAGAACGGAGTCGGCGTGCTGTCGACGCCTTCGTCGCGGACTCGCGCGACCGATTGCGCGACGACGAATCCGGACTTGAGGTCGGTCAGCGAGAGGCTTATCCGGTACGTGCGAAGCGTCGCGGCCGAGGAGTCGAGGGGAGTGAGGGTCCCGGCGAGAAGATATTTCGCCTGGCTCAGTTTGCCCGCCCCGACGGAGACGACTTCGAATTGATCGAACTTGACCGCAGCCCGCTCGAGCAGGCGCGAGTCGAGTTCCTTCGACGCGACCGTTTGCTGTCCCGTGTTGCCGTCGATCGCCGGATCGACCGCGATCACCGCGCGCGGGGGCGGCGCTTCGTCCTTCTTGAGCAGACCCGACAGCGTCTGGTCGAGTCCAGACTTGGGCGGTCGATTGAATGCGGGCAGTCGACGCGCCTGGATCAGCAGGTCATCCACCGCGAAATCGACCGCGGCGTTGAACTTCAGTCCAGACGCGGGCGCGGCCGGCCTCGGCGGCGGTGCCTGAACCGGCGGCGCTGCGCAGCCAGCGCACAACAGGGCGGCAATCGCGCCCACGACGACCGAGCGGTTCGTCCATTCCCACGCTGTCCGATCTAGCGACATGAGCTCGCGAGGTCCCTCTTCTCTTCAGGTGTCAACGGATCACCGACCGCGGCCTTTTCCACGATTCGATTGCAGCGCGGATCCGGGCGCCCCGGCGACGGATTGGACGCGGCAGGCGCCGTCGGCGCGGCGGGGACCGGAGTCCTTGCAGCGGCGGCCACCTTCGGCGGCATCGCCCGCAACCTCGCCGCAGATGAGGCGGCCGACGGCGACGATGCAGTCGACGCTGTGGACCTGCCGGAGTCGCTTGCGGCCGGGGCAGGCGGCGCAGCCGCGCCCGACGAATCGCCGGCGCCATTGTCTGCGGTGGCGGCCGTTGCCGATTGCCCGGGAGTCGCGAGGCCCTGCGCCGGATCAAACGCCGTGACCGGCGAGGGAACCGGCGGAAGCACTGTGGGGACCGGCGGAGCATGCCGGCCCGAAAGGAATATCGACGCGACGCCCCCGACTCCGAGGACCGCGACGACCGCCAG
>JAGXBK010000034.1 GCA_018971195.1 Betaproteobacteria bacterium
TCGAGCGCAAGCGCCCGGCGGCGAAGGGCCGCAACGGTCGCAGCGGACAGGAAAGCCGGCGCGACCGCGTAGCCATGGCGCGCGACGCCGTCGACGAGCGCGCCGATCGCCGCGCCGGAAAGCGCAGCCCGCGGCGCGGGCGTGGACGTGGGCGATGTCGACGGGATGACCATGGCGGAATGCAGGCTATGATAGGCGCATGCGCATCGTCATCACCGGCGGCGCCGGATTCCTCGGGTCGAGGCTCGCGCGCCGGCTGCTCGAACGCAACACCCTGACCGATGCCTGCGGCGTCGAGCGCGAGATTCACCAGATACTGCTGCTCGATGTCGCACCCCCAACGGGGGCGATCGGCGACCCGCGCATCGCGTATCAGACAGGGGATCTCGCCGATCCCGCGACGATCGAGCGCGCATTCGCGGCCGGCGCCGATTCGGTGTTCCACATGGCCGCCGTCGTCAGCGGGCAGGCCGAGGCCGATTTCGACGTCGGCATGCGCATCAACCTCGATGCGACGCGCCTGCTGCTGGAACGTTGCCGCAAGCTCGGGCGAGCGCCCAGGCTGGTGTTCGCGAGCTCCCTCGCTGTCTTCGGTGGCCCGCTGCCCGATCCCGTGCCCGACGACGCGCCACTGATGCCGCAGGCATCCTACGGTACGCAAAAGGCGATCGGCGAGCTGCTGGTCTACGACATGACGCGCAAGGGCTTCATCGACGGCCGCAGCCTGCGGCTGCCGACGGTCACCGTGCGTCCGGGGACGCCGAACCGCGCTGCCTCGTCGTTCGCAAGCGGCATCGTCCGCGAGCCGCTGGCCGGCGTCGACGCCGACTGCCCGGTCGCCCCGACGACCCGGATGTGGGTGAGCTCGCCACGCACCGTCGTCGACAACCTGATCATCGGGCACGAAGCGCCGGCGAGCGCCTTCACCCATTCCCGCTCGGTCAACGTCCCCGGGCTGTGCGTCGGGGTCGGCGAGATGGTCGAGGCGCTGCGCGAGGTCGCCGGCGACGGCGTCGCCAAGCACGTGCACTGGAGCTACGACGCCGCGATCGATCGCATCGTGTCGACCTGGCCGGCTGGATTCGCCCCCAGCCTCGGCCACGCGCTGGGCATGCGCGGCGACGACGATTTCCGGAGCATCATCCGCGCCTACATCGCCGACGACATGCCGCGCAACTGATCCGGGGATCGGCCGGCGCGGGCCATCGTCGGTCAGGATCGCGGCTCGACCGCCCGCAGCGCATCGTCGAACAGCGACGCATCGGCGTCGTGAAGGCGCGCCGCATCCGACAGGATCCGCCGGAAGCGGCGGCCGCCGGCCACGCCATGGTAGAGCCCGAGAACGTGCCGCGCGATCGAGCGCAGCGCCACGCCGCTCGCCATCTGGCGCGTCGCATATTCGGCGAGCGCGGACATCACCTCCGCACGCGAGCGCGCTGGGGCAGGATCGCCGAAGATCCGGCCGTCGGCCTCCGCGAGCAACCACGGGTCGTGATACGCGGCGCGCCCCAGCATGATGCCGTCGACGCCCGCAAGCTCGCGCTCGATCCCGTCCCAGTCGGCAAGGCCACCGTTCAGCACGAAGGTCGAGCCGGGAAAGTCGCGTTTGAGCTGATGCACGACGGCGTAGCGCAGCGGCGGAATCTCGCGGTTCTCCTTCGGCGACAGGCCCTTCAGTACCGCATTGCGTGCATGGACGATGAACACGCCGCAGCCGGCTTCCGCGACCGCCCCCACGAAGTCCCTGACGAACGCGTAGCCTTCCTCGTGGTCGAGTCCGATCCGGTGCTTGACCGTCACCGGGACCGTGACTGCATTGCGCATCGCACGCACGCAGTCGGCGACCAGTGCCGGCTCCGCCATCAGGCAGGCGCCGAAGCTGCCTGTCTGCACGCGCTCGGACGGGCAGCCACAGTTCAGGTTGATCTCGTCGTAGCCCCAGCGCGCTCCGAGCCGTGCCGCGTCGGCGAGCGCCCGCGGATCGCTGCCACCGAGCTGCAGCGCCACCGGGTGCTCGGCCGGGTCGAAATCCAGGTGACGCGGGACGTCGCCGTGCATCAGCGCCGGGGCGGTGATCATTTCAGTGTAGAGGCGCACGCGCCTGGAGATGAGCCGCAGGAAATACCGGCAGTGCCGGTCGGTCCAGTCCATCATGGGCGCCACGCACAATCGATGCGACGAGCGGTTCACGTGCCTGGGACTTTCGACGCTCGATCGGTCCAACAGACCATCGGGGCAGTTGGTCATAATAGCGCCATGCGAGGACGACCGCCTTCGCTCCTTGGGGCGTCGTACGCTGAGGTTGGAGAGCGAAGTCGCATGGCATCGAAGCCAGTGCAGGCATAGCGCACACGCCGAGGTCATCTCGTGCGCGCTAACGGCCCTCTCCGGGAGGCCCCAGTGGCCGCTGTCGACCCGTTGCCGCCGCTGGGCTTCGCACTACCAACGGCAGCAATGCAGCAGCCTGCGGACATTGCCGGATCGGACGCGTAAGCCGCGCATCGACCCGGATTGGGATCAGGGCTTGGCGAAGACTTCTCTGGCCACGCCGACAGCGGTGACGGCACTGGGCCAGCCGGCATAGAAGGCCAGCTGGGTGATGACCTCGGCCAGCTCGGGCTCGGTCAATCCGTTCTGACGTGCCAACGCGAGATGGCTGCGCAACTGGTCGGGCCGGTTCATGGCGATCAGAGCACTCACGGTGGCCAGGCTGCGGTCGCGGCGGGAAAGGCCGGGGCGCGCCCACACGTCGCCGAACAACACGTCGTCGGTGAGCTGGGCAAGCTTGGGTGCCACATCGCCCATCAGCCGTTGCGCCGCCGTAGGTCCGGAGCCAGAAGCGGGCGCTGCCGGGGCACCGGCAGTCGCTGTCTGTACCTGACGGTACTGTTCGTCGCTAACTTGCTCCATCCAATCAACGGTCTTACCGTCCAGTGCCTCCTGTACGGCGATGTGGGTCATGGCACTATCGGGTGCGGCGCCATGCCAGTGCTTTACGCCGGGCGGGATGCGCACTACGTCACCGGGTCGGATGGTTTCAATCGGACCGCCCCACCGCTGCACGCGCCCCACGCCGGTCGTGACGATCAGGGTCTGGCCCAATGGGTGCGTGTGCCAGGCGGTACGGGCGCCAGGCGCGAAGCTTACTGATCCTGCGGAGGTGCGATCCGGTCCGGAGGGGGTGAACAACATCTCCACTTGGGCCTGACCGCTGAAATACTGCGTCGGTGCCTGTACCACGGAGCGCGAGCCGGCCCGCGAGAACTGCAAGTCCGGTTCGGCAGCGGTGGCATCCAGTGCTGCGAGGGCCAGAGCTGCGGCGGTAAGAGTTTTCATGGCGCGCCTACGTAGCAAAGGGTAGAAAGTCACGACGGTCAAGTAAGTGGGGAAAAGCGTGCAGGCATTCGCAGGCTTACACCTCGTGTGGCTCGCGCGCGTCCAACCGGCGCAGGTCCTCACGTACGCGCTCGGGTTCTTGTGGCAGGGGCATGTTGGGCGCGTCGCGCACCGCGTCCAGTTCCCCCGGGGTATCGGCGTCCAGTGACGCAAACAGCCCATCGAAGTCCACGGTGGCGGGCCCGCGCTCGGCGACCAGCTCGAAGGTCTTGCGTGTGGCACTGACCGACGTGAGGCTGCGCACCAACACTTGAGCGATCTGCGCACGCGCCACGACGCCGTCGCTGGGGTTACCTGCCCGACGGGTGTCGCCCTGGAGCAGCACGAGCCGATGCTGGTTGGCATCGTTGTAGTCGAACCAACTGGGGCGCACGACGGTGTAAGGCAGTCCGCTGGCACGCAGCAACCGTTCACCGCGGCGCTTCCAGTCGTGCGCTTCGGTGCTGCGGTTATAGGACCCGGTGCGGTTGGTGACGCCAATGGCCGTCATCAGCGCGACGCGTACCTTGCGTCCACGCAGTGCAGCCAGGACGTTACGTACGCCGCCGTAGCTGACGTGCTCGGCGTCGGCTTTGCCGCCACCATCGGCGCCATGGGTGAATACGATGGCATCGATGCCGTCGACGGCGGCGACGAGCGTCTCCGGCAGGGTGAGGTCGCTGACCACCCGCTGCGCGCCAGCCGGCAACTTGCCGGCCCGGCGCAAGTCGCGCACGAGAACGCGCACCTTGTGGCCCTGACGGATGGCTTCGTCCACCACCAGCCGGCCGATGCTGCCGGTGGCGCCCACCACCAGTACGTTCAGCGGCGCCGCGCTCATGCCACGACCTCTTCTTTCAGCGACGCCATGTCGATCACGAAGCGGTACTTCACATCCGCCTTGAGCAGGCGCTCGTAGGCTTCATTGATGTCCTGGATACGGATCATCTCGATGTCGGAGGTGATGCCGTGCTGGCTGCAGAAGTCCAGCATCTCTTGGGTCTCGGCGATGCCGCCGATCAGCGAGCCGGCCAGCGCCTTGCGGCTGAAGACCAGCGGGCCGGTATTGAACGCGTCGAGCGGACCAAGGTAGCCCACCATCACGATGGTGCCGCCGACGGCCAGCGTAGGCATGTAGGGGTTCACGTCGTGCACATACGGCACGGTGTCGATGATCAGGTCGAAATGTCCGGCGACGGCGGTCATCTGCGCCGCATCGGTGGAAATGACGATGTGGTCAGCGCCCAGGCGGTGCGCATCGGCCTCTTTGCCGGGCGAGCGGGTGAACAGCGTCACCTCGGCGCCCATCGCCTTGGCGAGCTTCAGACCCATGTGGCCCAGCCCGCCCAGACCGACGACGGCGACCTTGCTGCCCGCGCCGACGTTCCAGTGACGCAGCGGCGAATAGGTCGTGATGCCGGCGCACAACAAAGGCGCGGCGCCGGCCAGGTCGAGTTGGTCGGGGATCTTGAGCACGAAGTCCTGCTTGACGACGACCTTCTCCGAATAGCCGCCGTGGGTGCGGCTGCCGTCGACCGGGTCGGTGCCGTTGTAGGTGTAGGTGGCGCCGTTCTCGCAGTACTGCTCCCAGCCCTTGCCACAGGCCGCGCAGTGCTGGCAGGAGTCGACCAGGCAGCCCACGCCAACGCGGTCGCCCGCCTTGAACCGCTCGACCTTGGGGCCGACCTCGACGACACGACCGATGATCTCGTGGCCGGGCACCATCGGGTACTGCGCATGGCCCCAGTCGTTGCGCACGTTGTGGAGGTCGGAGTGGCAGACGCCGCAGTACAGGATCTCGATGACCACGTCGTCGGCGCGCGGAGTGCGGCGGTCCAGGTTGAATAGGCCCAGCCGGCTGGTCGGCGAGTGGGCGGCGTAGCTTTTCACGGAGTAGGTCATGGTCTTTGGGTCCTGTCGTATGAGTCGTCTCAGCGATTGACGCGTGCCGCCAACTGGGCTGGATAGCGGTCACCGGTCACCGTGATGGCGGCCAGCGCCTGCTGGATCGCCTTCAGGTCGTCGGGTTCGAGTGCGACCTGGGCCGCGGCGAGGTTTTCGTCGAGCCGGTGCAGCTTGGTCGTGCCGGGAATCGGCACGATCCAGGGTTTCTGTGCGAGCAGCCAGGCCAGCGCGATCTGCGCCGGCGTCGCGCCGCGCGCAGCGGCAATCTTCTTGAGCGCCTCAACCAGCGCCTGATTGGCTTGCCGGGCATCGGCCGTGAAGCGTGGGACGACGTTGCGGAAGTCATCCGGCGCAAACGCCGTGTTCTGATCGATGGCACCGGTCAGGAAGCCCTTGCCGAGCGGACTGAACGGCACGAAGCCGATGCCCAGCTCGTCAAGGACTGGCAGCAGCTCGCGCTCGGGCTCGCGCCACCACAGCGAATATTCGCTTTGCAATGCAGTAAGCGGCTGTACGGCGTGCGCACGGCGAATGGACTCGACGCCCGCTTCGGAGAGCCCGAAATGCCGCACCTTGCCCTGCGCGATCAGCGCCTTCACCGCACCGGCGACTTCTTCCATCGGCACGCTGGGATCGACGCGGTGCTGGTAGAGCAGGTCGATGCGGTCGGTGCGCAGGCGCTTGAGCGATGTTTCGACGACGGTGCGGATGCGCTCCGGCCGGCTGTCCATGCCCTGCTTGACTACGCCTTCCTTGAATCCGAACTTGGTGGCAATGATCACTTGGTCCCGCACCGGGGCGAGCGCCTCGCCGACCATCTCCTCGTTCAGGGCTCCGTAGGCTTCGGCGGTATCAAAGAAGGTGACGCCACGCTCGAAGGCGTTGCGGATCATCTGGACGCCCGCAACGCGGTCGAGGCCGGGGCCGTAGCCGTAGGAGAGTCCCATGCAGCCGAAGCCGAGTGCGGACACCTGAAGTCCGGAGCGGCCGAGTTGACGTTTGTCCATTGCGAGTACCTCTGAAGAGGGTGAGGAATCAATCAAGACTGGGCAGCCGGCTGCGCCAGATCGCCGAACCGGTAGGCGGCGGTCACGCCCCCGTCCATCAGGAAGTCGCTGCCGGTGATAAACGCGCCGTCCGGTCCCATCAGCAGTGCGGCCACCTGGCCCACTTCGTCGGGCGTGCCCGCGCGTCCAACCGGGCAGCCGTCGATCATCCGGCGGTAGCCGGCACCGCGCGGCCCGGTCAATTCGTCCTTGGCCAGGGGCGTGATGATGATGCCGGGGCTGATCGTGTTGACTCGTGCGCCGCGCCGTCCCCAACGCACCGCCTCCGCCATCACGCGCAGCGAGTTGCCGCGCTTGGAGAGCTGGTAGGCCGGAAGCGGATCAGTGACGCGCTCGGGTTGCAGAAAGTCCAGTTGAAGCAGTTCTTCCACCGGCGAAGTCGCGAGGGCCTTGTCCTCGGCCGGCGTCAACGCGCGCAGGCGATGGCCGGATTGGGAGGAGATCACGACCCCGGAGCCACCCTGGGCAATCACCTCGCCAAACAGCTCCAGCACGAGGGCCGTGCCGTAGAGGTCGACATGAAGGATGGTGGCCGGCGATGCTTGGGACGGCGACACGCCGGCGGCATGAATCAGCCCGGTGATGTTGCCCAAGCCCGTGGCGGTCTGGACCAGCGCCTGCACCGAGTTGCGAGAAGTCACATCGACGCCGGCGGTCGACACGTCGAAGCCGGCATTGCCGAACGCCTCCGCGGCCACGACGGCGTCCTGTTCATCAAGGCTGGCGAGCAGTACATGCTTGCCTGCGCCCACACGTCGAGCTATGGCCTGCCCGATAGATCCCGCTCCCACGACCACGATCACGTCTTTCATCTCTTGCTCCTTCGGTTTGGCGCCCGCGATGGACTCAACTGTAGGCGCCAGGCTACCAATCGAATAGACGGCAATGGGTTGCACGAGAATCAACAGATAGTTGATACTGACGGCGTCTTCCTCGACCGGCCATCACCATGCCCATCAATGAATTCCGTGCCATCGACACCTTCGCCAAGGCGGTGACCTTGGGCAGCATTCGCCGCGCCGCCATCGCGCAGGGGGTGTCGCCACAAGCCGCCAGCCAGACGCTGGCCCAGTTGGAACGGCACTTGGGCGTGCGTTTGCTGCATCGAACGACCCGCAGCCTGGCGCTCACTGACGAGGGCCAGCGGTTCCTGGAGGCCACGCAGCCCGCGCTGGCGGCGCTGGAACGAGCCCTCCACCGCGCGCGCGAGTCAAAGGATGAGATCGCCGGGCCGCTGCACATCGTGGGGCCGCGGTCGTCCTTTGCGGACATCCTAATGCCGGTGATCGACGAGTTCTGCCGGCGCTACCCCGACATCCAACCCGACGTGCAACTTGACGACCGCCTAGGCAACTGGGTTTTGGACCGCGTGGACGTGGGCTTTCGGATCGGGTCATCCCCCGAGGAAGGCGTCATTGCGCGCAGGCTGTTTCCGGTCCAGTTGATCGTCTGCGCCGCCCCGACCTACCTGGCGCGTTTCGGAACACCTAAGACCTTGGACAACCTCGCGGCGCACCGCTGCAGCGCTTTTCGCCATCCGGCCACCGGGCAGATTCTGCCCTGGTACCTGAAGATCGACGGCGAGATCCAGCACCGGCATGTCACGCCTACACTGTCGACCAACGACACTGACCTGGAGTTGCAGGCGGTTCTGGCGGGGCAGGTGATCGGCCAGATCTCCAATATGTCGGCAGCGGCCCACATTCGGAGCGGACAACTCGTGCCCGTACTGCTTCAGCACATGACCGACCACATCGGTGTGCACCTGTATTACGGCAGCCGCACGTCGCAGCCCAAGCGCGTGCGCGCATTCATCGACCTGGCCATGCAGCGTCTGGCGGATGCGCCCGACTACGTGCTGACCAAGAAGGAGCTGACGCAGGCGGCCGTGTCGAAGCCCAAATCGATCAAGCGTCGTTGATTCACTGTACGTTGGCATCGTGGGAGACCGGAACGACACCGGCCAAGTTCCAACCAGTGGCGCACAAGGGGACCCGGGCGACTACCGCCTCCCACAACTAAGAGACTGCAACCGGCTTGCAGCGGACATCAGAGCGAAACGGTGCAATGACGGCAAGTGGCCGCGAGCCGCCTGAATCACTGATCGTCGAAGAGCAATCCTGCGCGGATTAGCGGTGACACTGAGTTGACTCGCGGAGATTCGGTCAGCCGACCGCGCGATTGGCTCTCAGCATATTGCAGAACAGTCTTCCCTGCTCGATGGCGTCGTCGAGCGCCACATGCGAATGCGGGACCGGATCGAGCCATTCCACGGGCATCGACCGCTTCCCGCACATTCGGTACGGCTTGCGCATCAGCGCCATCGAATAGGTCTTGATGTCAATCGCCGAATAGCCGAACGGGTTCTCCCCGACGAACTCGGTGAGATACCAATAGACGAAAGGAAAGTCGAACGCGGTCGGATAGGCGACGAAGACCGGCTTCCCGGGAAGCGACTTGAGCCACGTGACATAGCGCGCCATGGCGTCGCGCGGGGGTTCGAGGTTCTGCCTACACGCCGACCACGCTTCCGGCTGCGTCAACCACCAGGCGGCAGTCTTGGAATCGGGAGTTGCGTTCGGCAATGTTTCCAGGTTGGCGGAGTATGTCGAAAGCAATTCCTTTTCCGCCGTATAGGCCGCCGATCCAATACTGAGAATGGAATGCTTACCAGCGACAGGACCGTCGGTTTCGACGTCGGTGCTGACGTAGACTTCGAGCATGGGGGCGCCCTCGCAGTATCTCAGGCCAACTGTCGCACATTGCGTGCGGCGGCCGCCATAGTGGTGCGGAGTCAAGCGCTTGGTTCGGCGATCTCCCTGCATTCCTTCGCCGACAAAGCGAAATCTATAAGAGACAAACGAATCCGCGCGAAGCGTTGGAGCGGGCCTGCAGCGCGTGTATGATCGCCGATCTTGCCGACGCCGAAGCCACCCATGCCCATGCCCAAGTCCATCAAGCTCTTCTACTTCGACTTTCACGGCGGCCGCGGGGAGACCGCGCGCCTGGCGCTGTCAATCGGCGGTGTGCCTTTCGCCGACGAGCGCGTTAAGGGCGCCGACTGGCCAATGCTCAAGCCGTCGATGCCGTTCGGCGAGTTGCCCGTGTTGGAGGTTGACGGCCAGCGCATCTCGCAGTCGAACGCCATCAACCGCTACGTCGGGCAACTGACGGGCCTCTACCCTGATGACCGGTGGCAGGCCGCGCAATGCGACGAGGTCTGCTGTGCGGTTGAAGCCCTCAACGACGCGCTCGGTCCGTCGTTCTCTCTCAAGGGCGACGAGCAGAAGCGCGAACGCGAGCGGCTCCTCGCGGGTTCGATTCCGCGCTGTCTCAAGGGCCTGGATAGCTTGCTCGCCCAGCGCGGTGGCGAGTGGTTCGCCTCGAACAGGCTCACGATCGCGGACCTGAAGGTCATCGAGATCACCGGCATGCTCTCCAGCGGCCGCCTCGATCACATCCCCGCCGATATCGTCGAGCGCACCGCGCCGGCACTCGCGGCGCACCGGACGCGCGTCCTTGCCCATCCAGGCGTGCGTGCGTATTACGCGCGCTTCGACCTCTGACGAATGGCTCATGGGCGGCTCGGGCGGTCGTTAGTTGCTCGACCGCCCGACGCGGCTTGCCGGGGTCGACCTCTCGACAACGATGATCAATCGGACTACCGCCTGGCCTGGCTGGCCCTGCGTTGGAAAGTTGTCAGATATCTTCACACCGGTATAGGGCTTGACCCGTGAACTTCCGGTGTGGGACGTATGCCACCAGAGTTCGCGATCGACCCGAAGCGGATTGTCGCGGCCAATAAAGAGCGGACGCTCAGCGTTCCGGTTCAGCGGCGGGGCGCGGCAGCGCTGTCCGCTGCAACCGGTTGTTACGCGTCATTGTGCCCCTGGGCGCCGGAGTACAACATGGGTGGCTTTCTGCGACGCAACGAACTGAACGCATTCGTATCCCAGAGCGCGCATGTCAATCCCCTCGAACAGTCGCTCTCCCCCGCCCAGCAGGATCGGCGAGATAGCGACGTGCAGCTCGTCGATGGCGCCCATACGAAGATATTGCTGGATAGTGTCGGGTCCGCCGCCAATGCGCACATCCATTCCGTTGGCTGCGTCGCGCGCCCGGTCAAGCGCCTCGTGGATACCACCCGTGACAAAGTGGAATGTCGTGCCGCCTTCCATCTGGATGGGCGGGCGCGCGTGATGAGTCAGGATGAATGTCGGAACGTGATAGGGTGGGTTGTCCCCCCACCAGCCTTTCCAGTTCATGTCGGGCCAGGAACCGCGAATCGGTCCGAACATGTTTCTTCCGAGAATCCAGGCGCCAACGTTCTTGAAGCCCCGCGCAGCGAAGTCGTCGTCGATCCCCGTTGTGCCACCGTCGGCGCCAAACAGGGTCCGTTGGAACGTGCGTGTCGGGACTAACCACTGGTGCAGATCTGCCCCGCCGACGCCGAGCGGATTCATAAGATCCTGATGCGGGCCAGCTCCGTATCCGTCAAGTGAGATGGTGAAGCCATCGACTCGGACGCGTGACATTTTCCTGCCTCTCTCTCGATTGACGCCTAGCAGTGTTCAAACGGACATGGGGTCCGTATAACATATGCCGACGGCCGCGGGTGTGACAAACGTCCTCTTTCCAGTGATTCCGGGGCGCGGCGCGCTCCACTCGCCCACTTACTCGAGATGCAGGCGATCGCTGCGTCTTCACGCGATGATCATCGTGCATTCGCGGCCACGCACTGCATTCCTGTGCACCGGCGCGCGGCCGAGCCATGCCCCTGCGTGCACACGATTTGCACACGCGGCGTTGCAAGCATTTGATCCTGAGCGTGAATCCTACCGATCCATCATCGGCGCGACGCCCAGGCGACGGGCGGGACGACTCATGGGACGGCCAGCGCGCGGGTGATCGCGGCTGAATGCCGGGGGGTAGCCCCACTGCCGGAACCCGAGCGAGCGCCCGCCATCCGGGAACGCGGGGCGGTGCTGCGGCATCCAATGGCCGGATCACCCTGTTAGCGACGACATGGCAACCCCCGACCCCCGACCTCCCCTCGAAGCCTCAACGGAAAGCGAATCCTCCCCGACGGTCGGGCCCGGCAGCCACGCCGCGTTCGAGGCGTTGATGCGGCGCCACAACCGCAGGCTGTTCCGCACCGCGCGGGCGATCCTGCGCGACGACGCGACCGCCGAGGATGCGCTGCAGGACGCCTACGTCGCGGCTTTTCGTGCGTTCGAGGGCTTTCGCGGGGAAGCGCAGCTTTCGACCTGGCTCACGCGCATCGTCGTCAACCAGTCACTGCAGATGCTGCGCAAATCCGGACGCGAGCGCGTGGTGGTTCCGATCGACCGCGTCGACGACGGCAGCCCGGACCCGATCGACGCCATCGCCGACGAATCGCCGCAAGGCACCCCGGAGGACGCCATGCTGCGCAGCGAGTTGCGTAGGCTGATCGAGCGCAGGATCGATGACCTGCCCGCGGGCTTTCGGACCGTCTTCGTGCTGCGCGAGGTCGAGGAGATGACGGTCGAGGAGACCGCCCGCTGCCTCGATCTTCCGGAAGCGACGGTACGTACGCGCCTGTTCCGCGCCAAGGCGAGACTGCGCGAAGCGCTCGCCAGCGAGCTGGACGTCGCCGCGCAGGGGGTATTTGCGTTCGACGGAGACCGCTGCGATCGCATCGTCGCCGCGGTTCTGCGGCGCATCGCGCCGGGGCCCGACCCCGGCGGCTGAGGCCTTGCGCCGCCGCCGCGCCCGGCACCCTGCGCTGCATCCAGTTGGCCCCGCCGCCCGTACTCATTGGGGTATGAACGCGTTCGCACTTTCGCGGGCGCGACATTTCGTGAGGAGCATCCATGATTCCCGTCAAATCAGCACTCGCCGTTGCCATCGCCGCAGCCACGTTCGCCGTCAATGCGCAGGCCGCCGGCCCCACCGACCCTCAGATCGCCGCGATCGTCGTCACCGCCAACCAGGTCGACATCGACGCCGGCAAGCTCGCCGAATCGCGCGCGACGAATGCCGACGTCATGGCGTTCGGGAAAATGATGGTTACCGACCACACGGGGGTCAACGATGCCGCCGTCGCACTGGTGACCAAGCTTCACGTCACGCCCGAGGACAATCCGACCGCCGAGAGTCTCAAGAAAGGCGGCCAGCAGAACGTCGCGCATCTCGAGACGCTCTCGGGCGCCGAGTTCGACAAGGCCTACATCGATCACGAGGTCGCGTACCATCAAGCGGTGCTTGCCGCGGTGGACCAGACGCTGATCCCCAACGCCCACAATGCCGAGCTCAAGGCGCTGCTGGTCAAGGTGCGGCCCGCGTTCGTCGCTCACCTCGAACACGCGAAAGCCCTCCAGGCGCAGCTTGGCGGCTGAGTGCGGGACCCCGCGATGAATGCGAGTACGCCGACAACGGTCGCGGGCGAGCGCACGCCGGATGGAGGCTGCCGGACGATCGACGCGACTGCGCTGAAAGCGGACCTGGTGCGGCGGCGGCTGCTCGCGGCTGCCGGTGCGGCCGCCGTCGTCGCCGGGTTCGCGGGGCGCCGCGCGCGCGCCGCTCCGGCGGCGGCGACGGTGCACACGGTGAGGATCGACGCGTTCGCGTTCCAGCCGCCGGTGGTCACCGTCGATCTCGGCGATACCATCCGATGGCGCAACGACGATCCGGTTCCGCACACCGTGACGGCAAAGGGAGGCTTCGACTCCGGCGCGATCGCGGCCGGCGGCACGTGGAGCTACACCGCTACCCAGCGCGGGCGGTTCGCCTATATCTGCAGTTTCCACCCGACCATGAAGGGGACCCTGATCGTCCGTTGACGCGCAGCGCCGCCTGATGCTGGGTTCCGCGGCATTGGGCGCGATGAACGCACGGTGCCGAAAATGGGGTCAGAGCTGTAATTATTTCCCGGGAAATAATTACAGCTCTGACCCCATTTTCGGCAGCCGATGCGTCATGTCGGCGATCGCCAGGCTCGGCCACGCGGCGTCGCCACGCGTGAGCAGCAGCACCTTGAACAACTCGCCCATTTCTGCGGGCGAGACCAGCTTCTGCACCGCCGCGGCCTCGCGCAGGTAGGCGAGCGATTCGGGCGCACCCGTCGCCGCGAGCAAGTCGAGGATTCCGCAGCCGAGCAGGAACGATGCCTGGGTCGCGAAGCCGGCGACATCCAGTCCCGCTCCCGCGGCGGCGCGAGCGATCGCCGTGAAATCGACGTGCGCGGTGAGATCCGACAGCCCGGGCCAAAGGAACGGGTCTGCGTGCGACCGATGCCGGTAGTGTCCCATCAACGTGCCCTCGCGTCGCTGCGGGTGGTAATACTCGGCTTGCGGGAAACCGTAGTCGACGATCACCAAGGCGCCCGTACGCAGGCGGCGCGCCAGGGTCGCAACGAGCGCCTCGGCTGCCGGATTGATCTCGCTCATGTAATCGCCTTCGGCCGGGAAGCGCGCAGCTGCGATCGCCCGCAGGCGCGAATCGGCGAGCGGGCGTTCGTCCCATCCGAGCGCAGCGTCCTTCCAGGTGACGCCCCGCTCGTGCCATGCATCGCCGCGCCGCGCGATCACCCGCGGCGCGAGAGCATCGAGCACCTCGTTCATCACGACGACGCCGTCGATGTCCTCCGGCAACCGGTCGAGCCAGTCGACGCGAGCAGCTTCGCCCGGTGCGTCCGTCGCGAGGGTCGCGCGCTGCCTCTCGCGCAGGTCGGGGCTCACCTCGAGAATCGAGTACGCGTCCGGCGCGGCGCCGCGTCGCGCAAGCGAATTCAGGATCAATGCCGCGAGCGCCCCGCTGCCCGCGCCCAGCTCGACGATGCGCTTCGCACCCGTAGCCTCCAGAATCACCTGCAGCTGGCGACCCAGTGCCGCGCCGTAGAGCGCGCTGAGCCCCGGCCCGGTGATGAAATCCCCGCTGCCGCCGAACCTGCGTGCCCCCGCGACGTAATATCCCAGCGCCGGCTCGTAGAGCACGATCTCCATGTACCGCGTGAACGCGATGAAGCCGCCGGCCTGCGCGATCTCCTCGCGCACGCGCTCGACGACGCGCGCGCTATGCTCGCGCGCGTCGGCGTCGGGGAGGGGCAGCGGCGCAGCGATCACGGGACTATGCTAGATTCGCATGCAGTCGAATCGGCCGGCAGGCCTCGAGAGGCGCGGCTTGGAAGACAGCGTCGTATTGATCACAGGCGGCGCCAAACGGGTCGGCGCGGCGATCTGCCGGCGCCTGCACCGCGCGGGCGCGTCGATCATGCTGCACTATCGGGCATCCGCCGGCGAAGCGCGTCTCCTGCAGGCGGAACTCAATCACCTGCGTGCCAACTCGGTCGCGCTGATCCAGGCGGATCTTCTGGACGTCGTCAAGCTGCCGTCGCTGGTCGATCAGACCGTGCAGACTTTCGGCAGGCTCGACGCGCTGGTCAACAACGCATCGACGTTCTACCCGACCTCCATCGGCGAGATCACCCCCGCGGAC
This sequence comes from Betaproteobacteria bacterium, assembly GCA_018971195.1. Taxonomy (GTDB): domain Bacteria; phylum Pseudomonadota; class Gammaproteobacteria; order Burkholderiales; family Casimicrobiaceae; genus VBCG01. Next base: position 14,826 of record JAGXBK010000034.1, read on the forward strand.
TGGAACGACCTGATCGGCACCAATCTCGAAGCGCCGCTGTTCCTGGCGCAGGCAGCCGCGCCCGCGCTGCGCAAGTCGCAGGGCGCGATCGTCAACATCACCGACATCCACGCCGAGCGGCCGCTCAAGAGCTATGTCGTCTACTCGGTGGCGAAGTCGGGTCTCGAAGGGCTCACGCGCTCGCTCGCGCGCGAACTCGCCCCCGACATCCGGGTCAACGCCATCGCCCCGGGGCCCATACTGTGGCCCGACGCCGAGGTGTTCGACGAGATCGCTCGCCAGCGCATCATTTCGCATACGCCGCTGCGGCGTGAAGGAACGCCTGACGATATCGCCAAGGCCGTCCATTTTCTGATCGCCGATGCGCCTTACGTTACCGGCGAGACGATCAACGTCGACGGCGGGCGCAACATCGCGATGTGACCGCCGGTCCGTGCCGATCGCGGCACGCTCCCTGTCACGCCGGTACTCCAACTGCCTCGCGACGCTTCGCGGCGATGCGCGAAGCCAGTCGCTCGAGGTAGGGCTCGACGATGCCGTGTGTGATCAGCGCGACCCGCGTGCGCTCCAGGTAGTCGGCCGACGAGCCGAACGCGCCGCAGGCCGACGCGACCACGTCGGCCTGCGCGTCGATCGTGAGCTTGCCCGCGTATTGCGAATGGTCGCGCCTGACGACGAAGCCGAGGGCGATGAAGCGCCGACCGCCGGAGTCTACGGCGAGCCACCGCGGCGCATATGCGCCGGTCACCATCTCGCGGCGCCACAACAGGCGAAACTCGTCTTGCGCCTGCGCTGGCGGCAGGCGGTAGATGACGCCGCGGCACGATCCGCCGCGATCGAGTCCGAGGACGAGCCCCGGCGCATTCGGGGTGCCGCGGGAGGCGAGCGACCAGATGCAGAATCGGCGGTGCAGGCCGTGCAGCGTCGCGAGCCGCGCCTCGACGAACGGAAACAGCGGGTTCCAAAGCAGCGAGCCGTACGCGAATACCCACCACCCTGCGCCCCTTGGCTTCGCCGCAAGCGCCTCGTGCATCGACGCCCGAAGCTGCTCGTCGGTCAGCGTGTGGTGCGACGGCAGCGCCTCGACGTAGACAGCGCGCATGCGTCCTTCCTCGAGATCGCGTCGCGACAGCGTCATCGCTCGTCGAACTCGCTCGGATTGCGCGCGAGCTTCCCGAGCTCGACCTTCGCCTTGCGCCGCAGCGCGCCACCCGACTTGCCGTGCGCGCCCCCCTTGCCCAGCAGCGGCGAGCGCGCGACCGGGTTTCGCGGCTTCGCCTGCGCGTGCAGCCGCGGCTGCGGGTGACGCTTGGCTCGCTTCATGATCGTGTCCCGCGATCGGCGAGAAACAGCGACTGCAGATCGTTCAGGAATCGGCGCCCGAGCGGCGTGGGGCGCAGCAGCGCCGGATCGGGCTCGAGCAGGCCCCTGCGCGTCCCCTCGTCGATCGCCGACGCGGCGAGCGCGATCGGCAGCCCGGTGCGCTCGGCGAACATCGCGGAGGGCACGCCGTCGGTCAGGCGCAGCGCGTTCAGCATGAACTCGAAGGGCAGGTCGCGCCGCGACACTTCGAGATTCTCCTGCAGCGGCGCCGCTTGCGCGACCTGCTCCAGATACTGCATCGGCTGCTTCCAGCGCAACTGCCGCAGCACGCGATCAGGAAACGACAGCTTGGAATGCGCGCCGGCACCGATGCCGAGGTAATCGCCGAAGCGCCAGTAGTTGACGTTGTGCCGGCACTCGCGCTCCGGTTTCGCGTGCGCCGAGGTCTCGTAGTGCAGGTAGCCTGCGGCATCGAGCGCGAACAGGACCGCGTCCTCGATGTCCGCCGCGATATCGTCGTCGGGTATGTGCGGCGGGTAGCGGTGGAACAGCGTGTTCGGCTCGATCGTCAGGTGGTAGAACGACAGGTGCGGCGGCCCGAATGCGAGGGCCGCTCGCACGTCCTTCAGCGCGTCGTCGACGTCCTGGCCCGGCAACGCGAACATCAGGTCGAAGTTCACGTTGCCGAATATCATCAGCGCCGCCTCGGCGGCACGGCGTGCCTCGTGCGCGTCGTGGACGCGCCCGAGCGCGCGCAGATGCCGGTCGTCGAAGCTCTGAACGCCCAGCGACAGGCGGTTCACGCCCGCGGCGTAGTAGCCCGCGAATTTCTCGCGCTCGAAGGTACCGGGATTGGCTTCGAGCGTGATCTCGGCATCGGGTGCGATCGGCAGGCGTGCGCGGATCGCAGCGAGCAACCGGTCGACCGAGGCGGCCGAGAACACGCTCGGCGTTCCGCCGCCGATGAAGATCGAGCCGACCCTGCGGCCCCAGACCAGCGGCAGCGAGGTTTCGAGATCGGCGATCAGGGCATCCACATACGCTTCCTCGGGCAGCGCTTCGGGTGCCGCGTGCGAATTGAAATCGCAGTAGGGGCACTTCCGGACGCACCACGGGATGTGCACGTACAGCGAGAGCGGAGGCAACGCAGTGAAGCGGGGCCTCGAAAGCGCCGACGCGTCGAAGGCAATGCGTCCCGGCGCGGTCGCAGCCGGCGACTCGAGATCAGCGCTCACCGGACGACCTCCGTGCTTCGCAGGCCGGCATTCGCCCAAGGGGCGGCCCTTCGGGCCCATGGCGTCGCGCCGCTTCGAGGTGCGTGGTCAGCGCACGCATCGCCTGCCCGCGATGGGACAGCCCGTTCTTGGTCTCGAGCGGCAGCTCGGCGCCGGTCAGCCCGGTCACGGCGTCCTCGAAATGCGGGTCGTAACCGAATCCGCCGCTGCCGCGAGGCGCGTCGACAATCCTGCCGTACCAGGCGCCTTCGGCGATCATCGGTTGCGGGTCATCGGCGTGACGAACGAGCACGAGCACGCAGTAGTAATGGGCTCGGCGATCGGCGATTCCGGCGAGCGCCTCGACGAGCGCAGCGTTGTTGCGCGCGTCGGATTTCGGCTCGCCAGCGTAGCGCGCGCTGCGCACGCCGGGCGCCCCGCCCAGCGCATCGACGCAGATGCCCGAATCGTCGGCCAGGGCCGGAAGTCCCGTCTGCGCGCTCGCGTGCCGCGCCTTGGCGAGCGCATTCTCGACGAAGGTCAGGTGCGGTTCATCGGTTTCGGCGACACCAAGTTCCGCCTGCGGGACCACCTCCAGCCCGAGCGGCTCCAGCAGGCGCCGGAACTCGCGCAGCTTGCCGGCGTTGTTCGACGCGAGGACGAGGCGCGAGATCACTTCGCGAGCGCTGTGCGCTGCGCCGCATGCAGCTGCCCGATCCCGAGCTTCGCGAGCTCCAGCAGCGCGTCGAATTCCACGCGCGTGAAAGGCGCACCCTCCGCGGTCCCCTGCAGCTCGACGAAGCCGCCGGCCCCCGTCATGACCACATTCATGTCGGTGTCGCAGCCCGCATCCTCGACGTAGTCGAGGTCGAGCAGCGGCGTGCCCGCGACCACGCCCACCGACACGGCGGCGACGCGGTCGCGCAACGGCTCCCCGACCAGCAGGCCGCGCCCGCGGCACCAGGTGATCGCATCGGCCAGCGCGACATAGGCGCCGGTGATCGATGCGCAGCGCGTCCCCCCGTCGGCTTGCAGCACGTCGCAGTCGATGCGAATCGTCCGCTCACCCAGCGCGGGCAGGTCGGTGATCGCCCGCAGCGAGCGGCCGATCAGGCGCTGGATTTCCTGCGTGCGCCCCGATTGCTTCCCTTCCGCCGCCTCGCGGCGCATCCGCGTGCTGGTCGAGCGCGGCAGCATTCCGTACTCCGCCGTGAGCCAACCCTGGCCCTTGCCCTTCAGGAATGCCGGCACACCCTCCTCGACGCTCGCCGTGCACAGCACGCGCGTGTCCCCGGCCTCGATCAGCACCGAGCCTTCGGCGTGCTTGGTCCAGCCGCGCGCGATCGTCAGCGAACGCAGCTCGTCGGCGCGTCGGCCGTGGGCGCGCGACGTCATGCAGCGTGCCTTCGGAGCGAGGACTCGGCGCAATGGTGACCAGGATGCATTTTGCAGGCCATCGGGAGGCGTCGATTATAGGCGATGGCCCGGATCGGCCCGGCCCGCCGCGCGCGGTCGACGCAGGCCGTGCAGGTTCGGACCGGATGCGTTCAGTCGACGTGGATTCCCAGCTGGTCGACGAGCTTGCGTCCGCGCGCGAGACCGGCGCGGATATCGGCGGCGAATTCATCCGTCGTGTCGCCGACGACCTGCTGCCCCGCATCGACGATCGCTTTCGCAATGTCGGGCTCGTGCACGATTCGCACGAGGTCCGCATTCAGCCGATCGACGATCCGGGAAGGCGTTCCATGCGGAGCGAGGACGCCGTACCACGACTGCATGTCGAACCCGGGAAAGCCCTGCTCGGCGACCTCAACCATCGCCAGGTGCGAGCTGAGCCCGAGGCCCAGCGTCTCATAGTCGAGCTGACCTGGCTCGCGGCGCGCAAGCTCGATGAGTTGCGCCAGCGTATGTACCGGTGACGAAGGACCAGCGACGATCACGCTCGGCACCGTCGTCAGCTTGGTGATGGGCACGAACGAGCGGATGGGATCGAAACCTGGCCGCCGGTAAAGGCTCGGATTGACCGTATTGGTGCCGGCGTTGCCAAGCACCAACGTGTAGCCGTCGGGGTCGGCCCTGGCAACGATATTCATCGCGATATTGCCGGCAGCTCCCGGGCGATTCTCGACGACGACCGGCTCTCCGAGATCCCGGGCGAGCCTCGCCCCGACGAGTCGTGCGAGGAAATCTCCGCCGCTGCCCGGCCCGAACGGCACGATCAGGTGCACGGGATGGCTCGGGTAATGCCCCGCATCGGTCGCCATTGCTGCGCGACCGCTCAGCGCCACCAGCATTGCAAGGCCCCACCACCACCAGCGCGGGGCTTCCCTGCGTCCTCCGATTGCGTGCATCGGCGTCATCACCCGCGCCCGATCGCGACCATCGCCTCGAGGAGCTCAGGGTCGTCCCATGGCAGGTCGACGCGGCACTCGCGCAGGTACCGGCTCATGGGGTCGCGCAACCATTCCTGCGGGAAATGGGCGTACACGTGCTCCTCACCCTCGACCAGATCATCGCGACCCGGCGGTGGCCTGCCGTCCAGCGCGGCGAAAAGCGCGCTGCACAGATCGACGCCAACCAGGGCCCCGACGTGCGTTCCCGGCGTGATGCGACGATTGATCTCGAGCAGATACAACTCGCCGCTGCGCCGGTCTGCGATGAACTCTACGCCGAAGAACGCGTTCATGCGCAGGCCGGCGGCAAGCCGCTCGGAGAACGAGCGCGCCTCCGGGCAATGGAAGGTGCGCGACACCGTCGCGGGTCCCATCGGCGGCGAGTGCGACACCAGCTTCTCGCGCGCATAGCCCGCGAGCACCCTGCCACCCCACGCAACGATCGACTGCAGCACGCTGTTGCCCTCGATGCGCGCCTGGACCAGCACGGCCCTCGGCGCGGAGCCCCCCAGCACGGGGGGCGGCGCCAACATCAGCTCGGCGAACGAGCGCGCAAGCGCCGCACGATCGCCGACGATGCGAGCCGCAGCTTGTCGATGCTGGTCGCATAGAATTCCGGGTCTCCCAGGGATTCGCGTACCAGCGAAGCGAGCCCGAGACTCGCGGCCGCGGGAAGGGCCGCCGGCGGCGAGAGGACCAGCGATTGCAGCAGGCGCACCGAATTGTCGTCGCAGGGAAGGACCAATCGCGGCGATACGAGCTCGACCATCCTGACGAAGGCCGCAAGCCACTGCATCGGCGACGCATTGTCCGGAAGGAAGCTGCAACGGCGGACGTGGCGGCTCTTCGCCGCAAGCGAGCGCTGCGGCGTGAGCAACGACACCTCGAAACCTGCATTGGTCAGCGCGGCCGGCATGCGCGCGGTGCCGATGTACTGCGTCGCGGTGGAGACCAGCAGGATTGCGTTGTTCATCGTGAGGACCGTGGCTCGAGCATCGCCGCATCGATCGCGAACGGCCGCGTTCGCCACCCCGTCGCGCGTGCGAACGACGTCGAATCGACCTCCAGAGATCCGGTCAGCCGCTCGACCAGCGCGGCACGTCCTGTCAGTGCGCCGACGACGCGCAGCACGCCGACGGGGACGGGGAACAGCCGCGCCTTGACGCCCAGCGCGCGCGCGATCGCGCGCACGAGCTCGGGTGTCGAGACCGGGGCGGCGTCGGCGATCAGGTGGACGTTGCGCGCGGAAGTTCCAGTGGTCGTTGTCTGCTCCGACATTGCACGCAACGCAGCGTCGATCGCATCCAGCAGGTTGGGGAGCCCGAGCAGTGAACGCCGGTTGTCGATGGCCCCGAAGGGCAGCCATTGGCGCGCCGCGACCGCGTCGACCAGCCGGCGGAAATTGCCGTGGGCGTGCGGCCCGTAGACCAGCGGCAGCCGCAGGATCAGCGGGAGCATCGGCGTGCCCTGCGCAATGCGCTCGAGCACGACTTCGGCCGCGTGCTTGCTGCGTGCATAGGCGTCCCCGGGCCGCGGCGCGTCATCGGGACGAAACGGCCGGCCGCGGAGCGTCGACTCGCCGTTGACCTTGATCGTGCTGGCGAACACGAAGCGACCGACGCCTGCGGCGACCGCCGCCTCGGCAAGCTTCGCCGTTATGTCGACGTTGGCCCGGCGATATGCCGAGTCGGGATCCGCGGCATGCTCGTCGATCACGTGGGCACGGCCGGCGAGATGGACGACGGCAGCGACGCCGGTCAACGTCCGGGCCAGATCGGCAACGCCCGCAGTCTCGAGGTCCGTTTCGACGAGCTCGACACCGGAGGGCAGGACCTCCTCTGCCCGGCACCGGTCGCGCACCAGCGCGCGCAGCGGCGAACCGACAGTCGCAGCCCCCGGTGGCGCCGCCCGCGCCCCTGATGCAGCCCTTGCGCAAAGAGCGCGGCCGATGAACCCCGTCGCGCCGGTAACGGCGATCGCGGGTTCGCTCACCGCCATTTCCAGCCGTGCTTGCGATAGAAGCGAAAGCCGCTCGCGACGAACCAGCGCAGGTGACGCAGGCCCTTGCGCGCTGCGCCCCCACCGTGATGCACGATGCGCACGCTGGGCACGTAGGCATTGCGCATGATCGCGGAAAGCCGCCGGCTCCAGTCGAAGTCCTCGAAATAGAGGAAGAAGCGCGGATCGAATCCCCCGCTGCGGTCGATCGCCTCGCGCCTCACCAGCATGAACGCGCCCGACAACATCGGAATCCCGACCGCATCGCGCGGCGGATCGGCGTCGACGATGTCGCGCAGCTCGTAGCGCGCGAGACGTCGCGAGAACGCCCTGCGCAGCCAGCGCGGCGCATAGCCTCGCAGCAGCAGGTCGAGCACCGCCGGATACCGCTTGCATAGGTATTGGCGCGCACCATCGGGGCCCGTCGCCGCGGGCGCCAGCGCCCCGACATCCGCGTGGGCATCCAGCCACCGGACCGCATTGACCAGCGCATCGGGCGCGAGTTCCGCGTCGGGGTTCAAGACCAGGTGGTAATCGGAGCCGGTGCCGTGCAGCACGAGGTTGTGTGCCGCGCCATAACCGATGTTGGCGTGGCCGTTCAAAACCATGACGTGCACCTGCGCGTCGGCGAAGCGTGCGCGCCCGAGCTCGGCGACGCGCGCGGCGAGCGCCGGATCCTCGCTGTTGTCGATCAGCGCGAGGTGGACCGTCCGCAGCGCGCCCGCACCCTGCGCCGCCGCGATCGCCACGCGCAGCGCATCGAGCGTGCGCTCGAGCAGCGCCAGGTCGGGACGATGGGTGACGATGCTTATCTGCAGCGACGAAGGCAGCACGAAGCAGTCGCGGTGGCCGGAGAGGCGAGCCCGGAAGGCGGAAATTGCGACTGTACCAGCCTGCTAGAATCTCCTGCATGCCCCGCTACAGCCCGGGAGTGCTGGTCGCCTATGGCCGGGAGCTGCTGATGCGCGCCGGCATGCGCGACGACATCGCGAGCGATGTCGCATCGGTCCTCGTCGACGGCGACCTGATGGGCCACACCACGCATGGCCTGGCGCAGCTACCCGGCTACCTGAACGAGCTTGCGCAGCGCGCGATGGCCGCGGCCGGCGAGCCCGAAGTGACCAGCGCTCGCGCCGCGATCCAGGTCTGGGATGGCCGCCGACTGCCCGGCCCGTGGCTGACCCTGCGGGCGCTCGACGCGGCGATATCGATGGCGTCGCAATGCGGCAGCGGAACGGTGGTGATCCGCCGCTCGCACCACATCGCCGCCCTCGTCGCGTACGCGAAGCGGGCGACCGATCGCCGCATGATGGCGATCATCCAGTGCTCGGACCCGTCGACGCACAGCGTCGCGCCGTTCGGCGCGATCACTTCGGTGTTCACGCCCAATCCGCTCGCGGCCGGCATTCCGACCTCGGGCGATCCGATCCTGCTCGACGTGTCGGCGAGCTACACGACCAACGGCATGACCGCGCGGCTGCACAAGGCGGGCGAGTTGCTGCCGCACCCGTGGATCCAGGATGCGCAGGGCCATCCGACGCGCGACCCCGCCGTTCTTTTCAGCGAGCCCAGGGGGACGCTGCTCCCGCTGGGCGGACTCGATGCCGGGCACAAGGGATTCGCGCTCGCGCTTCTGGTCGAGGCGCTCACTGCCGGCCTCGCAGGCCACGGCCGTGCAGATCCCGCGGAAGGCTGGGGTGCGACGGTGTTCGTGCAGGCGCTCGATCCCGCGGCGTTCGGGGGCCTCGACGCCTTCACGCGGCAAACCGACTGGCTGGTCCGCGCCTGCCACGAGGCGACGCCGCGACCCGGCGATTTGCCGGTGCGCCTGCCCGGCGAGCGCGCGCTGGCGCTCCATCGCAAGCAGAGCGCCGAAGGCGTGCGGCTCTATGCGTCGATCCTGCCCGCGCTCGCACCGTGGGCAGAGAAGCTCGGCGTCGCGCCCCTCGGCTAAATTGGGGTCAGAGCTAAATTGGGGTCAGCAGAGCTAAATTGGGGTCAGAGCGGTAATAATTGGGCGGAACCGCCTTCGCCTTGGATCGCCCCACGGCCCAATTATTACCGCTCTGACCCCAATTTAGCTCTGCTGACCCCAATTTAGCTCTGACCCCAATTTAGC
>JAGXBK010000035.1 GCA_018971195.1 Betaproteobacteria bacterium
CGCCGAGGTGGCTCTCCTCGGTCGCCATGATCACCCGCGACGCTCGGGCCAGTGAGGCGTCGAAGCGCTGCACCCAGCCGTCGCCGCCGATCGCCACGCTGGTGCGCAGGAAATCCTCGCGGTCGAAAGGCAGCACGATGTTCACTTCCGCCCCGGAATCGAGCGCCGCCTCGATGAAAATGAGATCGGCGCCACAGGCGGCCGATACGTACACGATCGGCTGGCGCAGGCTTGCCAGGCGCTCGCGTATGGCCGCGTCGACCGCGGGCGCGAGTTCCGCCGGGAACCGGGGCTCGGCGCGACCGATCGCGTCGATCATGTGGCCGGTGAACACCAGCACGTCCGGCACCGGAAGCACGCGCAGGACTTCGCGTGCCCGGGGAATCACGTGCTGGAGCAGCAGCACCTGCCGTCGCATCGCCGCAACGTTGCCGGCCTCGCCGCGACACAGCGCACTCGCGGCAGCATAGCTTTGCGCGGCGCGGTCGGATTCCCCCAGCAGCAGTGCGGCTTCGCCTATCGTCGCGTGATCCCAGCAGTCGAGCGGGGTCGTGCGTCCCAAAAGCCGCGCAGCGATCTCCTGTGCCAGCGTCCGCGCCTGCGCCGCGTCGCCGGCAAACATCGCCAGCGTCGCCGCATTGATGCCCGGGTAGGGATCCTGCGCCAGCGCATAGGCCGCCAGGTACTCGTCGCGGGCGCGGGTGGCCAGGGTGCGGAGGCGCAAGTCCGTGCCGTCGGTGCGCGCTCCCTGCAGCGCGCGAGCGAGCGCATCCTTCGAAAGCCGCCCGCGCAGGCTCAGGATGCCGGCGAGCAGCGAAGGTTGCCGTGCGGGCTCCACGTCGAGCCGCTGCGCAGTCCGGACCTCGCCTCCTTCGTCGTCGTTCAGCCGCGACTGCGCCTCGTCCAGCAGCGCGCGCGCGCGCTGGCTTGCGCCGGCACGGGCGTGCGCAAGCGCGCCCCAGTAGAGGAGCGCCGCATCGCCAGGATGCGCAGCGATCCGCTCGCGGAACGCGTCGCAGGCATTCCACGGCGCACCGCGCTCGAGGTGACCGCGGATCTCGTCGACGCCCGTGCTCAGGATCCCTGCGCCTCGGCAATGCGCCCGCGCAGGCGGCTGACGCTGATCAGCCGGCGCATCGCGGGCGGCAGCGAGTCGATCAGCCGCGCCGCCTGCGCCAGCGGGGAAGCCTTCGCGGCGGGCGCGGCGAGCGCCGACGCGTAGAGCGCCTGCGCGTATTCGATGTGCTGCGTCAGGTCTTCGTTGTCCTTGCGCAGGTAGAGGCTGCGCTCGAACGCGAGCACCGGTGCGATGATGCGACCCGCTCTTGCGGAGTCGCCCGATCCCGCAGCGATCCACGCCTCGAGGGTGAGCAGGATGTTCTGGTTTCGCTGGTCGCCGATATTGCGCAGGGGAATCTGCTTGAGAACTTCGAGGGCCTTGGCGATCTCGTTGCCGGCACTGGCATAATCGCGACGCCACCACGACGCCTCGGCAGCGATCCGCCACGCCATCCAGAGCGCATTGTCGCGCCTTTCCTTAACCCCCGCTTCCTGGGGCGTCATCGCCTCGAGGCGCTTCGCCACGCCGATCGCCATCGCGTGCACGGTCGCGAAATCGCCCGCGGCGAACGGGACCGCGAGCGCGGCGTAGCCAACGCCAAGTTGGCCAAACGGGTATCCGACCTGGCCGAGGAATTCGGGGAGGAAGGCGTGCCCGAAAGATCCTGTCGGTAGGCCCGCCGTTGCCAGCTCGGTGTAGCGGCGGTTCTGCGCGGCCGCAGCCGCCGCCGCTTTCTGGTTGCCCGTATCGGCCTCGAACTGCGCGACGTAGCCGGAAGCGAGTGCCAGCACCACCCCCAGGATCGCGGCCTGGCGCACGCGACCTGCTACGCTAAGCCCCGACCGCAAATCTCCGAGCGCGCCGTCGATGTCGCCCAGGCTATAGCGGACACCTGCAATCTGCATGCGCGCGTTGACCAGGTTGTTCCACGAGATCTGGTTGGTCGGATCGAGCTCGGTCATTGCCTGCCAGTCGGCAACGTCGCGCTTCGCCCATTCGAGCGCCTTGCGGGTGTGCATCAATGTCAATTCGGCGGAAACGAGGTTGTCGGCCAGCAGCGCCTGCGCCCGGCGCGCCGACATGTTCCCCGGCTGCACCGCGAGCACGGCTTCGCTCACTTTGAGGCCGTCGGCGGAAATTTCGTGCAGCCGATCGAATTCGCCCAGGTTGTTGAGTGCGGCAGCCTGCCACGAACAGGCCTCGGCGTAGGCGACCGCCGCAGGCACGTCGTCGAGCTTGAGGTCCGCGATGCTGCGGTTCGCTTCGCGCGCCTGGTCGAGCGTCTTCACCGCCCGCGCGTTGTCGTTCGCCTGCATCTGCGAGAAACCGAGGAAGGTGGCGGCAAGCCCATAGGCGCGCCGCAGCGCAACGGACGGGGACGGCGCCTTCATCAGCGGATCGAGCACGTCGACTGCTCGCTGAGCGAGGTCGAGCTCCTCCGGGATGCGCACCTCGCTGCTCGCCACGCGCGCCTGGGACATGAGCCCGAGCCCCAGCCCGATCGCCGTCTCCTCCGAGCGATCACCCTGCGCGCGCAGGTGCGACAGGGTCGATACGGCGCCTGAAAGCGCCGACTTCGCTTCTGCGAGCTTCGACTGGTTGCGAAGCGCCGCGCCGTAGCGCACCAGGGCGAGCGCGCGATTGCGGTCGGTCTCGGGCGTGCGCAGCGCCGCGGGCAGGTCCGCGTAGTAGTCGACGGCGCGCTTGGCCAGACCCGCCACGATGTCGAGGCGCCCGATGGGCTCGAGCTCGAGATAGAAGTCGTCGAGCAGGTACACGATCAGCTTCTCGGCTTGACCTCGTGCACTGTCGGCGAGCTGGCGGGTCTGCTGGGCGTCGGCTTCGGCGCGCTGCGCCCGCTTCGCGCTCTGGTAGCCGTAGATCGCGCTGGCGATCGCGCCGATCGCGAGCACCGCGCAGACCGCGGCGATCTGCCGCGCGCGCACCAGCGCCTTGCGCGTGGCGAGCTCGCGGGCGCGCTGCTCGGCGAGCTTGCGTTCGGCGGCATCACGCGCCTCGCGCTCGTGGCGCAGGTCGCGGCTCGCCCGCACGACGCTGCACAGCACGTCGTGGGTCAACTCCACCCGGCGGACGTCGAGGCGCTCCTCGATTCGCAGCAGCCGCCGGTCGACCAGCGTCGGCAGCGCATCGGGCTTCGCACCCATGCCGGCGAAAGCCTTGCGCACGCTCTCCTCGGCGATGCTCTCGCGGTAACCCGATTCGGTCAGCAGCTCGTCTTCGATGTAGTGGCGCAGCGCCGCAGGCTGGTCGGCGAGCGCACGCTCGTAGAACTCGGCGAGGATCGTCTCGTGCGAGCCGGCGAGCAGATCCGCCGAGATCTCGGTGCGTCCCTTGGCGATGCGCGCGTTGTTGAGCTCGCGGCAGATGAGGGAGAGCAGCGACGGCTCGACTTCGGCGTTGCGCAGCTCCGAGCCGCCAGCGACGAAGCGCACGATCGCTTCGGCCACTTCTTGCGACACCAGCTTGCCGCCCGGCTTCATGACCGCCTCGAGTGCCTGCTCGCCGGTCATGCGCGCGAGGCGCATGCGGTTCTGGGTAATCGAGGGCATGACGCCCTTCAGCGCCTCGAGATGCGCAAGGTAGTCCTCGCGCAGCGCGATCAGGATCCGGTAGTCGCTGCGCGTGAAGTCGAACTTCTCGGCCGCGGATTCATCGTCCTCCATCCGCGCCTCGAGGGCTTTCGGCGGCCGGTTCTCGACCAGGTCGGCGAGGTCCTCGATGAACTGCGCGGCGCGGCTGCGGCCCGCGTCGTCGGCCTGGGCGAGGGTGAAGATCTCCTCGAACTGGTCGAAGATCAGCAGCGGTATCAGCGGCTTGCCGGCGTCGTCCTTCAGCACGTCGTCGCGGTGGTGCAGGAACTCCCACAGCGACTCGCCTTCGACGGCGACGCCGGTTTGCGTCCACTCGCCCGAGCGCTGCGTGGCGCGGAAGATCGCCTGCTTGATCTGCTCGGAGGGCGCCGGTGATTCCGCCGAATAGTCGACACGCACGTAGACCGGGCAGTAGCCCATCGGCCGCAGCCGCGGGACGATGCCTGCGCGCAGGATCGACGTCTTGCCGAGGCCCGACTGGCCGAACAGCAGCGTCAGCGTCTTGCGCTGGACGCGGCGGCCGAGCTCGGCGACCTCCTCTTCGCGGCCGTAGAAATACCCTTGGGTCTCCTCGGTGAACGACGCGAGGCCCAGCCACGGATGCTGCGGGTCGACGGAGGTCTGCGCGGCGGGGTTGTCGAGCGGGGCCACGGCCGCGTCAGTGCCGCGCGGACAGGAAATCCTGCAGGTGACGCGTGAACTCCGGCGTCACCTCGCCACCCGGCAGGCGCGTGATGTGCAGCGCCTTGAACCTGTCGGGGACGTGCGCATCGATCGCCTGTGTCCCGTCGATGCAGACCGGGACGATGAACAGCGCGCCCTCGGCGATGTTGCGCGAGCGATCGAGGGCATAGCTCCACTCGCGGCGGAAGTAGCCTTCGAGCCGGCGCTCGGTCGTCGCCGAGATCACCGGGATGAAATACGAGCAGCGTGCGATGTTGCGCTGGATCTTGCGGTCGTAGTCGTCGCCGCCTTCCAGCCGGTCGAGGTCGAACCAGGTCTTGATGCCAGCGGCATCGAGCCCCGCCTTGAGCTTCTGCACCGCCTGCAGGTCCTCGCGCGCGTAGCTGATGAAGACCGCGTTGTCGGGCATGTCGCGCTCGGGCGGCAGGAAGCGCTGCGGGAGGTTCAGCTCGACCACCTCGCCGGGCTTGCGGCGCGTCATCCAGCGGCGATGCAGCTCGTCGACGAACTTCTCGGCGCCGCTGTAGACGCGCGTGCGCACGCTGACCTGCTGCAGGAAGCCCATCAGGCGACCGTCACTGACCGAGTGGTTGTCGGCCAGCACCTCGCCGACGTCGCGCGGATCGGACAGGCGCCGCCGCTTGGCCATGCGCAGGAACAGACGCGCCAGCCAGTTGGTGAAGCTGCTGCCGATAAACAGCAGGTGGTTGTGCTCGAGCTCGTGGAAAAGCTTCTCGGGCGTCAGGTGCTCGCTTTGCAGCGCGCAGATGAACTCCAGCGTGTCCTCGTCGGATATGACGTAGGTCGGCGATGCCGACAGGCGGCCCAGCAAGTGGTAGATCACCGGTCGCTGAAACTTCTCGCGCTCGGAGGGAAGATCGGCGACCCGGTTGGGTGCATAGGCGATGACCTCGGTCGATTGCGCGCCGCCGAAGCGCTCCTGGTTCACCGCCTGCTCGAGCAGCGGGTCGAAGGTGGTGGTGACGAACAGGTCGAAATCGGTGATCTGGGCGAGCTGGCGCAGCGCGAGGGGCGGGGCGAAGTTCGCTTCGCGAAAGAGACTGCGCAACCGCGTGTACGCCTCCTCGCGCCGGCCCCGCGAGGCGAGGAACCAGCAGACGACGTCGTTGAGGGTGTAGGGCTTCGGAAGCTGCGCCGTGTCGACGCCGAGCTTCGCTGCGAGCTTCTCGGCGACCCAGTCGTAGAGCAGCCTGGGTCCCTCCTCGGTCTCGACCTTCTGGAGCTCGGGGCCGATGATCGGGATGACCCTGCGTTCTTCGATGAAGTTGAGCAGGTCCTCCCACGCGTCGTCGTCGAGGGTGGCGAGCGGGGGGTGCAGTGGCAGGGGATGGCTCATTGCGCCGTGAGTCTCCACCAAACCCGGGACAGGGTCAATTCAGCGTGCGAGCGGTACCCACGCGCATGCCGCGGCGTGCGGCTGTCGGAGCGCCTCCCCGACCCCGAGCGCCGGTGCGCTCGGCAGGCTGGCGCACCCGCGTATCGGCGAGCCGCGTCACTCCCCGAGCGGAACGATCGGTGGCAGTTGCGGGGCGGCCACGACCAGCGGCTCTTCCATGCTCAAGGATTCGAGAAACGCCACGAGATCGCTTTTTTCCTGGGCGCTGAGGTGTAGTGGTTTGAGCAGCGGCGAGCGGTTCGGCCCGGTTCCCCCGCCTCGATCGAAAAAGTCGACCACCTCATCCAGCGTCGTGAATTGACCGTTGTGCATATAGGGTGCCGTATATTTCAGCTCACGCAGGCTCGGTGTACGGAATCGTCCGATGTCCGCCGGATTCCTGGTCTGGTAGTAGCGACCCAGGTCCACATCGGCGTCGAGCAGCGCCGGATCGGTGACGCCCTTCGCTCGCTGTGCGAAGCTGTGAGTTGCCTGATGGAGAACACTCGACTCGAGAATCGGATTCTCCGGCAGGCCGACCGAGTGGTAGCGCTCATCGGATGCCAGAGGACCGTTGTGGCAGCTCAGGCAGCCCGCCTTGCCGGTGAACAATCGATACCCGCGAAGCGCCGCCGATGACAGTGCGTCGGGTTCTCCATTCAGGTAGCGGTCGAAAGGGACGCGACTCGGATCGGTGACGATGGTGCGCTCGAAGGTCGCGATCGCCCGCCAGACGTCGCGCGCTTCCGGCCACCTGGTGTCGAACGCCGCCTTGAATCGCTCGACGTAGTCAGGTATGAAGCGCAAGCGCATCTCCATCATCGACCCGTCCGCATTACCCTCGACCGGTCCGGATCCCGCGGTCTGCGCCTGGGTTTCGAGCCGATCGACCGAACCCTCCCAGAAGGGGTGGCGGAAATAGGCGGCGTTGAGCACGGTGAGCGCGTTGCGGAAGTTCTGGGTTCCCGGATAGCCCCGCGAAATCGCATTGCCGTCGCTCCACCCCATTTGCGGGAAATGGCAGGACACGCACGGCGTACTGCCATTCCCGCTGACGCGTGGATCCCAGAACAGCATTCTGCCGAGCTCGACCTTCGCTGCCGTCATGGCATTGTCATCAGGCACCGGCACCGGCGGTAGAGACTGCAGCGGGGGTGGGTTCATGGCAGCCGAGAGTTCCTCGGCTGCGGCCGGGCCGCCACCGACCGCCGGGGCCACAGCTTGCGGGTGGAATCCGCGCGATTGCATCGGCCACTGGACCGGCTCGGCAACGATGACCTCGTCGCCGCTGAGGCTGTCGAGAAACGCCAACAGCGCCTTCTTCTCTCGCGCGGTCAAATGAAGCGGCTCGAGCTCGCCTCCCGGGCCGCCACCACGATCGTAGAAATCCACCACCTCCGAGAGGCTTCGGAAAACCCCGTTGTGCATGTACGGTGCGGTCCACTTCAGGTCCAGAAGAGACGGTGTCAGGAACTTGCCGCGATCGTGCAGATCCTTGGTCACCGCGTAGCGGCCGACGTCGCTGCGCGCGTCCATGACGTCTGGGACGCCATCGCGCTTGAACAGCCGCAGCATGGCGACGGCTCGCAATGGCTCGGCCCAAATCGCGGGGTTCTCCGGGACCGCGAGGCGGTGGAACCGCTGGTCGGAAAGACTCGGTCCGCTGTGACAGCGCACGCAACCTGCCTTGCCGGTGAACAGCTGCATGCCTTCCCGGGCAGCCGGGCCGAGTGCGCCCTTGTCACCGGCCAGAAACCGCTCGAACGGAACGTTGCGCGAACGGACGGTCTCGAGAAATGCGGCGAGCGATGCATAGATGCCGCGTGGCGTGATCTCGCTCTCGCCGCCGTAGACTTTCCTCCAGAGGCGCACATACTCCGGAACGAGCTTGATGCGCTCAACGACGAGCAGCGGATCCGCGTGCATCATGTCGGGCCGGACAATCATGTCACGCGCCGCGCCGACGAGATTCCCACCCTCGACGCTCCCGTCCCACATGAGGTGCGCCCGTCCGGCAACGTTGAGCAGGCTCGGCGCGTTGCGGAAGTAATCGCTGTTCGTATAGCCTTTGGACAACGCGGCACCGTCGGCCCACCCGCGCTGCGGATCGTGACAGCGGGCGCACGAACGACCCCAGTCGCTGGACAGCCGTGTGTCGAAGTACAGATGTCGCCCAAGATTGACCAGGTCGGAATCACGCGAGGGCGAGGGTGCCAGCGGCGCGAACTCCCCCGCAGCGGCGCGAGGTTCGGGAAGATTGAGCGGTGTTCCGGGGGGCAGCTGCGGGCAGGCCTTCGCCCAACTCAGGATCTCCGCAAGCAGTTCGCGATTCTGCTCGCGTGACAGCGGCTTGCCGCGGCCCGAGGGCATGCGGATGAAGAATCGCCGCTTGTCGGGCGCCTGCCTGAACTGCGCCGTGTACTCGCCTGCGACGTGAAGGTCGCTCGCCGTGTCGGGGTGAACAGGGTGACAACCCATGCAGTTCAAGGCATAGGCGTCTCTTGCCGAGTCGTCCTGCGCCGCCGCGGTGATCGACGCGAAACAGAGGACCAGCAAAATGGCTGCTCTCGATCTCATTCGGCCCATTTCGCCACTCCCGCCACCGAGAACACGCGCACATCGCCACCCGGGGTCGCGCCGAGTGCCGTCAGATCGGTGCGATTGTCGCGAACCGTGACGCTGAAGCTGCGCCCTCCGTCGCCGCTCCGGAGCTGAACGCCATCCAACCCTACCGCCATCACCTGCCCGCGGTGCTCGACCATGTCGGTGATCGAGCTCCTGGTTCCGCTCGCAATCGGCTGCCAGCTTTGCCCGTCGTCGGTACTGCGGTACACGGTCCCGCGCAGCCCCGCGACCAACAGCGTTCCATCGCGCAGCGCGCATCCCGTCCAGAGCGACCCCTTGTAGCCGGTGTTCACGTACTGCCAGCTCGCGCCTGCATCGGTCGAACGGAGCACCGTACCCTTCTCCGCCGCGATGAACAGCGTGCCGCTACGACTTCCGAAGATACTGAACAGATTGCGATCGGCCGGACCACCCTCGGGCGGTGCCGACAGCTTCAGCGTCTTCCAATGCTGCCCGCCGTCGGCGGTAACGAGCAGCAGCGACCAGAGCCCTGCGGCGACGCCGTGCTCGCTGTCGCTGAAGTGCACCGTGAACAGCGGCTGGTCGACGCTGGTATCGCTGCGTTGCAACTCCCACGTCTCGCCGCCATCGCGGGTACGAACGATGACGCCCCACTGGCCGACGGCCCAGCCATTGCGCGCATCGACGAACGACACGGCAGTCAGGGTCGCGCGCGTCGGCACCGAGCGCGCCTGCCGATAACTTGCCCCTCCATCGTCCGACAGAAGCACCACCCCGTGGTCGCCGACCGCAACGAGCCGGCCTCCGGCATTCGTCGCGCCCAGCATCATTTCGGTGCTCGCCCAGGGCACGCGCAAGGCGGGCCTTTCCTCGAGGGGGGCGGGTTGTCCGCCCACCGCCGGGTTGGCCCCTTCCGCTGCGAAGCACCATGCGCTCGCGCCCGCGAGGACTCCTGCCAGCGCGAGTCGCGCGATGACGCGCATCGAAGAGCCCATCAATGCTCCAGCACCGCGAGCACGCTCGGCGGCTTGCGACGCGGGAAGAGCCGCTCCAGCCACACGGCCAGCGCCGGCAGCGCAGTCATCGCCATCACCAGGTTCACCATGAACATGAACGCCAGCAACTTGCCCATGTCGGCCTGGAACTTGAGTTCCGAGAACGCCCACGTCACCACGCCGACCGCGAGCGTCACCGCAGTGAAAATCGTCGCCGTGCCGACCTCCAGGATCGCGTGCTCGAGCGCCTTGACGATCGGCTGGCCCCTGGCGAGGTGCAGCTGCAGGCGGTTGTAGATATAGAACGCGTAATCGACCCCGATACCCACCGCAAGCACCATGACGGGAAGCGTTGCAACCGTGAGCCCGATGCGGAGCTCCTTCATCAGCCAGTAGCCGATGAAGGTGGCGACGGTCAGGGGCAGACAGCACGCGATCATCGCTCGGAAATCGCGGTAGGCGATGAACACGAGAATCAGTATCGCGGCGTAGACATACAGCATCATCGGCAGCTCACTGCGTGCGACGACCTCATTGATCGCAGCCTGCACGCCCGCGTTGCCCGAAGCGAGCCTTACCGTCACGCCCGGCAGTCTGTCGTCGGTGCGGAACCTCTTGACCGCAGCGATCACGCCGTTGATCGTCGTCGCCTTGTGATCGGTCAGGAACAGGTGCGCCGCGACCATGCTGCAGTCCTTGCGCATGTACCCGCGCAGCCGCCCGACCTCGACGGAAAGCCCCGCGTAGTTTCCAGGATCGATCGGCACCACGTACATCTTGGGGTTTCCCTCGTTGTAACCCTCGTTGTACGTGCGCAGGAGCTCCGAGTACGAGCTCACCGACATGACCCCGGGTACGTGGCGCATCTGATCGACGAATCGGTCCTGATAGAGGCCGATGCGAACGTTTCCGCAGGAGTCGCGCGGCGCCTCGAACATGACCGTCAGCCAGTCGAGGCCCGTGTCGTAGTTGCCGGCGATGGCGACCGCATCGAGGTTGAAGCGCGCTTGTGGTCGCAACTCCGGTGCGCCCGGCTCCAGCGTGCCGATCACGCGATCCCTGCTCTGCCACACCGCGATCGAGAAGATGGCCGCGACGGCAACGAGCACTGCGGCAGCGTTGGACGGCTCGGCGACGCGCGCAAGCTTCTTCAACCACTGCGCGCGGCGGTCCCGAGTCACCATTGCCCTGGCGGCATACTCCCGGCTGAAGTGCATGAACGAGGCCGCCAGCGGCAGCATCACCAGATTCGTCGCGATCTTGTAGCCGACCCCGATCGACGCAGTGACCGCGAGCTCTCTCACCATCGGAATCGGGATCATGACCAGGGTCATGAAGGACACGAATGCCGTGCTCAGAGCGAGCGCACCCGGCACCAGTAGTCCGGAAAAGCTCGCACGCGCCGCCTGTTCGGTCGTTTGGCCGCGGGCGATCTCGCGGACGATGTAGTTGATCTGCTGCACGCCATGCGATACGCCGATCGCGAATACCAGGAAGGGCACCAGCACGGCGAGCGGATCGAGCCCATAGCCGAGCAGCTTGAGCGTCCCGAACTGCCACACCAGCGAAGTGAGTGAACACAGGATTGCGAGGATCGCGAGTCGGATGGAACGGCAGTACCAGTACACCGCCAGCAAGGTCAGCAGCAGCGCGATGCCGCAGAATTCCAAAACTCCCTGAGCTCCCGCCGCGATGTCGCCGATCTGTTTGGCGAACCCGATGATTTGAATCTCGAAGTCGGGATCCTCGAATTTCCGGATCCTCTTCTCCAGAGTGCGGTCGAATGCGAGGTAGTCGATCCTGGTCCCCCGGGCATCGTACTCGTTCAGCTCGGCGGTGATCATCGCGCTCGTCTGATCACGGCCGACGAGCGTGCCGTCGAACCCGCCCTCGTTCGTCGCGTGCTGGATGTTCGCGATGACCTCGGGAGTCAGCTTGTCAGCGGTCACCGTGCCCGGAATGAGCGGCTCGGCGCGGAAGCCATCCTCCGTGATCTCATTGACGAACGTGTTGGGCGTCCAGAGCGACTGCACGCTCAGACGCGACACATACGGAAGGAAGGTAACCGCTTGCGTGACCTCGTAGAGCCGCGTCAGCGCCCTCCTGGTCCAGATCGTGCCACGACGTGCTTTCACGACGACGATCAGGCGGTTTGCGCCGAGCACGTCGTCCCGGTATTTCAGGAACGTCTTGATGTACTCATGACCGGTCGGCATCTGCTTTTCGAAGCCGGCATCCATCCTCAACTGGAGCGCAAAGATCCCCATGACGACCGTGAACGCGATGAAGATGACCAGAATCGCCTTCCTTCCGTGGAAGAGCAGGTCCTGGAGCTTCTGAATCCAGCGGTTCATGAGAAGGAATGCGTGGCCATGATTGCCGGCGCAGCGACGATTGCCGGTTCGTCGCCGGAATCCCTGGATCGGTCCCTCGTGACCGGGACGACGAGACGCCGCTCCGGGCACGCCACCCAGGGTGGGCGGAATGCCGGAAGCCGCGGCCGAACGTTACCGCGGCGCAATGCCGACTCGGATGCGCCGCGTGCGCTCAGAAGTTGCGTGTGAGGTAGGCACCGACGAAATTCCTGCCCCGCAGCGGTTGATCGAGCACGCTCGACCCGCCCCAGAATGCCGCGTAGTTGACGGCGAACTGCCAGGTCGTGGGATTCTGCGCAAAGGTCACGATGAAGTTCGCGCTCTTGGCGCCCTCCATGAAGAGCGCCATGGCGTTCGGCGTTCTGCCCTTGACCGCCTGGAAGTAATAGATCTCGGGCGTTACCTGCCAGCCCGGGATCAGCTTGCCGTCGTAGGTCCAGCTGAAGTCGAAGTTGTATCCCCACGACGTGCTGGTGCCCACCCCCGCCTGTGGCGTCCCGAACGAGGGATCGTTGGCGTTCAGGAACCCCCAGCCCCAATACCCGGGGGCTGAGGGAACTCCCTGATAGGAGCCTTTCAGATTTGGATAGCGCACGATGGCCGCCTCGGCGAGGAGCGTCGCGGTATCCGCCCCACCCAGCATCTTCAGGAGCGTTCCGTAGTCGCCTGGCGTCAGGCTCAGCAGCGCGGTGACGTGCGCCTGGTACTTCTTCTCGTCCACGTAGCACTTGCCCCCGACCAGGCAGACGCCGCCATCAACATCGTTTGCGCCGAGCGGATTCAGCGATACCGCATCCTTCGGCCGGTACGACAGTTCGGCGCCGATTGCCCAGTTCCCCAGAGGAAAATCGGTGCTGATTCCGAACAGCGTGCGGTCTTCGAGATACGAATAATAGGCTCCCATTGCCGCAGCGGGGTCGGCGTAACTGACCACCGGAGCCTTGTCGTGATAGCGCATCGCGTACACGCCGAAATTGACCTGCGTCGCCTCCGGCTGATAGTGCAGCGCAATCCCAAACTGCCCGCCGTTCCTGGGGTTGTGCGGCGTCGGCGTCGCAAATGCTCCGTAGCCGTCGGCACCATTGCCTATGGTCCCCGTCGACCAGTAGCTCCCGACCGGCGGGAAATAGTGCCCGTTCCAGTGCGCCTGCACATAGCCTTCGACGTTCACGCCGTGACCGAGGCCGGTCGCCAGACTGACGATCGGGGCGGGCAGGAAGACCTCCTTGAGTTGGGTTCCCGGCTGCGCGAGCCGCATGAGGTCCATCGCGTTGGTCTGGTTGATGCCACCGGGCAGAAAGAGGCTTTCGCCCCAGCTGATCACCTGGTTGCCGACCCGCAGCCGCGCCTGCTCGCCGTTCAGGTCGAAACTCTTGTTGATCCACAGGTCGAGCAGCCGCGGCTTGAAGCGGAGCTCGCTCGCGGAATCGCCGGGGAACGACTGGCCGTTTCCGGCGCCGCTGAGATAGCCCGTCGCGTGCGTCGCCGACACATCCGCCAGCCAGTTGACCCGTCCGAAAAAGCTCCAGTTCTCGGGCATCTTGAGGAACAGCTCGTGCGTGCCCTTCAGATACGTCGTGAAGAAGTCGCCCCTCCCGTAGTTCAGGTTTCCCTGATCGTTGTACATCGAGAGTGCGTCGATGCAACCGGTCGGCGCACCGCTCCCGGTTGCCGGAGTCGGCGTGCCCGCGGTGGTCCCGATGACGGTATCGCATCCGGGTGATTGCGTCCGCACGCCCATGCCGAAGGTCACCGCGGAATCGAAGCTCCCGCTCACTGTTCCCGTGTCGAAGCTGAAGGCAGCGGCTGCAGTGGTGCCAAGCACCGCGAACGCAGCCGCGAGCAGCTTGCCCTTGAAGTGCACTTGGGTTGTCATCGTCCCATCTCCCCTCTCTCGAGCGGCGTTTTCAGCGTGCGCTGATCGCTCGCAGGTTGTCCGCGGTGTAGAAGTCATGCTTGAAGCGCGGCCCGTCCGGCACCGTCACCCACCGCATGTCCTTGTTTCCGCCCACGGGATGCATGTCGAACACGTAGCGTCCTTCGGTCAGGTTGTACTGCGCGAATGCGGTCACGTCGCAGGTGCCGGTTTCATACACGGGGATCAGGTACCCTTCGCGATACTTGAACAGCTTGCCCTGGGCGTCGTAGTCCTCCGCCGCCATGGCATTCCAGCTGTCCTCGTCGAGGTAGTAGTAGCGCTTGGGCGCGATGTGGCGCATCCCCTTCTTCACGGTTGCCTCGAGTACCCAGACGCGATGCAACTCGTAGTGCCGGCTGGCCGGGTTGATCGAGTCGTTCTGCGCGACGTCCTCGAACTTCGCCTTGTAGTCGTAGACGCCGAATGAGTTGTAGGCGACGTACATCTCCTTCTTGCCCACGAGCTTCCAGTCGAACCGGTCGATCGTGCCGTTGAACACGAGCGGCTCGTCGAGCGTGTACTGGTCCTCGAAACCGATCTGCGGCGAGTCGTACGAGTAGGACGGCATGCGGCGGACGCGGCGCTGGCCGGGAAAGTAGTAATTGGTCTCGGCGCCGGGCTGGTTGATATAGACAGTGATCACGAGAGCCTGGCCCGCCAGCGCGGGCGGCGACACGTACGCGAAGTAGGTGTCGTACTCGATCGGCGGGAGCGTGCTCAACTTGGTCGAGCCTTTGAGGCCCCACGGGTAATACATGGTCTGATCGGACACCGCCTTGATCCACTCCGTGCTGCCTTTGCGCGGCGAGACCGCAGTGACCACGTGCGGCCAGTCCGTCCCTACTCCGTGGTATCGCATCTTCATGTTCCACATCGCCTGTGCGCCGTCGGCCGGAAATGGAAATGGAAAGCCCGGAACGTAGGCCTCCTTCAGGCTCCAGCCATTGGCGTCCATCTTCGCGAAGCCGACGTTCTTCCTGGTGTTTTCCGCCACGAAGTCCGGCACGCCGCAGTCCCGATGGCTGGGATAGACATCCATGCGGTAGTTCTTGACCTGCTTGATGGTGGCAATCTGTCCAGGGGACAGCTTGTCGGCGTACTTGTCGACGTTGGACGCGTCGATCGAGAACAACGGCTTGTCGGCACGGTACTTCCAGGAGTCGAACCGCAGCTTGCCGTAGGTCCAGGCGTCGGGGGGAACGGCTCCTTCCCACGCCGGGATGGTCCCGTCCTTGTTTCCGGCGCGCTCGCCCCCCGACGGAACGAGATCCTTGCCGAGACGCGAGATGTCCTGCGCGACGGCGACCTGAGAAACGCTGGCGAGAGCGGCGAGAAATACGAGTCCGTACTTGTTCATAAGAATCCTTTGCGATCAAAAGCGGAGCGGTGCCCGAATCCACCCCTGCGCCGGTCCCGCGCCGATGACCGAATCGGCGGAAGCGGCCGCGAATGTGCTCCGCTCACAGCACGATGGTGATCACCTTTTCCTCGGTAACCGCTACGATCCCGTTCCAGCCGAGTTCGCGCCCGATGCCGCTCGTCTTGAAGCCGCCCCACGGCAGGCGTGGATCGATCGGCGCCCAGCCGTTCACCGCCACCGCACCAGCCCGAACCCGTGCGGCCAGCTGGTGCGCCCGGCTCACGTCGCGCGTCCAAATAGTGGCGGCGAGGCCGTAGCGCGTCGCGTTCGCGAGGTTGATGGCCTCGTCGGTTTCGTCGAACGCCATGACCGCACCCACGGGCCCGAAGATCTCTTCCTGCGCTATGCGCATGTCGTTGCTCGCATTCGCGAAGATCGTGGGTCGGAAGAAGTAGCCCGGCCCGTCAGGTCGATTTCCGCCTGCGACGATCTTCGCCCCTTCTCCCAGTCCGGTACGCACGTAATCCGAAACGCGTTCGAGTTGCTTCAGACTGACCAGGGACCCCATGTTCGTCCCGGGGTCCAGTGGATCACCAAGTCTGATGGCATTCGCGGCACCCGCCAGGGCCTGCAGCACCTGGTCGTAACGCGAGCGATGAACGAAGATGCGCGTGCCGGCCGCGCAGACCTGGCCTTGGTTGAAGAACAGTCCGAGTGCGACGCCGCCCACGGCGGTCTCGAGGTCGGCATCGTCGAGAATGATCTGAGGTGACTTTCCGCCGAGCTCCAGCGCAACGCGCTTGAAGCCATCTGCCGCGGCGCGCATCACTTCGCGCCCGACCTCCGGGCTGCCGGTGAAGCTGATCTTGTCGACGCCGGGGTGACGCGTCAGGGCCGCGCCGGCTACCTCGCCGAGGCCCGGCACGACGTTCACGACCCCGGGCGGGAAGTTCGCCTCCTCGACCAGCTTGGCGAGGTGGAGCGTCGTCAGTGGAGCCTCTTCAGACGGCTTGATCACGACCGTGCAGCCGGCAGCGAGCGCAGGAGCCAGCTTCCAGCACGCGATCATCAAAGGCGTGTTCCAGGGCGTAATCGCTCCCACCACGCCCACCGGCTCGCGCACCGTGTACGAGTGGGTCGGACGGCCGAAGTATCCAGGCGTGGGAATCGTGCGGCCCTCGATCTTGTCGGCCCACCCGGCGAAATAACGGACCGTGTCGATCGCCATCGGCAGGTCGAGAATGGTCGGTTCCTGGAGCGGGCGTCCGAGATTCAGCGTTTCGAGCATCGCGAGCTGCTCGCGATCACGGTCGATCAGCTCGGCGAGGCGATAGAGCAGCCGGCCACGCTCGACGCCGTTCATTTTCGACCACTCCCCGTGCTCGAACTGGTGCCGCGCGGCGCGAACGGCCGCGTCGATGTCTTCCGGTTTCGCCGCCGCCACTTTCGCGAGCAGGGTCGCCTGCGCCGGATTGATGACATCGAACGTCCCGCGGTCGACCGCATCGACCCAGCGACCGCCGATGTACAGCCTTGCGTTTGCTTCGAGTGCCGCCTGCACGGCGGGCAGATCAATCGCTCCCATTTTGCTGTGACCTCTCTCGAAAATTGCGACGATCAGCGGTGCTTGCCCATCCGGCTCAGTTCATCCAGCAGCCGTTGCCGCTTTGCGTGCATCTGCAGCGCCGACAGCTTTTCCTGCCTGGCGTCGTGCACCTCGCGAGCGGTGAACGGATCGAACCGAGCCGGGAGACTCTTCTGGTCGAAATGCGTGAGTACGTAGTTGAGCGCGTCGGCCGCCTCCTGATCACTGAGCGGCGTGTAGAGCACCATCGTGGCGTTGTACGGGGCCCCGGCGACCGTGATGGGCCCGCTCAGGCCATAGGTCACGACCTGGGCGAGGTACGCGCGGCCACCGTCGGCTGCGACGTAATAGCCGAGCGTGTCGGTGAGTGGCGGAACGAACCCCGGGGAGCCCTTGGCGGTCTCGAGGTGACACACCGCGCAGCGCTGCACGAAGATGCTTCCGTCAGTCGCCTGCGCGAAGGCGGCGACGGCGAGGCCCGTCAACCCCAGTGCGAGGCGCCCGATCATCGCTTCGCGGCGCCGAGGATCACTGCGGTCGAGCAGTGATACGCCATGCTCGAAGTGCCGAGGCACCAGTCGATGTCGTTGTTCGACTGCGGCCGGTAGAGCGGTTTGTCTTCCTCGTTCCGGTTACAGAAGCACTGCCCGCAACTCCCCTTGGCGCAGCAGTCGTTGTAGGAAATGATGTAATCGATGCCGTCCGCCGGATTGCTGCACGTGCCGACCCAGGTCAGCGGAGACGGCTCCGCACCCGGCGGGCACGAATGCGCAGTGCCACCGCAGCAGGCGCACAGCCAGCCATCGATTCCACAATAGCGCCAGTAGCTGCAGGACCTGGGATCGCCCGGATCCGCCTGCGCACGCGCAGCCTCCCCTGCAGCTGCCCACGCCGTGCCCGTGACGCGATCGATCGGCAGCAGTGGCAACAGCGCGCCCCCGACCAGCACTCGCCCGAGGCGAGCAAGCGCACTTCGCCGCGAAGTCAGCTGAGCGATCCTGCGCGCCGAGTGCTCGGACCACCGATCGAGCCAGTTCATCGAAGTTCCCCGATCCATCCTCTAAGCGCGCTCGGCGCGCAGATAGTCCTGCAGCGAGCCGACACCCTGGTCCCTGGCCTCGAACAGACTTTCGAAATGCTCACGCGTGTTGACGAGGCCTTTCGCCCGGATCACGCCTTCGGCGTCGATCAGCACGGCGTAGGGCAGCTTGCCGACCTGATAGGACATGCCCAATTCGCGCGAAAGGACGTAGGGGAGCGCTTCGAGCCCCTCCCGTTGGACGAACGCGCGCTGCTCGGCTTCCTCGCCGTCGCTGGCGAGCACTATCGCGGCCGCTCGCTCCGAGCGCAGAATCGACTTGGCAATGGGGAGCAGCTTCTTGCACATCGGGCAGGTCGGCGACACGAACAGCAGTACGGTGTTCCTGCCGTCGCCGCGCAGCCCACCGAGCTTCACGGCGCGCCCCAGCAGATCGCGCAACTCGAACAGCGGCGCCTGCGTCCCGACGCCCGGGCCGCGGTCGATCACGAGGGCTCCGGCGGGGGCGATGCGCTCGTAGAGGATTCCGACCTGTCGCGCCAATGCGACAGCCACCAGCCCGAGCGCAATCACCGCGACCCAAAGGATCGCGTTGGATACCAGCAGAGCTTCAGTCATGCGCCCCTCCTCAGTTTGGCGAGACCGGGTGCCGCAGCGATCAGCCGGTTGACGACCGCAAACACGAGCAGCGATGTCACGGTCGCGAATCCGAGCGTCACGTAGTCGACCCACACCACCGGCCGCACTCCGGTCGGCACCCACAGTGCCGCAGCCATGGCCGCCAATGCGAGATTGCGCAGGACGATCCAGCCGCTCAATCCAGCATTTGAAGTCCCGGCCGGTCCGAAGCAGCCGCAATCGACGTCGCGCCGCCCGCGCACCAGGTTGATCGTCACGGCGACTGAAAATACGAGCAGCAGTGCGACCATGCCGCTCGCAGCGAGGACGCGCGTCGGCGCCCAAAGTACGCCGATCGCGCAGATCAATTCGACGAGCGTCACGGCGGCGGCGAATGGGGTCGATGCCCACTGAGGGATCAGGTCGTACTCCCGAACCGCGCGCGCAAACCAGGCAGGGTCGCGCGCCTTCTGGACGCCACTCGCAAGGAAGATCAGCGCGAGATTCGCTTCGAGAAGACCGCCGACGACCGGATCGAGCATTCCTGGAACCCTCAAGGATTGGCGAGGAAGATGCCGGTTTGCACCAACCCCTTCGCCGAGCCCTTGTAGACGCCGGTGCGGGCGTCGTAGACGTGCACCGCACCATCCGCTCCAAGTCCGTACAGCAGGGGATGGTCACCGGTGCTGGTCAGGACGCTGATTACCGGCGTCTTCATGCGGATCCGCGCGATCCGCTTGTGGGTCGCAAGATCGTAGACCCACACCTCCGGACCCGGGTCCTTGTGCGTTCCCTCGCCCCCCTTGTGCATGACAACGTAAAGCCGGTCGAGTACCCGATTCGCCGCCGCTTCCTGCCATCCGCCCGGCCGCCATCCGGCGCGCCCATCCACGCCACTGAGCAGTGACCAGGGCGCGTCGTACGCAGGGCTGTCTCCGGATAGGTCGAGGCCGTGTACTACGCCCAGGAACGAAATGAAGAAATAGTGCGCACCCAGCCGAGCCGGCGTCACGTTCAGCGATTCCTTCTCCGAATCGAAGAACCGCTGGTCGCTCGTCTTCTGGCCTGTGCTTTCGCCCGTGTCGTCGAGCCGTACGGTGAGCAGACGCCCGTCCGCGCACAGCATCGCGAACCCGCGGCTGTCGCTCATCGGGTAGGTGAGCGAGCACCCAGGCGTCGCGATCTCTCCGACGAACTTGCGGCTCTTGAGGTCGACTACGCTCACCGAAGTCGCCGGCGTGAAATTGAAGACCAGCAGGAACCTGCCGTCCGGCGTGGTGATGGTGCCGTAGGGCACGTTAAGCGAGAGGAATCGCTTTGGTGGAATGACGATTTCCGCGATCGGCTTCAGTTCGTCGGTGCTGACCACCGTCACGACGTCAGTGCGCTCGCCACGCGTTCCTCGCGAATAGTACGTCTCCGATACGTAGAGCTCCTTCTTGTCGGGCGACGGGGCGAAGCCAGCGCTCATGCCGGTATTCACCATGCCGAGCATGCGCCGGGTGTCACCGTCGATGAGGACGATCTTGCCCTCCGTCATCTGGCTGAACACGATATCCACCGCATAGATCCAATGCGGGCTCGGCGGGGTGGGGAGGACTTCGGCCTTGAGGTGATCAGCCGATAGCACGGCTCCCGCCGGCGCCGTTCCGATCGAGAGCGCCAATGCAGCGATCGTCGCAAGGCGTCGCGCCGGGAGCAAAGCCGTGTTCAAGTCGGGGTCCCTCTCGCCTTGATGGAGATCAAACTATTCCGAAAAACGCAATCACGCTCGCCTTGATCTGGACTCTCGAACAGCGCAAAGTTCTTCCTGCTTCCACGACTCCCATGGCGCGGCTTCCGGATTCCGGCGCCCGACGGCCGTGGTCCGCGCTGCATACGCAAACGCTGTGCCACGCACAGTGCGAGCGACTGCAGCCTCCCGCCCCGGGACGAAATGCGGATAGCAGCCATGGATTGAACGGGGAAGCGCGCACTCCGACGCTGCACGATGGATCACGCGCATGTCTTAGAACGATGCAAAGAGGCGTATCGAATCGATACAGTTTGAGATCCGTAAGGACTCCAGGGGATCCGATGACCATCACCGATGACACGCCTTCGATCGATGCGGACGCGCGCACCATCCTCGCACGCAACCATCTCGTTCGCGGTGACGTGATCCCCGCGGGGTTGATTGACAACGTCATCGAGCGCTCCTGGAGACGCAGCGCGAGCTTCGGGCTCGATGTCGCCTCACCCCCAGATCTCGAGCCTGTCTCGGCGCACGAGCTGCGTGCACTCAGGGAGCGCAACCGTCTCCTCGTCGAAGTTGCGCAGCCCGAGCTGGAGAATCTCTACCAACAGATCGCCAACACCCGCAGCATCGTCATGCTCACCGACGCCGAAGCGACGATTCTCGCCTCGATGTCAGTGGACGCTTCGCTGAAGCGCTGGGGCGGGCGTCCGGGCATGTGCTGGTCCGAGCAACGCGCCGGCACCAACGCCATGGGCACGGCGATTGCCGAAAGGCGAGCCGTAAGCGTGTTCGGACACGAACACTATCTGGAGCGAATCCAACCGTTTTCGTGTCTGGCCGTTCCGCTCCTGGACCCTTTCGGGAGTCTGCTGGGTGTGCTCGATGTTTCCGGTGGCGACCCGGTGCGTCAGAACCACATCAGGTCGCTCGCCGCCATGTCCGGGCAGATGATCGAGAATCGACTGATCTCCGCGCAACTGAAGGGGCATGCCGTGGTGAAGTTCCATAGCCGACCAGAGTTTCTCGGCACCCTCTGGGAGGCCATCGCGGCGTTCGACGACAACGGCACGCTGATTGCCGCCAATCGCGCCGCGCTTCCCCTGCTACAGATCGGACCCCGGCAGTTTGGCGCTCTCCACTTCTCGACGTTGTTCGACTTCGCGTTCGACCGCTTCGTCGACCATTTCTCGGTCTCGGGAAGATCGCCCCTGTTGCTGCATATGCGCTGTGGTGTGCGCGTCTACGTCAGCTCCGGGGGACCGGCGAGCCGGAGCGCCCGCCCGGACCGTGGAGCGGCGATACCGCCAACTGCGCGCCGGGTCGTCCTGTCGGGTGCCAAGGACGATCCGTGTCTGGCCGACGTTACCTTCGGCGATAGTGCGCTTGGCGACCTTCTGCACAGGGCCCAGCTCGCATTCGCGGCTGGTCTCGCGATCATCCTGGAAGGAGAGACGGGCAGCGGCAAGGAAGTGGCTGCGAAGGCGTTGCACCAGGAATCTCCGCGAAAGTATGGTCCATTCGTAGCGATCAACTGCGCGTCGATTCCCGAGAACCTGATCGAATCCGAGCTGTTCGGCTATGGCGAGGGCGCATTCACCGGAGCCAGGCGTGGGGGCGTGAGCGGGAGGGTCCAACTCGCACACTCCGGCACCCTTTTTCTCGACGAGATCGGAGACATGCCCTTGTCGCAGCAGGCGCGGTTGCTTCGCGTCCTTCAAGAAAGGGTCGTTACCCCACTGGGAGGCGGAAAGCCGGTTCCTGTCGACATCGCAGTGATCTGCGCCACGCACGCGAACCTGAAGGGCGAGGTCGAGCAGGGTCGCTTTCGCGGTGATCTGTACTACCGCCTCAATGGTCTTCGCGTCGAACTCCCGCCGCTGCGCCGGCGCCGCAACCTTCGCGAAGTCGTGATGCGAATCCTTGCGGACAGGTCGTCCGCTCGCCCTTGCGTGACCGTTTCGGATGACGTGATGGATGTGTTCCTCAATCATCCGTGGCCCGGCAACTTGCGTCAGTTGTGCAATGTGCTGTCGACGGCGCTCGCGCTACTCGCCGATGGGCGGGAGATCGAGCTTCGCCACCTGACCGACGATTTCCTGAGCGAAATGCTCGAGGGCCCGGCCGGCGAACGCAACGACGGTGCCACCCTACCGATCGGCACACTGGTATCCATGGAAGTGCGGGCGGTGCATAGTGCCCTCGAGCGCCACGGCGGCAACATCTCCGCCGCCGCCTCCGCACTGGGCATCAGCCGCGCGACGCTGTATCGAAAGATCAAGCAATACCTGCCGCATCTGCGGCGCGACTGACGCGCTGCGGAGCTCGCCGTGACGATTCCTGCGACGAGTAGTGACGGAGTCTATGTAAAGCCCGCCGCCCTTTGCGCCGGCTGATGGAGGAGCTTCACTTCACTGATAGCGATCCGTTGCGCGCATGGGATGCGACAAGCGGCGATTACGATATGCCTTCGAGCCTCGCGTACTGCTCGCGCAGCTTGTCCAGCGTCGCGTTGAATCCCGCGAGGCGCTTGCGCTCCTGCTCGACGACCGTCACCGGCGCACGCGCGACGAAACCCTCGTTGGCGAGCCTGGCCTTCGCCTTCGCGATCTCGCCTTCGTGGCGCGCGATATCCCTGGCGAGGCGCTCGCGCTCGGCGGCGACGTCGACCTGGACATCGAGCATCACGCGAAGCTTGTCGACGACCTGCACCGGAGCATTGCGGCCCGGCAGCTCGCCGACGAGTTGGACGTCCGACAGCCGGGCGAGCGCCTTCAGGTAATCGGTGAGGGCACCGACCCCCACCCCCGCGAGATCGCCTGCAATGAATGCCCCGACCTTCTGCGCCGGCGACAGGCTCATTTCGCTGCGCAGCGAGCGCACCGAATCGACCAGCGCCTTCAGAGCGGCGACCTGGGTCGACGCGGTCGTCGCCTCCGAAGTGGGCCGATAGTCGCGCTCGTCGGGGTAGCGCTGCAACGAGATCGTCTCCCCGGTCGTTCCCGCAAGCGGGGCCACCGACTGCCACAGCTCCTCGGTGATGAAGGGGATGAACGGGTGCGCCAGCCGCAGGATCGCCTCGAGCGTGCGCACCAGTGTCCTGCGGGTCGCGCGCTGCGCGGTCGCGTCGCCGCGCGCGAGGTCGACCTTGGCGAGCTCCAGGTACCAGTCGCAGAACTCGTTCCACACGAACTCGTACAGTGCCTTGGCGGCATGATCGAAGCGGTAGGCCTCGAGCTGCTCGCGGATCTCATCCGCCGCGAACTGCAGCTCGGCCTCGATCCAGCGGTCGGCGATCGACGGCCTGCGCGGCAGCGACTCGTCCAGGCCGACGTCCTTGCCTTCTACGTTCATCAGCACGAAGCGCGTCGCGTTCCACAGCTTGTTGCAGAAATTGCGGTAGCCCTCGCAGCGGCCGAGGTCGAAGTTCAGCGTCCGATTGAAGGTCGCGAGCGAGGCGAAAGTGAAGCGCAACGCGTCGGCGCCGAACGCGGGGATGCCGTCGGGGAACTGCTTGCGCGTGCGCTTCGCGACGGCATCGGCCTGCCGCGGGTCCATCATGTTGAGCACGCTCTTGGCAACCAGGCTCTCGGCATCGATGCCGTCGATCAGGTCCAGAGGGTCCAGCACGTTGCCCTTCGACTTCGACATCTTCTGGCCTTCGGCGTCGCGAACGATCGCGTTGATGTAGACGTCCTTGAACGGCAGCTTGCCGGTGAAGTAGGTCGTCGTCATGATCATCCGCGCGACCCAGAAGAAGATGATGTCGAAGCCGGTGACGAGCACGCTCGTCGGCA